>JAJRXZ010000061.1 GCA_024276015.1 Spirochaetota bacterium | reverse complement strand
TCAGATTTTTTGATTATAAAACTCCCTTTATCGGTATGGTATTTAATTATATTGTTGCTTATAATTATATAACAACAATTGAAGAGTTTGTGCCGGTTGTAGTTGATCCCTCAGGGGGAAGCGATCTCTTTGATATGGAGGATATTGAATCGGAATTAATTGAACAGAATCTCTGTGATGCCGGAAAGCCCTGTATCGGAATTGACGGTTATATGGAAGAGAGCAGGGAAATTGTTAAAGGGTATTCCGGTTTTTATGAACTGTCAAAGAAAAGGTTAATTGAGAAGGCAAATATAAGAGCTGCCGAGATATGCGACGATATTGAATTTCAGATTGATCCGGAAGTAGAAAAGGTAAAAGAATCATATAATAAAAGAATCGGGGAGTTAAAGGAAAAACTGCAGCTTCAGGAGAGTAAAATGAAGTGGTATGGGAAAGATATGAGGGGAGCTATCACAAGAACTGCAAAAATGATTGAAAAAAACCGGTTGGAATTAAGGGAAATTCTCTCGCACTACAGCAGGTATTCGGAACCTGGTTACTCAATCAGACTTCTCAGCGCAGGTATTATAATATCCTTATAGTTAACTTATTTCTTCTTTTGATATCCCGAATTTTTCGTGGTGTTCTATATTACCATAGGGCTCCACATGAACGATTATATCATAAATATTGTTGATATCTTTTTTTATTGCGTTTTCAACACTTATTGCGATTTTATGCGCATCCGATACTGCAAGGCTTCCGTTAACTTCTATGTCAAGGTCAATAACAAACATGTTGGCAAGTTTTCTTACTCTTATTCTGTGAGGATTAAAAACGCCGTCCACGGTTTTCACAGCTTTAAATATGTCATTATATATAGTTGAGTCTGCAATACCATCCATTAATTCCGTATTTGTCTCGCTGAATATGCCGATGGATGTTTTAAGTATCCAGAGGCTTATAATTAATGCCGTTATGAGATCGAGTATCGGTTTGTCCAAAAAGATCGTAAATATCAGACCTGTAAGGACTCCGAGGGAGATAACTACGTCATTTTGCATATTTTTCCCGTTGGCAATAAGCATCGAACTCTCCGTTTTTCTGCCGATCCTGTACTGCCAGTAGGCTATAAAGAGTTTTCCGCAGATTGATACAATTGTAATATATATGGCAAGTAATGACGGAATGGTTGTGCTTTCATTTTTAAATATTTTTATTATTGTGGAAAGGCCCAGCTGAGCTCCCGCAAAAAAGATAACAAAGGCCAGTATTTTTGTTGCAATTGTTTCAGCTCTGCCGTGACCGTAGGGATGTTTAATATCGGGCGGTTTTGAGATTATTCCGGAGGCATACAGAGTGATACACGATGTAATTATATCGGTGGAACTGTCAATCCCGTCGCCAATAACCGCAAGGCTTCCCGATATAAACCCGATCACAATTTTCAGAACAGCAAGAATAATATTTCCTATAATTGCTATCCATGATGCTCTCCGGATCTTTTTTGCTCTTTCGTCCATATCCGGCCAAATTAATATAATAATTTGTTAAATGTCCACTATATTTTGATATAAAAGATATAGATGTTGAAATTTTAACAAAAGTAGAGTAAGCCCCATGGAGAGGCTTACTCAATATGGAATGTTTAATTTGGATGTAACAAGAACATATGATATAACTAACTTAAATATGCCGCTTTATAAAGTCAGTATCATACCATTTAGTATATTTATATTATAAAAATCAGGATATATATATCAATCATTTTATGATTATTTTTTTAAAAAAATTTCTTTCTTAGACAATTTATTTAACATTTTAAAATAATATGTTAATATTTTTCATGGATGCGGTTTCTATTATAATTTTTCATTGACAAGAAGAGGTATCAACTTACTTTCAAAAAAATACACAGAGGAAGTTGAATAACCTGTATTATATGTAAATAACAGGTACAAAATTGTAAAATGCTCGAAATAGAAAAAATTGATTCTCTCTATAAAGATCTAAAAAATGAGCTTTTTGTTTATATTTACAGGTTTATTAATTCCTATGAATTATCGGAAGATATTCTCCACGACTGTTTTATCAATCTGATCAAATACTCAATGAAAAATGAAGTAAATGAGAAGAGCATCAGGGCTTTCCTTTACAGAACGGCCCATAATCTCTGTATTAATTTTTTAAAGAGAAATAGTAAATTCAGTTTTTCTGATATTGAAGAAACAAATATTTCAAAATACTCCTCCTCTTATGACAATGTTGAGGCCGAAATCGAAGTAGAGGAGCTAAACAGCAAAATATATAAACTACTTGAGAATATAGATGAATTTTCAAAGTCTATATTTATTATGAAAAAAGAGATGAATTTGAGTTTTGCCCAAATTGCAGAGAATACTGGAATTTCCGAAAGAACCGTAAGAAGGAAGATGAAAAAGCTTTCCGTTTACCTCATGGATGAATTAAAAAAAACAGGATTTATCTAAAAAATATTATTTTTCCTGTCAATTTTATATGAAATAATTGTCTAATAATCAGGAGTTCGGATGAATATGAACAATCATATAAAAAGAAAAGATCTTATTGATTTTCTCTTTGGGACCGAGAATGGGGTATTTCGCAGGAAGATTGAGGATCACCTTTCAGGATGCCAACACTGCAAAAGAGAATTCAAGTTATTAAAAAAAATTTTTCAATCGTCAAACAACACGAATTTGGAACCATCGGAAAACCTTTACAACAGAATTCTTTCTTCATATAATAATTTACAGTCGGAAAAGAGATCAGGTAAAACCGCAAAAAAGTTCGTGAAAAAAAATTTTAAACCTGTATTGGTTTCTGCTTTCTCTTTTCTTTTTATTGCCGCAGCATTTTTTGTTTTAAATAAAAGCAGGGTAAACAAAGATCTTTCCAAGTTATCAATGGTAATAAACAATGTGATCGGAGATGTCTCCGTTGACAATGTTGAGGCTGGAAAGCAGACAAAATTTGGTGAATCCAGCATAATCAAAACCGGCGATAATTCTTCGGCAGAGATCCTTTTTAATGATAGAATATTGATCAAAGTTACCTGTAATACTATCCTGAAAATTGAAAGGGCCTTTTATAATAAAGAAGAGGAGAAATATAATTTTTCATTTATTGTAAAAAAGGGTGTTGTATATTCCAGCTTTAATAATGATGACAGAAAATATAAGTACAGATTAAAGACACCTAATTCGAGTATTCGTTCCTCCGGTTCGGAGTTTTTGCTGTCCGCTTCCGGCAAAAAAACCGTTCTGCTTGTTAGTGACGGTACTATGGTCATCAAATCGGGGAATGGAGATGAAGTTGCCGCTTTCAGAAATCAGAAATATATTGTAACTGATAAAATATCCTTAAAAAAAATTACAAGGAAGGATAAAGATCTCGCAGCGTGGATCAAAGATAAGAAAGTAATTTCAGATAAAAAGACTATTGCAGAAAAGGGATCTCGTGAGCTTAATGTTGAAGTGGCTTTAACCGACAAATGCGGTAAATTGAGATCAATTCTGGAAAAAGGTAATCCGGGGCAGTGATCGTCTTATAATATTTTCAAGTCTTCTGCGGGCTCAATCTTTCTGTAAGGCGCTGTCCTGCACATTGTTTGCATTTGCATAACAAAATATTAAAAGATCTTTAAGAGTTTTTAAGAGATTGAGGGAAAAACTTGTAAGGGTATTCAGAGAATAACCGCGTGCAAGGGCAACAACAGTAATGTCTGTTTCAAAATTAGCTTCTGATAAAACGAATAGAATGAGGATTTCTCAAAAGAGAGTTTAAATTATAAAAAAAACAGATATTATAATTTGAACCGCTATTTGAGATCTCCTCATTTTCAGAAAATAATTCAATGATATCTATTTTGTATTTTCCATTTTGCTGGGTTCTGATGCACCCTGAGGATCGTCTTTGCCTGGCAAATTTGCCTTACAGCCCATCATTATTGAGCTTATTAACAGAATAAATAATCCTGATGCAATAATACTAAAAAATTTCTTTTTCATTAATCCAAACCTCTTTAATTTAATCTTGATTATAATTATATAGAGGTGAACAGTCTTGTGTCAATCACCGATTTTTAACTTATTTAATGATGGAATTAAATTATTTTAATTGTTTCCCATCATATTTGATCTCTTAAACGGAAATGATTGATTTATAGTAATTAATATATAAAATTGCAAATAATAGATAAAAACTGTTTTACTATTTGAGCAATTCAGGATGAAATGATCTTACTAAAATTTTAGGATTAACATCAAAATTATGAGGATCAAAAAAATAAAGAGCAGCGCTCTGATAATTGCAGCAGGTTTCTGGATCATATTTATCCTTTTTTCAATTTTTTATCTGATCGCCTTTTTAAACGTTTCTAAAATCAAGTCAAAATTAGATGATATCACTGCAACCGCATTTCCTACTGTAAAAACGGGCGATGATCTGATCATTACTCTTCAGAGGGCCAATAAATTAACAAGGGAGATGCTTCTTGCAAATGATCTGAATAAGATCATATATATTGAGGAGGAATTTAAAAAAGTTTTAAAGCAGAATCAGGTTGCTAAAGAGAAAATATTTGAGCTGTCCGGAAAAGACCCGGATCTAAAGAGAAAACTCATACGTATTGAGAAGGAGATAATAGGATTTATGCAGTATGCAGAATCGCTCTTTAATGATCACCGTTCAAAGATCATTGGCAAAAAATTTGAAAATATCTCCGCCATAATGAAAAATCTGGACAGAAGAGTTAAATCTACAACAAAGGAAATAAACAGAATAATTCAATATGCGGATAATATTCTGTTAAAAGCGGATAAAAATGCAAATATTGCAATTGTAACAACTAACAAAATAATGCTTTTTCTCTTTATTTTTATGGTTTCAATCGGATTCGGCGTATCCTTCTGGATAATTCGCAAAATTTCTCTGTATGAAGAGATGAGAGAAAATGCTTATCATGAGATAGATCAGATCTGGAATTCGGCGTCTATAGGAATGTGGCTTATAGACAGGGAAGAAAATATTATCAGAGTTAACGAAACACTCTTAAATATGCTTAAGCTCAGGAAAGGGGATATTATCGGTAATAAGTTTCATATTGTCTGGCAAAGGCTGAACTGCAAAGATGACATGGAAATGTTCAAAAAGGCCTTAGACAATAATAAAAAATATGAATATGAAAAAACTATTAATTTGAACAGTGAATATACAGCGCTTCTTGTGAAATCGGTGCCTTTTTTATCCAATACCGGAGAAGTTATAGGAGTACTGGAAAGTTTTGTTGATATAACAGAAAAGAAGAGCATTGAAAAGGAGATAATGAATGCAATAGAGACTGAAAGGCAGAGGATAGGTCAGGATATTCATGACAGTCTTGGGCAGAAGCTGACCGGATTATCTTATATTACTCAGGCGGTTAGAAACTCTTTAAAGGAAAAATCCTTCAGTGAGACAAAGGATCTGGAGGAGAGCATTAATATCATACATGAATTGATTGACCATACAAGAAAGCTCTCAAAGGGTCTGCATCCTATAAATCTGGAAAAATTCGGATTGATATCGGCTGTTAAGGAACTGGCGCTTGATTCCGAAAGAATTTTCAATATTTCGATCAATCTGGATCTGCAGGACAATATTTCAATAAACGATAATGATATAATTACAAATCTCTATTATATTATCAGCGAATCTATTAATAATTCCATAAAGCATGGCAATGCAAAGAATATCAGACTGAGCCTCAGGAGCGAGGGGCAGTATCTGATTTTAAGCATCAAAGATGACGGAGAGAAGAAAGATAACGATAAAGCAGGCCATAATCAGGGAATCGGTTTGCGCATTATGAAATACAGAGCCGGGATCATTGATGCGGAATATGACTCAAAACAGAGTGAAGAAGGTTACGTTGTAACTGTAAAATTAAAAATAACTTGAAATATATTTATATAATGGATTTCCGTTATATATGAATTAAATCTGTTACTAATAATATTGGGAATACATTATTGAAAATTTTTTGCGGCTCATTTATAATTCAGATAGAAAGCTATGAAAAATAAGAAAATTAATATTATGCTTATTGACGATCATCCCCTTGTAAGGCAGGGTTTAAAGAAAGTCTTTGACAAGGAGAGCGATTTTTATGTATGCGCAGAGGCCTCCAATGCTGAAAGCGCAATTAAGTCTCTGTCTGAAGTTCTGCCCGATATAGTAATAATCGATGTCTCATTAAAGGAAGATATTGACGGAATAGACCTTATAGGCGTAATTAAAAAGAGATTCGGCAATATTAAGATCCTTGTGCTGTCAATGCATGATGAAGTAATATATGTTGAAAGGGCAATCAGGGCAGGAGCAAAGGGATATGTAACTAAAAACGACCCTCTCGATATTGTCAGTGATGCTATAAAAGCGGTTATTAGCGGGGATATATATATCAGCGCAAGTATAACCGGAAAGTTTATAAAAAAATTGATCTCTACACCTGAAAATCATGTAAATAATAATATACACGATTCTTCAGAGCCTCTGACAAACCGTGAATTGGAAGTTTTTAACCTGATCGGAAGAGGCTATGCAACAGGTGAAATTGCAAGAGAACTCAATATCAGCGTAAATACTGTTGAGAGCCACAGAAGGCACATAAAAGAAAAACTGGGCATCCAGAAAGGTACCGATATACTGAAATTTGCCATTCAGTGGATAATTGATAAAGAGCTTAACAGAAGCAATTAGATAAATTTCGCCTCTGACACCGAAAATAACCTCTTGATAATAACAAATAATATAATTTACTTGAAAAATAAATTTGATTTTTCAGTATTGATCTTTTCCTGATAATGAGACTATTTAATAAATTTGTATAAAATCGGAGTTTTTGATGATCGAGCTGGATTTTAAAAAACAGAATGGCCTTGTGCCGGTTATTGCCCAGGATTACAGGACAGGTGAAGTTTTAATGATGGCATTTACGAATGAAGAATCCTGGAAGCTGACACTTGAAACGGGGATCGTTCATTACTGGAGCCGTTCCAGGAGCAAATTATGGAAAAAGGGTGAATCTTCCGGTAATGTTCAGGAGGTTAAGGAGATCCGCGTGGATTGTGATAATGATTGCCTATTGATAAAAGTGAATCAGATTGGCGAAGCTGCGTGCCATACCGGATTTGTCAGTTGTTTTTACAGAGTTGTTAAGGGAGATGAGTTAAAAATTGACGGTAAAAAAGTTTTTGATCCTGAAGATGTTTATGGAGATGCAAAATGAGCAGACAGATTAAGCTGGGAATCCCCAAGGGAAGCCTTGAAAAGGCAACTATTGAGCTTTTTAAAAAGGCCGGATGGAATATATCGGTATCGTCGAGAAATTATTTCCCCTCAATAGACGACAGTGAGATATCCTGTTCCCTTATAAGAGCGCAGGAAATGGCAAGGTATATTGAGAACGGGGTTATTGATGTAGGGCTTACCGGCCTTGACTGGATCCTTGAGAATAATTCGGATGTGGAAATTTTATCGGATTTTGTATATTCAAAGGTCAGTACAAAAAAAGCCAGGTGGGTGCTTGCTGTGCCTGACGAGTCTCCTATCAAATCCCTTGAAGACTGCAGGGGCAAAAGGATTTCTACCGAACTTGTAAATTTTACCGGAAGGTATTTTGCAGAGCGGGATATTCCCGTTGAAGTGGAATTCTCATGGGGGGCAACAGAAGCAAAGGTTGTTGAAGGACTTGTGGATGCCATTGTTGAAGTTACTGAAACCGGATCAACAATCAAAGCTCACGGATTAAAGATAATCCATACCCTTCTTGAAACAAATACAAAATTGGCAGCTAATAAGGATAGTATAAAAGATCCCTGGAAGAGAGAAAAAATCCGTCAGGTGTCCCTTCTCTTAAGAGGCGCCCTTAACGCAGGGACTATGGTGGGATTAAAGATGAATGTGCCCGAAAATAAGATCGGAGAAGTTGTAGATATCATTCCCAGCCTAACGGCTCCTACTGTGGCAAAACTTTATCAGTCGGAATGGGTTTCTGTGGAAACGGTGATCAATGAATCGATTGTCAGGGAGATCATACCGGAATTAATTAAAGCCGGAGCTGACGGGATCATCGAATATCCCCTTAATAAAGTAATAAATAAAAAGGATCTTGATATAGAAATATAATCCTTGAAATTATTTAAGTATTATGACAGGGTGATTTACGGGTAAGTTATCCCGAATAATTCCTTTTCTTAAGGAACTTTTTATGTCAGTGTCAATGTTGCGGACTTTTATTCCTGTTATAATATTTTTTTTGCCGGTTCTTTATCCAAGAGAATTATTTCCTGAAAAGAGAATAGTAATATCCTCATTCTTTACTTCTGTTACGGATCAGACCGAAGAAGTTAAGTATAATCTTGCCCTTGCCTGTGACCGTTTAAACGGAACCGTTATTCAGCCCGGCAGAACATTTTCTTTTAATCAAACTGTTGGCGAAGGGTCTGCTGAAAACGGCTATGTAAACGGTACTGTCCTCTACAGGGGAGAAACAAGAATGGAACCGGGCGGAGGGTTGTGCCAGGTTTCATCAACGCTTTTTAACGCGTTTCTTATGGCAGGAATGACTCTTATTGAACGCCACCGACATTACCAGCCTGTTACGTATGTGCCGCCCGGGCTTGACGCTACGATCAAATACGGCAAAAAGGATCTGAGAGTGCGTAATCCTTACAAACAGACTCTCTATATTTCCGCTTCTATAAATGGTAAAAGTATGGTTTTTATAATTTACGGTGAGAAGCAGCTTAATTACAGATATAATATTGAAACCGAAGAGGAGGAGATCAATATCCCCCTCGTCAATAACAATGAGGGATTGAGACAGGGCATAGTGGTCTATGTATTCAGAGAAAAATTTCTGAACAATAAACTGATCGAGCGGTCGCTTCTCTATAAGGATTTCTATCCTCCGGTCTATTTAAAGTAGTATATTAAGTGGAAATTGAGTCTCTATGTTTGCAAAAGTCAGAATAGTATATATTGTTGCCCTTTATTTTACCTTGTGTTCAGCATCGATACTCTTTCCGGGCATTGACTTTATGCATGATTGGAAAAAATTTGCATCGTCACGCGCAGCTGAAGAGCTTATCGGGGAATTAAAAAAATTTGCTGCTGCGGAACTGGCAGGCAGGAATAATCGGAAACATGATAGGGGACTGGTGAGGGTAAAGCCCCCTCCTTTTTACGGCAAAGTGGGGATATTTATAACACTAATAAAAGGTAAAAGAGTCAGAGGGTGCTATGGAGCTTTTGATCATTCGAACTACAGGCTCGATGAAATTTTAAAGGAGTATCTCAGAGGAGCTCTGAGATATGATCACAGGTATAAACCGCTGAGTATTGAGGAACTTGACGAAACCGAAATTGTCATTACAATAACATCGCGGCCCTTTCAGATTTTTGATATAAATATGATAGACATATCGAGCTATGGCATTAAAATCAATCTTGAAGACGGGTCCTCAATGGTCTTTGTGCCTGCCGAAATTAAGACCGTTTCATATATAAAGAGAATTTTGTCCGGCAGAAAGATATCGGGAATTTCTGCATTTAAGTCAATTACAATAAAGTAACTTTAAGGAGACTCTCCATGATCTATAGAAACCTTTTGGCAAGGGCGGTATTTTTCATTACGCTTTCTTTTTTTGCTGTTTCATGCGCCGCTGTCGGTATAAAGACCAGCAATGCAGGAAGAAAAGTATATGCTTCAAAAAAAGACCCTTCTCTGAATAAAGAAGCGGTTATCAGAGGATATGTATACAACAGTAAAACGCGGAAGCCCGTTAAAGGAGCCTCAGTTGAAATAAAAAATGCCAATCTCGGAGTGGGTTACTATCTTGTTAAAACCGACTCTGAGGGTTTTTTTGAGATTAAAGGCTTTATCCCGCATATCAGGTATATAGTTGAAGTTGAGGCCCATGGTTATGTCACATATAAATCGAGAAGTATTATTTCATTAAAGACACAGAATATATATATTGACCCTGAAGCCGTACTTGAAGGTAAAGTAACCGACAGTTCCGGTATGCCGCTGCGGGGCGTGGAAGTTAAACTCGTAAAGGGCTATACCTACGGATACTCCTCCTCCTATAACAGAAAAAAACCTGAAATCATGAAAACCGACAGTAATGGAAAGTACAGATTTTTGAAACTTACTCAGTCGAAGTATATTGTATATTTTAATAAGCCCGGATATATTTCAGAAACGGTCAGGCTGAAATATATAAAAAGAGGAGAGGTCTTCAGACTGCCTATGCAGCTTTTCAGGCCCGCGTCAATTACGGGGAAGATCACTATCAAAGGCGTGGATGTGCCTGCAATAAATGTCAACATAACCGTATCGGGACGGACAAGCCATTCGGCATCCACTTTCCATGACGGATCTTTTCAGATCACGGACATAAAACCGGGCAGGTATAAACTGAAAATATACCATGAAGGATTCTATTCATTTAATACGCCTGTGGTCTACATATCGGAAGGGGAGAAAAAAGAGAATTATAATTTTGTTGTTACAGCAAAACCCCCGGAGGTTAAAGTATATTCTTACAGATACACCTTTGCGCCGGGTAACAGGATATCATTCAGTTTGAGAACTTTCAGGCTTGAAAGCGTAAAAGCAACCGTATACAGGGTTCCCATAGAAACTTTTTTAAGGGGCAGAAGCAATCCCGATCTGGTTGATCCGGCTCAAGAGGGATTTAAGACTGCGGTGCAATGGGAGGAGTCAATAAAGGATTTTAAACCATACCAGTGGAGGTATCAGACTCTTGACATTAAGGACCCTCTTGCCACGGGAGGTTACTGCATTGAAGTAAAAGGAGCAGGGAGAGTGATCAACAGAAAATATTTTACCGTTACTTCAGTGGGCCTTGTTGTTAAGAGATCTCAATATTCTCTGCTTGCTTATGTGTCGAGCCTTGTGAAGAGCAAGCCTCTTAAGGATGCCGGAGTTGTAGTATTCGATTCCACGCCGAAACAGAAGAGGTACCGTTATTCAAGATATACATATAAAGCTCCGCAGAGGATCGAAGACCTGCCTCTGAATATCGTGAAAACCGGAAGAACAGACCGAGACGGTCTCTTTAAATTAAGACTCTCTTCGGACAAACACATGTCGGTTCTTGTTATCGGCAGGGACGGAAGCTATGCCATCAGCAGTACAGGTTCTCCCGCTGCTTTTAAGCGTGAAAAATATAAATATTTTGTTTATACTGACCGGCCAGTATACAGGTCGGGTGATAGGATATATTATAAAATTATTGCAAAGAAGAGGGATCGGCGTTTTGTTCCCAGGCCCTGGGCAAGGTATTATTATAAGATCATAAATAACGATACCCGCAAAACCGTAAAGGAAGGCCGGGGTAACCTTGATGAATGGGGTACGGCAGCCGGCGAAGTTACGGTTGATGCGGTAAGCGGTCTAGGCACCTATTATATTCGCGTGGGGCCTGCTCCGAAAAATCTCTACGGAGCAGGTAAATTTTATGTTGAACAGTACAGGAAGCCTCAATTCAAGATAGAGATCACTCCTTCGAGAGATTATTTTGTCAACGGCGATACCATTGAATTCAAAGTGGAAGCAAAGTATTTTTTCGGCGCGCCTTTGAAAAATGCCTATGTGAAATACAGATTTTATGAGACAAGGCTGCGTGATACGGATACGGTTTACTGGTGGGAAGAAGAGAGCGGGCCTGCCAGATCATATAATAAATTAAAACTGGAAGGAGAAAAATATCTTGATGAGAACGGGAATACCGTTCTCAGGCTCTATTCGGGCAATCTGCCCTACGACCGTGAAATAACACTGGAGGCAACTGTTGTTGATAAATCAAATGTGAGTATATCTTCGAGTTCAAAGATCAGAGTCGGCAGGGGGGAGTATTATATAAAGATCAATCCGCTGCAGAATTTTTTTGCAAGTAATGAAAAAAAATCTGTTGAAATAAAAACGTTGACTCATACGGGGAAACCTCTCAGTGTAAAATTAAAGTTAAGTCTTTACAGGTATATCTGGAAACCCTATCAGCGTGTCTATGTTCATGAAAGGCGTCCATATTTTTCCGGAAGAATTGAAACGGATAATAGCGGCAGGGCACTTGTGAAACTGCCTGAGAACTTTTCCAGTTACGGAGAGTTTGATATTGTTGTACAGGGCGCGGACAGGCGCAATAACATTATTACAGCTTCAAGGGTCGTAATGATATATAATTACAGAGGCGGCAAAATAGCGTCAAGGCTGAAAAATCTTGAACTGTCAGTCAACAGGACCGTTCTGAAAAGAGGAGGTCAGATTACCTGCCTTCTTAAAAGCCGTTATCCGGATTCAAGTATACTTCTGACGCTGGAAGGGAGGGATATTTACAAGTCGCAGCTTGTCAGAATGAAGGGCAATATAATGCCTGTTAGAATTAAAGTTAAGGACTCCTATGCACCCAACTTCTATTTAACTGCCACTATGCAGAGGAAAAGGGCTCTTTTTACAAGAACAGTCAATATATCAATACCTGTCAGCGACACAAGACTCAGAATAAAGATCAATACCGATAAGGATGTTTATGCTCCAGGTGAAAAGGCAGTGGTTAGAATTAAGACCGTTGACGATAATGGCAATCCTCTGAAAGCCGATCTCTCTATTGCGGCAGTTGACGAGTCCATATACTATATCAGAAGAGACCATACGCCTCCTATGATTGATTTTTTCTATACGCAGATTTCAAACTGGGTCCTTACAGGATATTCATATCCTATTACAATTCTTGCAGGAGCGGCAAAGGAGGGCAAGGTAAAGGTAAGGGAAAACTTCAAAGATACCGCCTTCTGGAAGGCCAGCATCAGAACAGACAGCAGTGGTGAAGCAAAAGTGAATATCCTCCTTCCCGATAACCTTACAACATGGAGATTAACCGCAAGAGCCCATGACAAAAAAGGAAGAGTGGGTGAGAAAAAGAAGAAATTCTTGGTAACGCAGGAACTCATTGCCCGTATAGGCAGGCCCAGATTTTTTATTGAAGGGGACAGAGTTGGGATTATCGGCATTGTAAACAGCAACACGAAGCGGGGCCTCAAAGAAGTAAAAGTGGATCTTCAGGTTAACGGTAAAAGCGTTAAGCCGGATAAAAAGAGAGATATCAGCCTGCCCGGTTTCGGTTCTGCCGGAAATTTTTATTCGATTGATGTTCCGGAGCAGGCAAAGAAGCTGGTCCTTCGGTTTAAAGCGCGGGCAGACAGCAAAGCCCGTGACGCTCTTAAGATAACCGTTCCGGTTCTCAGAAGAGGTTCTGCCTTTAAACTTTTCGGATACGGCGATATGGGCAGAAACAGGAGGGTAGTGATTAGTCCTGTGAAGGAAAGCGAAGACTTTAAATTTGTTCCGGAATCTCTTACCGTGTCTCTGAATCCGTCTCCCATATTTCAGATGCTCAGAGCAGCAAAATTTTTGGTTCAATATCCCTACGGATGCGTTGAACAGACCATCAACAGGTTTATCCCGCTTCTTGCGGTGCACCGTCTTTTGCAGAATGAGAATTTTGCTTATCTCATAAACAATAAGTCAGTAAAGGATCTTCCCAATATGGTCAAAACAGGTATAAACAGAGTGGAACGGGCGCAAAACTATGACGGTACCTGGGGCTGGTGGGCAGGAGACAGGGGCAACGAGTATCTGACAGGGTATGCCCTCTATTCGTTGTTTCTCGCAGATAAGTTCGGATATAATGTAAATGATCGTATTATCAACAGAGGATTAAAAGCTGTGGGCAGAATGCTGAAGTATTCCAATGTATCCAATATGGATGCAAAGGCTTTTCTCCTCTATATTTATTCGCTTTGGGGCAGATGGGATAATAGAGCCTTTACGGAAATCATTAAACTTAAAAAACAGAATCCCTACCGTCTTGCATGTCTGTTAAAGGCTCTCTCCCTCTTTGATCCGAAAAAAAGATACGGCAAAATAAATGTCAGAGAGATAAAAGAAAAAATAGAGCCGGCAATATACTCAATAACAGATAGGTTGATCAAACTTCAAAAATCGGATGATAAGGGCGTCTACTGGCCCGATACAGGCTCTCAGAGATGGAGCTGGCCCGGGTCGAGAACTGAGATCACGGCTCATGTGCTTTGGGCTCTTGTGCAATCGGGCAATGAATCTGCGCTGCCTGCCAGGATTGTAAGATCCTTATCTAAGAGAGTGCTAGGCAGCAGGTGGAGCTCCACAAAGGAGACCGCAACAGTTATTCTTGCCATGTGTGAATATATGAAAAAACGGAAAGGGCAGGCCGGGGAGAGCGCTGAAATTGATTTTAAAATGAACGGCAAAAGCATTGCCGCTCTGAAATATGATCCGAAAACAATGCAGAAAAGCTATGATCTGATAAAAACAGTCCCGCTTGATGGTATTGTCCCAGGCAAAGAGTATGAAGTTGTTGCTTCCGGGAAAGCCGGTAAAGATGCAGGCTTTGACCTGACAATTTCGGGCACGCTCTATTTTAAACCTTCCGGATTTTTCTCCATATTCAAAAGTGAGGATAAGGGATTGGCCGGGCTTTCCAAGGGACTGCAGCTTTTCAGGTCCTTTTCGGGCATCAGGAGAGTTATGGATATACATAACAACGAATATCTTGTACCCGAAAGACTCAGCGAAAGGAAATCGATCAGGGTCGGAGATGAACTTCTTGTAAGAGTCAGATTCAAAGCTGAAGACAATTTTGAATACCTTCTGCTGGCCGATTATCTTCCGTCAGGTTTTGAGGTAATAAAAAAGAATGCCTATGGAGAATATAAACCCTATATCCATGCCGAGAGATGGGACAACAGAATGGTTTTTTTCTTTAATAAGCTTCAAAAGGGGAAGATTTACGAAGTGGCATATATAATCAGAGCCGAATTGCCGGGAAAGTTTATGGCAAGGCCAGCAAGAATGGAATGTATGTATGAACCCTATATTCAGGGCTGGTCCGCTCCGGCGGTTATTGAAGTGCAGAAAAAATAATGCGGAAATATCTGTTTCTGTTTATATTTATTCTTAAGGGTATATTCCCTATGCAGTTACGGGCAGCCCCATGGGGAGATAGCAATTCTCTCTTGAGAATAAATATACTTTCCAGGCATCTGCGTCTTTTGAAAGAGGGCTCCGGGGGAGCAATAGTTTTTACTTTTAACGAAAACGTAAAGCTCCATGACAACCTCAAGGGGATTTCCTCTGAGACCGGTTATCTTAAAATATACTTCCATGGTATGAGATGGATAGTTGAAGTTAATGGCAGGAGCATCTCCTCGCTTTTTAACCTGATTGCAGGTATGCAGGGGAGAAATAAAAGTGCATCTGTAATAATTAATGGTGAAAAACGTATTTATCCTCTGCCCCTTTATATAAAGTCCTCGGGCAAGGGGCCGAAAATTATTATTAATGAAAATATCTACAGATATGCTTTTGATTCGTCTTATGCTGAATACGGAAGAGTATCCGAAGGAGAACTTGAAGCCTATTATGCCCTTGCTCATATTATAACAGCAAGGAGTTTTTACAGAAAGAATCGTGCTGCTCACAGAGACTACGATTTCTGCGATCTGACTCACTGTCAGGTATACAGGGGGAGACACAAAAGGGCCGAAGCGGATTACAAAAGTGAAGGTAAACCCCTTATTGACTGGAGAGTTTTAAAGAGCGAGCTCCTTTTTCATTCCGGATGCGGAGGGAAAACCTTTGACTCAAGAGTATTCTCCTTACGGCAGGGAGGATATAAAGGCGTGAGAGATATCCTCTACAGGAAGGGCATAATTCTCTGCCGAAATAAAAACAGCGGATGGGAAAGGAGGATCAGAGCTGATGAGTTGTACCGTATATTGAATCCGGCCGGATACAATGATCATAGGGAACTGTCTCTTGCATACGATATCGGCAGGTTAAGTCTGACAATCGATGACGGATATAGATCCTTTGTAACGGCTCCGGAAACATTTCGCCTTACAGTCAACAGAGTAAAGGGATGGAACTTTATTAAGAGCAATAACTACCGCATATATGAAGAAAAGACCGGAAAAGAAAAATTTTTCCTTTTCAAAGGCCAGGGGCTGGGCCACGGCGCAGGTTTTTGCCAGCATGGAGCTTTGGAATTATCGAGAAGAGGCTATTCCGCATTTGAGATAATTAATCACTATTACAGGGGAGTAAGGTTTTTCCCGTCCCTGAACAAGGGCTTATCCCATAGTGTGAGTTACTCTCTTTTCGATCCGGCATCGGGGCATATAATAAAGATAAGCAGCAGGTCTCTGCTTAACCGGAAATTCCCTCCCGGTTCTCTCTGGAAAATTATTGTTTCGCTGTATATAGCAAGGGAACGGCAGGATATTTTTAATGATTATTATTATGAGTGCAAAGGAATAAACAGAGGAAAGGATCCTCTTCCTGAAAGATGCTGGAAAAAAGAGGGGCACTGCAGGATAAATTTAGAGGGGGCTCTTTCAAATTCGTGCAATCTCTTCTTTGCGTCGCTCTATAACAGGATCGGGAAAGACAGGTTGTATGAATTTTACAGGGAAAGCGGCAAATATCTTGGTTTATCGGGAAAACTTCCTGAAATCTCAGGCCAAAGGGAATGGGCTTCTTTGCTTGCAGGTTTGAACTTCAGCATAAATTTTTCTTTGAGAGATTTAATAAAGATTGCCGGTTTGATCTATCCGGAAACTAACCGGGATGAGAAAATCGAAAGTTTCAGGAAATATTTTCCGGTTCAGTACCGGCTGCGAATATTTCAGGCATTGACAAATACTTTTATAAAGGGCACAGCCATGTATCCGGCCGAGACTTCTCAAAGAATAAAGAAGAAATACAACAGTGAATTTTCTCAGGATCTGCAGAAAATTCTATTAAAGAGTGTTGAAGGTCTCTGGGGTAAAACCTCAACGGTAATTGACGGCACAAACATACCCTTAAGTTACGGTATGTTCCTCGGAGGATATAAGGGAGCGGGTGTTGTGGTATTTTTAAGGAAAGGTACGGGCCACATGGCTGCGCAGTGGGGTAAAATATTATTGCTGAGAAAATTTAATGGAGAGTAACCCGAATTTGCCTGTTTATACTTTTATTGACATGAAAGAGCTTTTTTTATTAAATTGACACCCGATAAACCTTATAATTTATAGGGTCCGTTTATTATATACTCTTTAACATCTTTTCGGAATATTAATTATTGAGGCTCCCTGATATGGAAAAACCTGTAATTTTTGATCTAAGAAATCTCCTTTTGCCGCTGGGTGACAGGGTGGGCGCAATTCAGAAAGTTAATCTGTTAATTGAAGAATTACAGCATCCCAATATTGACTGGAAATCTGTTGTTGCAGAATTAAGAACATATCTCTTCGATTACATTTATGAAATAGTTCCCTTTGGGGATAAGGTCCTTCCGGTTATCTTTTTTTATATCTATGAAGCTACTGTAAGAAAAAAGGCCTCTGCAATAAGAGCCAGCGATACCTTTTTTAACAGGTACGCTTTTCTCCTGAAGAATGCAGAGAATAACAGGTTTATAGAGATCATACCGGCCTTTGAAGAGTTCAGCGGCAAGTATTTTGACTTGATGATCAGTGAGAGCAGGGACGGCTTTTTCTTCGGCACCGTAAATAATAAAGTTGTTGATATCGGCGAAATTCTGCTTAATACGAAAAAAGGGGATAAGAGCCTCATTGCCAAGATCAATGAATTTCTTTACCTCCAGTATAAAATTTATACAAAGAATATAATAAAATCCACTGACCATGAAATTAAAAGGATTGAAGAGTTTCTTGGTGAGAATGAGGCTGCAAAGAGAATTATTGAAATGCTGAAATCCGTTTCGGAAGATTCATATAATGAAAGAATAAATGCCGTTCATTTAAAAAAAGAGGATCCCGAAGAAGTTTTTAATACTGCTGAAGAGATGTTCGATTTTTCGCATAATTCCGGTGTATGGGAGAAGCTCTGTATAGCAGTGAGGAGATCTATTGAAGATAATTCAATAGACAAGGACAGCTCCAAACTACGGATACTTTCATATCTTGTTGAAAAGTCTAATGAAGGAAACGACAGGGAATTGCAGCTTTTTATGTCGCGGACCGTTGCTTCGGTTTGTTCCGCTTTTGTTAAAGAGGATAAGGCCGATTTATTAAAGAACATAA
The DNA here is from genome assembly GCA_024276015.1 of Spirochaetota bacterium. Classification (GTDB taxonomy): domain Bacteria; phylum Spirochaetota; class UBA4802; order UBA4802; family UBA5550; genus JAJRXZ01. Next base: position 4,380 of record JAJRXZ010000061.1, on the reverse strand, counting down.
TTGATATGGTAATGCCGGTTCTGCTCGATGAAATTGAAAAGGAGAGAAACTATTTTTCAGCTTTTTCAACGATCTATAATATTGGCAAGACCGTTGTTGAATCTAAAAGGATCTTAATAATCGATTACTTTATTGAAATTCTTATAAAGTCCAAATTTTGTTTTCCCAGTTTTTCAGGAATTGCATCCGACTGGTCAGTTATTGTAAATTTCAGTCATATTGAAAATATCAGAACATGGATGAAGCTCATTGAATTGAATCCTCCTCTTATGAGAAAACTGGCTGCCAGTCTTATTGTTAATCTCAAACTAGGCGGTGTTTTTCTGAAGGATACGGATGTTTTTCAGAGGGATATATCCAGGCTTTTGAACAGTAACTACGGAGATGTCTTTTATCTTATAACTTCACTTGCGGCTGTTTTCCCAGCTTTTTATCACGATATCGGCGCTACAGGGGATATCAGAGCTTTTACCGAAAGGATCGATACAAACCATCAGATGAACGATCTGATCCATTTTCTCAGAAAGCAGGTCCATGTTGAATCGAGCAGCAGAACCGTGTTCCTGATACAGAGAGTCATGGAGTACTGGATGACAGGCGATAAAAGGCTTCTTAATAATCTGGTCCCAAAGGAGGTATATGATAACCTTGATAATTTTTTCAGGCTCGTTAACCTTGATATTGAAGATGCCGCGGATATGATTTACAAAAAGGCACTGGAAGAGTTTAAAGAGCATTCCGGGGAGAGATTCTGGGACTTCCTTAATTCTGTGGAAGAGGAGAGATTTATCGAATTTGTTAAAAAGAACGATTTTGAAGGAGTCAGTGAAGAAGAAAAAGAAGAAATTTTAACATATTTCATTCAGTATTATAAAACAAAGATCCCCACCGAAATGACCAAAATGCTTCAGTATATTAAGAATATGTTCGGAGTTGATATTTCAAAAACAAAAATTTGGAAACTCCTTTATGAAATATCCGACGACGATTTCAGGAAGATGTTTGAAGTAGTAAGAAGGTGCGACATATCAAAGATAAACATAGAGAAGTTCATCACATTCCTTCATGTTTACAGGATGCTCTTTGATAAATATAATTTCTCGGATGTGAGGGCCATTGAAAAACTGGAGCAGTATGCAAGGGAAGATCTTTTTGAAGCTCCGCCGGAATTTTTCGGGCTATTGAAAAGCGGTAATCTCATTACAGCTCTGGATGAGCTTCTGAATTTGCAGTATTCTCTCAAAAAGGATGTTCTCCTCTCTGAAAAAGTTTATGAACCTCTTGATACAATTGAGTTCAAAAGGCATATTGCCTTTGGAATTCCCTCAATGTACGGATCATACAAGGAAAAGAAATTTGACACATTAAAAGTTTTTTTTCAGATGAATCTTATCAGGCTCAGGATTTTCGAGAAGATTGTGGAAAAACATTATCATGATCTACCCGGCAGCGGTTTCGGCAAAATCGATTATGACATTCTGAAAAAGGTGATCAGGCTTTTTATCAGAACTTTTCTTATTGACGGTCTTGCCAATCAGGAGATGATCGTTATTAATAATCTTCTCGATACTCCTCGGATGAGGCTGACGCAGCTGAGAGATATAGTAAATCATCTGATTACCGTTCATGGAGATGTTTCCGACAGATTTAATAAAATATTCAAACATGTCTGCATCGAAGGCATTAATAATATAGGCATAAACAGGATCATTGAAAAATTTCATCCCGATGATAAACCTCAGTCTATTGATATAATTGTGGACCGTTTTATGAGGGATCAGATCATGCAGTCGCCTCTCCTGCAGTTGTTTGATAATCTCATAATCGGTATAAGGGATCACATAAATGCGGAGATAGCGGAGAATGGCGACCCCGTTTGCCTTAATAAAGGCAAACGGAAAAAATTCAGGCAGGGAATAATCCACCAGTTCAAGACTCTTCCTGAAAAAATTGATGAGAACAAAACTTTTCTTCCGGTATGGGATACGGGGAGCAAAGCTTACGGACTTATCTTTGCCAGGAATATGGGTATATCCAATGTGCCTGACGGGTTCATCCTTTCTCCCGATTTATATGATCTGATCAATGAATATAGTTTTAATAATCAAAGATTCCGTGAAAAACTTCTTTTGCATCTGAAGGAGTATGTAGACGAGTTTACAAATAACAGATTTGCAAATCCCGAAAATCCCGTTCTTTTATCTGTAAGAAGCGGAGCGGCTTTTTCAATGCCGGGAGTAATGGATACCATAACCAATGTGGGTCTTACCGATGAGGTGCTGGAGTATTATGCTGAGATTGACAAATGGTTTGCCTATGATTGTTACAGAAGGCTTATACAGGATCTGTCAATCTCTTTTAACGGAATTGACAGAAGGCTCTTTGAGAACCTGATGAAGGAGACTAAAGAAGAAGCGGGAGTTACCCTGAAAGAAAATCTTACGGGCGAGCAGATGAAACGCCTCTGCGATAAATATAACAGCTGCATAAACGACTATGCCTTTTCAATTCCGAAAAATCCGTATATTCAGCTCCTTTATGCGATCATTTCGGTTTTCAGATCCTGGGATTCTACAATTGCAAAGAATTACAGAAAATTTGTTCACATTTCCGACGCCTGGGGGACTTCCGTTGTTGTTCAGGAAATGGTTTTCGGTAATATCAATCCAATGTCGCTTACAGGCGTTGCCCACAGTCTTTATATCGGCGATGAAAACATCGGGCTCTTTGGCGAGTATAAAACCAGAGCTCAGGGATACGATATTGTAAGCGGAGTGGCAAAAGTTTTCCCGATCAGCGAAGAACAGAAAAAAATACAACCCAAGTTCAAAGAGTATCCCTCTCTTGAGCTGAGGTTCCCTCCCATTTACAGAAAGCTGTTCGATCTTGTTATGGATATTAAGAATAAATGGCGCAATGATGTTGAGATAGAATTTACCGTGGAAAACGGGAAAATATATGTTCTGCAGATCAGAGGCATTGCTAAAAATATATTTGAAGTGGAAGAACTTGTAGAAGAGCCCGAAGAACTGTTCCGGTATCTTCTGGGGCAGGGGCTTGCCGCATCGGGCGGAGCTATATCGGGAAGAGCTGTCTTTGACATTGAGAGGATCGATTATGTAAGAAATAAATATAAAGATGATAAGATCATTTTGATAAGGCCCGAAACTAATCCTGAAGACGTAATAGGTCTTAAAAAATCAGACGGGATATTGACCTGCGTGGGTGGAATGACATCACATGCTGTGCTGCAGATGAGAAGGCTTGAGAAATCCGGTGTCAGCGATTTCTCTATCATGAAAATAGACCAGGAGAGAAATATTGCTGTAGTTAAGAGTGATTCTCCGGATGAAGATTTTATTATAAATGAAGGAGACTTTATAACAATTGACGGAAACACCGGAAATGTTTACCGCGGTTTTCATAAAACAAGGAAAAAAACCATTTGAAAAATAAAGGGCTCTTGATTTACTTGCCCTGAGGTGAATTAAAGATTCATTAAAATTTTGGATTCAGGTGGAAATATATGAGCAAAATATCACCAAAATCGCCAATTGGAATAAACGGGATCGGGAGAATAGGCAAGCTGCTTGCATGGATTATCTCTTCAAGAAAAGAACAGGATGAAATTGTTATCTCAACAGGCAGGGAAATTGGGAAAAAGCCGGGTGATTTTGCCGCATATCTTACTTACGATTCAACATACGGCAATTATGAAAAATTTTTTTTCGGGTGCAATGCTTCCAATAAAATTGAGATCATAGATTCAAACATATATTTGAACGGGGTGAAGGTGATCTGGCTTAATGATCCCCTTTACAGAGTTCCCGGAAATATTCCATGGTCGGACCATGGCGTGGAGATCGTGTTTGACACAACCGGTTCCGTTCTTGATCCTACAGTCTATGAGGATAGATCTCTGAGAGGCCATTTAAACAGCGCTAAAAAGGTCATTCTCTCCGCTCCTTTTAAGATCAAAAATAAAGGGGCCGCATTACCTGAAGACGCTGTTACCCTTGTGGGCGGAATAAATTTCCATAAATATGACGATACGGTTCATAATATCATATCAAATGCTTCCTGTACAACAAACTGCTGCGCCCCTCCCATTAAAGCGCTGGTGGATCATTTCGGCGAAAAGATGATCTCCTATGCTATGACAACGGTTCACGCAACCACCAATACTCAGAATGTTCTTGATACGGTTCCTAAAGCCGGCGAAAAGGACACAAGAAGATGCAGAAGCGTTTTCAACAATATGATCCCCACATCAACGGGAGCCGCTAATGCCGTGCTGGAGGTGATCCCTGAAATTCGCGATCTCGGCATAGGGTCGCAGGCCTCGGCCATCAGGGTTCCGGTGAATACCGGTTCTATTGT
>JAJRXZ010000060.1 GCA_024276015.1 Spirochaetota bacterium | reverse complement strand
GATTTACGCTGGATGAAGGATTGTCAAAAGCGGTAAGGAAAGTTTTTGTTACATTATACCGAGAAGGCTTGATCTATCAGGGATACAGAATAATTAACTGGTGCCCCAGGTGTGAGACCGCTCTTTCGGACATCGAAACCGAATATAAAGAACTGGAAGGGAACCTGTGGCACATAAAATATCCTCTTAAAAATTCCAACGGCTATATCGTAGTTGCAACAACACGTCCCGAAACCATGCTGGGGGATACCGGAATTGCCGTAAACCCTGACGACGAAAGGTATAAAGAGATAACAGGGGAAAAAGTCATTCTTCCCTTAATGGAAAGGGAAATTCCGGTCTTTGCAGACAGTTACGTTGACATGGACTTTGGAACCGGACTTGTAAAGGTTACTCCGGCCCACGACCCTAACGACTTTGAAATGGGCAAAAGGCACAATCTCGAAGAGATCAATATAATGGATAAAAATGGTTATATAAACGAAAACGCTCCGCAATACAGCGGACTCTCAAGATTTGAAGCCAGGGAAAAAATTGTAGAAGACCTGAAAGAGAAGGGGCTGCTTGAAAAAATTGAAAAGCACAACCACTCTGTGGGCCACTGTTACAGATGCCAGACAGTCATTGAACCGTATCTTTCAAAACAGTGGTTCGTAAAGATCAAACCGATTGCCGAAGAAGCTATTAAAGCCGTTGAAGATAAAAAAATTATTTTTGTGCCGAAGAACTGGGAGAAAACCTATTTTGATTGGATGTATAATATCAGAGACTGGTGTATTTCAAGGCAGTTATGGTGGGGGCACAGGATCCCGGCATTTTACTGTGAAGACTGCGGTTTTATCAATGTTGCAATGGAAGACCCTGAAAAATGTCAAAAATGCGGTTCGGCAAAGCTGAGACAGGAGGAAGATGTTCTCGATACATGGTTCTCATCCGCTTTATGGCCCTTTTCAACAATGGGATGGCCCGACAAAACACCGGAACTGGATAAGTATTACCCCACTGATACGCTTGTAACAGGTTTTGATATTATATTTTTCTGGGTTGCAAGAATGATCATGATGGGACTAAAATTCATGGGAGATGTTCCCTTTAAGAATGTATATATTCATGCTCTTGTAAGAGACGAGCAGGGTCATAAAATGAGCAAGTCCAGAGGCAATGTTATTGATCCATTAATAATGATGGACAAATACGGTACCGACGCATTCCGATTTACTCTTGCAATATTTGCATCCCAAGGAAGGGATATAATTCTGTCTGAAAAAAGGATTGAAGGCTACCGTTCCTTTGCCAACAAGATCTGGAACGCAGCCAGATTTATTCTCATGAATTTAGGCTCCGGATTTAAGCCCCGTCCCATTAACACCGACAAACTGGAACGCTTTGACAGATGGATCCTAACACGGCTTAATAAGGTTATTACAGATGTTACCAGAGGACTTCAGGAATACAAATTCAATGAAGCGGCTCACTCCATTTACGAATTCTGGTGGCATGAATTCTGTGACTGGTACATAGAATTGACAAAACAGAGGCTCTATTCAAAAGATGATTCTTCGGAAGAATCCGGAGAAACGGCAAGGCAGGTTCTCTATCATGTCCTTGACAGATCCATACGCCTGATGCATCCATTTATGCCCTTTATTACGGAAGAGATATGGAATAAGATATCTTCTGAAGACGAGCATAGATTAATTGTTTCACAATGGCCCCTTCCTGAAAATACTTATAATTTTCCCGACGATAGTGAAGAAGCCGAACTTTTTAAGGATATAATTTATAAAATAAGAAACATAAGGGGAGAAATGAATATCCCCCCTGACAAAAAAGGGGATGTCATATTTAAAACCGCAAATAGCGAAATTATCTCTTTGATAAAAAGAGAAGAAATAAACATTAAAGCTCTGGCAAAAACAGATCGCATAAAAATCGACCCCGCATATACCCCCGGGGAAACAGACGCTTCGGCAGTTATTTCCGATCTTGAAATATATCTTCCCCTTGCAGGATTAATTGATATTGAGAAAGAAAGATCCCGCCTTAGCAAAGAGATTGAGAAGATCAAAGCGGAACTTGACAGAGTAAACAAAAAACTGAACAATGGAAACTTCACAGGCAAAGCTCCTGCACATATCATTGAAAAAGAAAAAAGAAAAAGAGACGAATTTTCCGGTATATTATACAAACTGGAGACCGGTTTAAAAAAATTAATCTGACAATATATTCATCTTTTCTTTTTATTCTTTTTTAAACCGGCAATCCGTTTATTTTTCCGTTCTATTGCTTCTGCATTTCTCCGTTTTTCGGTTTCCGATTCCAGGATCAGACCCGGCACTTCCGTTGCTTTCCCGAACTCGTCAAGAGCAACATAGGTAAGATATGCCGAGGAAGTATGTCTTACCTCGCCGGTCAAAAAATTCTCGGCCTCAACTCTTACGCCGATCTCCATTGATGTTCTGCCCACCATATTTATTGACGCTTTGATTCTCAGCAGGTCCCCCACATAGACCGGGCTGTAAAAATCGAGCTTGTCCAGAGAGGCCGTCACAACATTTTTTGAGGAATGTCTCGACGCCACAATACCTGCCGTATTATCAATATGTTTCATAATGGTTCCGCCATGAACATTCCCTGCAAGATTGGCATCCTGGTGAGTCATTTGAAGAACTATCTCAAGAGAACTCTGTGTTACAGTTTTACCGTTCATATATTTTCTCCGTAAATCATTTCTATTTGATTGTCATTACCTGCAGCACGCTCCCTCTTCCTGACGGCAGGTTCTATGATTTTCTATCTGCAGAGTAGTATGAGAAATATTAAATTTCTCTTCAAGCATAAGGTTCACATTCTTAATTATTCCATCCGTGTCCGCTCGATTTTTTAAAGTATCAACAAGTATGTGACATGAAAGAAAAACTTCGTTTGAGTTAATTGACCAGATATGAAGGCCGTGTACATCGCCCACATCTTCGATCTCTTTTATGCTTTCATATATAACATCCCTGTCTATATGGTCGGGCATGCCCTGAAGGAATATCCTCAATGATTCCCGCAAAATATCTTTTGAGCTCCAGATAATCATCACGACAATTACACAGCTCAGAATTAAATCAACTATCAGCAGGTCGGTATAATAGATCACCACTCCGGCAACTATAACGCCGATAGAAGAGATCGCATCATACAAAAGATGCAGAAATGCGGCCTTCATATTGAGATTGGAGTTCTTATTTTTAGAAAGGACCATAATTGAAAAAACATTTCCCAGCAGACCAATAACAGCAACAGGAAGCATTATGGCAACATCGATCTCTACCGGATTCTGAAACCGGTCAACTGCTTCATAAACAATAAAACCGCCGATCATAACAAGACTCAGAGCGTTGATCAATGCAATAAGCACTTCAAATCTCTTTAAGCCGAAAGTATATTTTTTACCGGAATCCATTTCGCTGACCCTTTCTCCCGCATATCCCAGAATAAGAGAAAAAACATCAGAGAGATTATGTCCCGCATCGGATATAAGCGCAAGGCTTCCGGATACAATTCCTCCGATATATTCGGCAACTGTTATTACAGAGTTAAAGAGTATTACAAGAATAAGTTTAAGTCTGTTGCCCCCAATTTGACTATGACTATGGCTGTGATTGTGATTATGTTTCTTATGTTCGTCTTTTGCATTATTCTCTTCTTCGTAACCCATTTTCATTTCCCTATAAAATTATTTTTCCTTAATATGATCAAGACCAAGACTGAAGATACTTTTTACATGATCGTCATCAAGAGAATAATAAACAGCCTTCCCTTCCCGCCTGTGTTTAACAAGTCTGGTCCGTTTTAAAATTCTCAACTGGTGCGACACTGTGGATTGCTGCATATTGAATAACACCGATATATCACTGACACACATTTCCGAAACTCCAAGTGCATAAATTATTTTGATCCTTGTCAAGTCTCCGAATACTTTAAAGAAATCTGCCAGTTCGTTCAGGGTATTCTCTGCAGGAATGGTACTCTTTATCGGCTTTAAATCTAAAGTCAGTTCCATATTAATTTACTCTTTACCCCAATAACTTTTATATATGAATATATGGTCATATATTCATATTAAGTCAAGATTTTTTGCAAAAAAGTATAATTTTTTTTATTGATATTAAAATATTGTTAATAATTTATGAAAATCGGATAGAAAAAATGCCTTATACAGAAAGATCAAAATTTCCGGAAAATTTAATTTTAACTATAGCTGTCTTTTTAACGCTTTTTTACGTCAATGCCATAGCTTCAGGCAACGATATTGCCCTGGTCAAAAGCAGATATGACAATGTTGAATCGGTTCTAAAAAACTATAAAATACCATACGATCTTTTAAAATACAGCGACCTTGAAAAAAAAGACTTCCTCTTAAAATATAAATATCTATACCTGCCCAGCGGGATTGAAAATCCCTTTTATTCCAATATAGACCTCACTTCATGGGGAACCAGGATCAAATCGGTTACACTTAAGAAGGATATCTACATTCCCGACAGAAAAAAAATAACTGAAAACATCAAAGAATTTATTGAAAGAGGAGGCTCGGCCTATTTTTCAGGATATACCTATAAGATCATTCAGGATGCTTTTCATCCCTTTCATTTTTTTGACAACTTCCCCTTTATGGGTTTACCCGGAAGAATTACCGTAAACTTAAAGAATGACCTTAAAAGATTTGCAGTAGAAGAGAGATCTGCATTGTATATTAAATATCCGGGATGGGTTGCAATAAAATCCCTTAACAGCGGAGAAATAATTGCCAGCGGGGAATTCAACACTCCAAGAGGGATATTTAAAGGCCCCATCAGTATCATCTTCAAATGGGGCAAAGGAGAAGCATTATACACAAGTTACTACAGTACGGTTTTCAGTAATTTTCGGAGATTCAATATTTTCAGAATAGCAGGCAAAAAGCTTATTGATCAAATTTATTCGGATATAAAAAAATTTGAGCAAAATATCACAGGCACAATTGCAGATTCCATATTGAGCAAAGAATACTTCAGGATATACTATTTTGATCTTCAAAAGGGAAGCAATACAATATATTTTAAATCGGACAAAAACTATTATCAGATAGACATATTCGATCAAAATATGTCTTTAATAAAGTCTGCGGATCTATTTGAAAGAGAGCAAAGATTCGACATAGAATCGAAAAAAGAGACGATCTGCTTTGTAAAGATATATCCTTCAACCGAAAAACGCTGCGGAATGTTTGCCATTGTATCGGCCAGGGGGGCCAGAACTTTCCCATACTACAATAAAATTATAACAGCACTGCTGATATTGACATCAACAGTTCTTTTTATTGTATTGATCAGACTTTTTAAAAGCAAAAGATACTCCGGCAAAGGAAGGTATATCTAAATATAAAATTTTATATCTATTTTTTAAAATTTATTCAATCATTGCAATTAATGATCATTATTTGTGAAAAGTTGTTGCATTCAGCAATATTTTCTGGATTTTGTTCAGCAAGCCTGTTAATTGATCTGAAAATAAATTGAAATCTCGGGGCAGAAAATGGGAAAAATTATCTCTGTTTCAAATCAGAAGGGTGGCGTTGGTAAAACCACTACAACAATAAACCTTGCATCGTTTCTTGCAGTTAAAGGCAAACGCGTATTAATAATAGACATAGACCCCCAGGGAAATGCAGGATTCGGTATAGGAGTTAATGCGGAAGAGATCAACACTACCATTTACGAAGCGCTGCTGGGAGAAATTACCATTGAAGATGCCGTTTTTGATACGGAAATTGAAAATCTTTACCTGATACCTTCAAATATCCATCTTTCGGGGGCTCAGGTTGAACTTCTCGATATAAAGGGGAAAGAATTTATTTTAAGAAACCTTTTAAAAAAAATAAGGGATAATTTTCACTACATACTTATCGACTGTCCGCCTTCACTGGGAATACTTACCCTTAACAGTTTAATTGCTGCAGATTCCGTATTGATCCCTCTTCAGTGCGAATATTACGCTCTTGAGGGTTTGAGTCAGCTTTTAAAGATAATTGCCATGGTACAGGAAGGATTAAATAAAAATCTGAAAATCGAAGGCGTTGTTTTAACTATGTACGATTCCCGAACCAATCTTGCTCATCAGGTTGTGACAGATGTAAAAGATTTTTTTAAGGATAAGGTTTTTAAATCGATCATTCCGAGAAATGTAAAATTATCGGAAGCGCCCTCCTTTGGTAAACCCATAGGATTCTATGACCGCAGCAGCGCAGGCAGCACTTCCTATGAAAAACTTGCTGAAGAGGTAATGAATAATGGCTAAAAAAGTTCTCGGTAAAGGATTGGGGGCGATTATATCAACCTCGCCTGCTCCTGTTGATGATTTTGAAAATCGATCTCAGAAGATTCCGAAAGGATAGTTGAACTTGACGTTGAAAAGATAAACCCGAATCCGTATCAGCCAAGAACATTTTTTGACCATGAGAAAATTAAAGAGCTTTCGGATTCGATCAGATCCGTGGGACTTATTCAGCCCATAATTGTACGCCAAGAGGGCGATACATATATTCTGGTTGCCGGAGAAAGAAGACTAAGAGCTTCCAAGCTTGCAGGGATAAAAAAGATCAAGTCAATAATAATTGACACGCATGAAGAAAAATATTTCTCAATTGCGCTGATAGAAAATATACAGAGATCGGATCTTGACCCCATCGAAGAGGCAAAAGCCTATAAGCTTCTCATCAGCAAGTTTAAACTTAAACAGCAGAATATTGCTTCAAAAGTCGGTAAAGACAGAGCAACAATTGCCAATTCATTAAGACTATTGAATCTGCCCGACTCTATTCAGGAAGGCTTATCAAAAGGCAAGATCAGCACAGGTCATGCAAAGGTATTACTATCGGTGCAGGGGGCGGCAAAACAGAAGGCTCTTTATAATGAAATTGTTGCCAAGTCTCTCTCTGTCAGAGCTGTTGAAAAAATGATCAGCGATGAAATAAATAATAAGGTCCCTTCAAAGAACAAAAGAAACTCAAAGCATGCTCATATAAAAAAAATGGAAGAAAAACTCATATCAAAACTTGGCACAAAAGTTGAGATCAAGCACTCCGGAAATCGCGGTAAAATCGAGATCAGTTACTATTCATTAGACGACTTTGAAAGGATCATGGATCTGATCAAATAGAGATGAAAAAGACAAATTTCTAACAACTATCTTCAACCCTTATCATACTGACTTGATCCGATTCTGTATCCAGTACGGCAATTGTATATTCCTCAGTACCGTAAAGAGAGCCTGGATTAATTATCCGCGTATTATTGGAAATATAATTTTCAAAATGATGAGTATGTCCTTTTATTATGTAGTCGTAATCGCCTGACATAACGGCTTCGCGGAACATCTTAACATTATTTCCATGAAAAGCGATAAACTTCTTTCCTCCCGCTTCAAATACGCAGGAATCCTCAATAGATCCGAAACCAAATCTTTTACACTTTGTGCAGATATCTTCAATGTCAATATCGCCGTTGCCAAGAACGATCTTACATTTGAATTTTTTAAAGAGGTCAAGCATCTTCGGCGAAGTCAGATCGCCGGCATGAACAAGCAGTTCAATGTTATTATCTTCAAAAATCTTAATTGCTTTTTCTGTTAATTCAATATTATTATGAGTATCCGAAATAATACCAATTTTCATGTTTCATCCATATTATTAAACACTTAAATAACGGATATATATCAAAAAGCATCGATTTTGTCCCTTGGCAAAGGGTAAAATCCTGATTAAATCGTATACCGATCCATTTAATATAGAAATTTTCAATGCTGATCGGTATACCTTTCAACCCAATCTGGCTCCGGTAGGGATACTGTCGTCAATTTCAATCAGGATCGGCTTGCCCTTTTTCTCCGACCTTGCAGCAAGAAGCATCCCCTTTGATTCTCTTTTAAATATTTTCGCCGGTTTCAAATTGGCAACGAGCAGTATTTTTTTGTTTTTCAGATATTGCGGATCGTATTCTCCGGCTATGCCTGCTATTATTGTTCTTTCATCCAGGCCGGAATCGACTTTTAACTGAAGAAGCTTGTCCGACCCTTCCACCTTTTCTGCCTCAAGGATCTCCGCAACGCGAATATCCACTCTGGAGAATTCCTTGATATCGATGAGACCTTCAATCTCCTTTTCATTGTCATCTTTTTTCCCGTTATCCTTTTTCAGGTCAATTCTGGGGAAAAGAATTCCAATATCGCATATCTTATAACCGTCAGTCAGATTGCTCAAAGAATAGATACCTTCAATATCCGCATCCTCACCCTCAGCACCGAGAGCTTTTATAACTTCAAATGACTTGTTAATAAGGATAGGAGAGAGAAGAAAAGAAACCGAATAGATCGCTTCCAGAAGATTCCTCATTACAGAAGATAATTTATTATTATTCTTCTCTTTGAAAAGATGCCACGGTTTATTCTCATCTATGTATTTGTTCAGATATCTTACAAATTCCCAGAAGGACTCAATGCCTACACTTGTCTGGAACTTGCGGGCATTTTCAATATATCTTTCGGAAGAGCTTTTCAATCTCTTAATGAGCTCTTCCCTTTGAGCAGGTTCCTCCGGTTCAAATTTCGGTATCCGGCCCTGAAAATATTTTTCTGTCATATTAAAGGTCCGCTTAATAAGATTACCCAAGTCGTTTGCAAGATCATAATTGATCCTGTCCACTATAATTTCGTGATTGAACTTTGAATCCAGACCGAAGGTCATCTCTCTGAGGAAAAAATACCTTATCTCGTCATTGCCGTATTCCTCTATAAGTCCCGAAGGCGTAATTACATTGCCGAGGCTTTTTGACATCTTTGCATCTTCCATGATCCAGTAACCGTGAACATTGAGATGGCAGAAGGGTTCAACCCCGGCAGCTTTGAGCATGGTGGGCCAGAATATACCGTGCGGTTTTACAATATCCTTTGCAATAATATGCTCGGAAACAGGCCAGTATTTTTTAAACTTTTCGCCCTGAGGATATCCCAGAGCGCTGATATAATTGATCAAAGCATCAAACCAGACATATGTCACATAATTTTCATCAAAGGGAAGAGGAATGCCCCAGCTTAAACGGGTAACGGGTCTGGAAATGCAGAGGTCTTCAAGTTCTTCTCCCTTCAGCATTGACAGCACTTCATTTTTATATCTTTCCGGTCTTATAAAATCGGGATTTTCATTTATATGATCTATGAGCCACTGCTGATAATTGTTCATCTTAAAAAAATAATTTTTCTCTTCAATATAATCGAGTTCTTTATCATGATCCGGGCATTTACCGTTAACCATCTCCTTTTCCGTAAAGAATCTCTCGCACCCTACGCAATAGAAACCGCCGTAATTGCCGAAGTAGATATCTCCTTTATCATATACTTTCTGCAATATATCCCTGACAACCTTTTTATGTCTCTCCTCGGTTGTTCTGATAAAGTCGTCATTATCGATCCCCATCTCTTTCCAGGTTTTTCTGAATAAACCGCTTACCCTGTCGGCATATTTCTCAGGCGTAGTATGACCCTCTTTTGCGGCTTCGTATATCTTGTCGCCGTGTTCATCCGTGCCGGTTAAAAAATAGGAGTCGTATCCCAGCATTGTATAAAATCTTTTCATAAAATCGGCAAGAATTGTCGTATAAGCATGACCCAGATGCGGTTCTGCATTTACATAGTAGATTGGGGTTGTAACATAAAATTTTTTATCCATTTTTAAACCTTATTGATTTAATTAATTACCATCATTTTCGCTGATGTCGTCTTCATTTAAGATCATATCAATAACTTCTTTTTTTATAACATACCTGTTACCGACAAATTTTATATCGGACTTTGATAATCTGATTATTCTGTCTCCGTCTTTAACTCGGATCGTTTCGCTTAATGAATCAAATGATATTACGGTATACGTTTTATTCTCTGCAAAAATTTCCGCTCCGTTTTTAGGTAAATTAGCGTTAAGTTCCTTATAGATCGGATATTCATATCCGAGACAGCACAACAGCCTGCCGCACATTCCCGATATTTTCAGAGAATTCAGATTAAGGCTCTGCTCTTTTGCCATTTTTATTGATACGGGCTCAAAGTCATCGTGCTGATGCCCGCAGCAATGTTCTCTTCCGCACTGGCCGAATCCGCCCACAAGCCTGGCTTCGTCCCTGACGCCGATCTGTCTCATCTCGATCCTTGTTCTGAACACCGATGCAAGCTCTCTCACGAGTTCCCTGAAATCGATACGGTTCTCTGCTACAAAATAGAATATTATTTTTGTTTTATCAAAAAGGCATTTTACCGAGATCAATTTCATTTCAAGATTTTTGTTTCTTGCCTTTTCTTTGCAGGTATTAAAGGCTTTTTCTTCTATTGCTTCAATGTCGGGCAGCCGTTTAATATCCTCGTCCGTAACCTTTCTTATTAACTTGCCTTTTACCTGGCAGTTATTCCCTCTTAACCTGCTGTTTCTCTTAACAACTCTCCCAAGGTCCAGACCATGCTCGGTTTCAAGAATACATAAAGAGTTGTTCTTTATAAAAATATTGTTTGTATCTATATAACAAACCTGATAACTATTTCTCAATTTTACCGCAGAAACTTCCATATATTTAACCTGCTCAAATAATTAACAATTCCTTTTGCCGAACAAAACGGAAATCCGGAGAAGGAAGACCGATTTCGTCAATACTATCTATCGAATATAAAAGACCTTTTAATGAATTTCTAATATTCAAATTATTGGCAAATCCTTTTCTCACAGCAAGGAATATTTTTATTACTTTTTTTAACTTTACATTATTATCAATAACAATTTCATTCAGAACTCCCTTTAAATCGTACCCGTATATCTTTGAAATAAATATTATTCTGTAAATATTAAGTATCATTGTTACAGCATTCTCTATCCCAGCATTTTTCTGAAGCAAAGAAAGATCAAGTTTTAAATATGAATTATTATTAATATGATCGGAAATATCTCTGCACAATTCAATAAGCTCATTGAATCTCTCCTTTTCAGATAAAAACAGAGCCAGTTCCGCTGACCCTCCGGAAATTTTTGATATCAATTCAGGTTCTTCAGGATCAACATTGATATTCTTTATTATGTACTCAACTTCGGCTTCCGATAACGGCAAAAAGGATATCTCTGTACACCTTGAAATTATTGTCGGCAAAATAAGTGATTTATTTGCAGTAAGGAGAATGATCTTTGCATTATGGGGCGGTTCTTCGATTGTTTTTAAAAGAGCTGTCTGCCCGCTTAAGGATACATTCTCAATACAATTTACAATAACTCCGAATTTTTCCGACACAGACTTTTTTGATAATCGGTCAATAAGCCATCTTACGGATCCTTCCTCTCTTTTTTCGGGACTGCCGACAGGAATATGGCCCTTCTCGTCAGGATTCAATTGTAGAAGATCAGGATATGAACCTCCGGATATCTGCCTGCATGTTCTGCACGTCAGACAGGGAGCATTATTGCTGCTACAAAAAAATGAGGCAAGCACTCTCAGAGCTATTTTCCTTTTACCAATCCCGGATATCCCCGAAAACAACATTGTCTGAGGTATTTTTCCATTTTCCAGTAATAACCGCAACCCATCTATCTGTTTAGTATGTCCGATTATTCCATCTGTATTCATTTGTATTAAAAAATCAGTACAATAAATCAAAAATAAGGCCTCTAATTTCATCGATTGTCTTCAGAAGATCAAAGGCTTTATTCTTTTTTGTTATAGCCGAAGTTATTTCAAGAAGTTTCGAATCTATTTTTTGAACGGTAAAATCGGCAAAATTCCTTTTTGTTCTTTTCAGAGTTCTTGTCTCAAAACTCTCACGCAGGACAGTCTCCAAAATTTTTTTTACAATGGCTTTATATTTATTTAATTCATAAAATGATTCCGAATCCAGAAATCTTTTTTCCTGATCTTTCAGTTCGAAAATAAGTTCTTCCAGAGACCCGCTGAATTCAAAAGAAATCGTCTTTTGAAGCTGAGCGGTAAAGGGCTTCTCATTTCCGCCTATTTTAGGAGACTTCTTTTTTGACTTGATCTTAGTTTTCTCATTTCGTCTGCTGTCTGTTTTGAATATTTCAATCATATCTGTTGCTTATTCTGACTTTTATTAATTGTACAGTTGCCTTCAAATTTCACACCGTCTTCCATTATTATGCTTGGCGTTATTATATTCCCGTTAATTTCGCCTGATGAAAGAAAGATAACCCGTTCTGTTGCAAAAATATTGCCCTTTACAAAACCGCCCACAACAACAAGGCGGGCCTTAATATCGGTTACGGCCATACCGGACTGGCCGATAAGTACTTTGCCGTCTGTTTCTATTGTGCCTCTGAATTTCCCGTCTATTCTTAAAAGCCCATTGATCTTAAATTCACCTGTGAACTCAGAACCTTCGCCGATAATACTGTTTACAATATTATCCTCAACATTCTTATTAGGTCTTGCCATATCTCTTTTTTGTCCCTGAAAATATATTGAATACTTAGAGTAATATATTACGGTGTTAATTTATTTCAAAGTTTAATTAAATCAATAAGAAATTGCCTTTCAGTATCGCACAATATTAAAATTATTTTCTATTTCAAGTACTATTTTTTTACGATCGGAATAATTTATGCCCGAGAGAGCTGACGGAAACATCCTTTCTCTTTCCAGACAGTAAATCCTCTGATAAATATGAATTATTTTTAATTCGCTTCCAAAACAAAGATTGTTTGACAAAAAAATAGTCTTCTTAAATTATTTATAATTCTTTCAATTTTTTTAAGGAGTATTTACAATGAAAAAGTCACTTCCTGTGATGCTGATAATCTTTATCTCTTTGTCATGCACTTTTTTTAAAGAAACAATTACAATCGATCAGGCTGTTAAAGAAAAAAGCAGAATTGATGGTTCGGAGAATCCCGCGCGCAAATTCCTGATAAGGAAAAAACTTGAACAAAAATATATCGAATTAAAAAATATTACTGTTAAGGATATAATAGTATCAGCTAATATTGATTACGATTTCTGTATAGTTGCAGACGTAAAGACCCCAAAAGGGATAGTTGAATGTTATATATATACCAAAAGTTTAAGAACAATTTCCAAACTGGAAAAAGGTAAATCCAGGATCAATGTAAAAGGAATTTTCGGGAGATTTTTTACTATTTTAGATAAATACTATACCAAAATAGATATTATTAAAGCAGATGTAGATATAATTAAAGGAGACCAAAAATAATGGGATCGTATATTCAAAATCTCTTTGCCCACAGGATCGGCGGCAGCGGATTCGGCAAAGATGAAAAAATATATAAATTTGAAAAAATTAAAAGAGCTAAGAGAGCGGCGATCGAGGAGAACCCCGAAATTACGCTGATTGACCTTGGTGTTGGCGAACCTGATGAGAAGGCATTTGATCCGGTAATAAAAACGCTTCAAAAGGAATCTGAAAAACATGAGAACAGAGGCTATGCCGACAACGGAATCGAGGAATTTAAAAAAGCTGCTGCAAATTACTTAAAAAATGTGTTCGGAGTTGAAGGGATTGATCCTGAGAAAGAAGTTATTCATTCAATCGGCTCAAAATCTGCGCTCTCTATGCTTCCTTCAGCCTTTATAAATTCCGGCGACGTAACTCTTATGACAGTTCCCGGATACCCGGTACTGGGAACTCATTCGCGGTGGTACGGCGGGGAAGTATATAATATTCCGCTGAAAAAAGAGAATAATTTTCTGCCGGATCTTAATGATATCCCTGAAGAGATATTAAGAAGAGCAAAGATGCTTCTGATCAATTACCCCAACAACCCCACAGGGGCAAACGCAACCGAAGATTTCTATAAAGAGATCATTGAATTTGCAAATAAAAACAGTATCATTATTATACAGGATGCCGCTTATGCGGCTCTTACTTATAATTCCAGGCCTCTGTCATTCCTGTCAATCCCGGGCGCAAAGGATGTGGGAGTTGAAATTCATTCTCTTTCAAAAGCTTTTAACATGACAGGATGGCGTCTGGCATTTGTTGCCGGAAACGAACTGATAGTAAAGGCCTTTTCCAGCGTTAAAGATAATTACGATTCGGGGCAGTTCATTGCTATACAAAAGGCCGGAATTACCGCATTGAATAATCCTGATATTACTGAAAAGATAAAAGAAAAATATAAACGCCGTATAGAAAAGCTTGTTCATATTTTAAAGGATACCGGTTTTGACGTCAAAATTCCGGATGGAACCTTTTATCTTTATGTGGAAATACCAAAAGGTATAAAAAACGGAATAAGATTTAACAGCGGCGAAAATTTTTCACAGTACCTGATCAGAGAAAAACTTATTTCCACTGTCCCATGGGACGATGTGGGCAATTACATCCGTTTTTCAGCAACATTTGAAACAGACGAAACAAACAATGAAGACGCGATTCTGGACGAGATAAGAAACAGGTTAAGCTCAATGAAATTTGAATTTTAATTCAATAAATACTTGCTTTGATATGCAATTTAGATTAAAGTAAAATTAAGAACTATATCAAAAAATATCGATTTTGTCCCTTGACAAAGGACAAAATCCCGATCAGATCATATACCTATCCATTTAATATGGAAATCTTCAATGATGATCGGTATAACCTGAATTCCAAGAGGTTTCACTATTGATGAAGAAATTGCTGATCTTTTTATCAATAATTATCGGTACAATAATGCTTCTCCTTATTGGCGTAAGTATCTACTATTACTCCCAAAAGATCACTTATAATAAAATTATATCCGCTCCCGTTAGATCAAAGGTTCAAATAACAAGGGATATTTATGGTATCCCCCTTATAAAAGCCGATTCATTAAAGGATGTCTATTATGCTCTTGGATACATTCATGCTGCTGACAGAATTAAGCTTCTTCAGTATTACAGAGCCATTGCCGATTCAAAGATGGGCGAAATTGCAGGAAAAGAGGGCGAAACTCTTGACAGGATAATTGATGTGTCCGGCATCCGCAGAGCTGCCGAAAAAATCAGTGAAAAACTGGAAAAGCCATATCGGGACTATTTAACTTCATATGTTGACGGCATCAATTATGCAAAAAAGGAAAATCCTCACGGCAGAAACGAGAAAACCCGATGGAACATAACAGATATTATTTCAATTCTTCTTCTCAGAGAATGGGCGGACGCTTTTCTTAATAATAAAGAAAATATTTTTCAGTTTCCCGTACAATGGAAGGGCCGCTTAATAAAAAAGATCATTCCGGATGAATTAATATATTATTATGAAAAAAAAGATCTTAATAACATTCAGCTGATAAACAAAATAAAGGGAACTTTAAATAAATTTTTAGGCCTTTACAATAAAGGTTTTTCAATTTATATCTCTCCTCTAAACACAAAGAAAGGAAAATCATTAACGGGGTTCAGTTATGACAGCAGTCTCAATATTTACCCCTGCTATTACCCTGTGCATATAGTTTATAAAAACTTCAAAATTAAAGGGATCACTCTGTCGGGGCTTCCGTTTATCTTTTCCGGAGACAACGGTTCAATAACATTTTTCGGTTTCAGTCTCAATTTAGATACTCAGGATTTTTTAGAAGAGGAAGTCAAGACAGAGAACAATATATCCTGGCATAAGACCGCAAAGGGATGGATAAAAATCGCTTCTACAGAAATTACTGAAACAGGGAAAGACAGCAGCAAGAATAAAAAAACTATGCGCGCCGCTGAAAACGGCCCCATTCTCAATTACATATCAGAAGATAAAAAGCATACAGGCCCTGTGATAGTGTTAAAAACAATGCTGCCCGACGAAAATTATATAAGATCTCTCTTTGATATCCCCTTCTCCGACAGTATCATGGCTGCTGAAGAAAAAGTTAAGAACATAAACTCTTTCCCCAGAATATACATGTTCTCTTCCGAAGAAAAATCCGTAAATATCTATTCCGGAAAATTTCCGCTGAGAAGCCATACTAAAAATATTTTTAAACCTGCAGCAAGATTCGGGTGGAAGGGGCTTTTAGATCTTTCCAATTTCAGTTACACAACAAAATCCAATAACATTGCCGGCAGTTCATTTTTTTATAACTCTCCCCAAATTATCAGAAAAAATTATCTGCCCGACAATTTAAGATCAAACAGACTAAAGAAATTTCTCGAAGAAAATATCGATTTTAATGAAAAAAAATTAATATCACTTTTAGAAGATAACTATTCAATACATGCCGAAAATTTCAAGCCTGTTTTTCTCACAATTCTGGCAAGCAACCCTATTACTTCTGCACGGTTAACAAGGATCTATTTTAATCAATGGAACCAGAAAATGGATGCTGGCAAAGTTGCGCCGTCTCTTTTTAATATGATCCTCAAGAATTTTATATTTGAAACATATTTAGATGAAGTGGGAAATGGATCCGGTAGTAAGTACATAAAACAGATCATCAAAGATAATTATACGCTATTATTAGAAAAATTTTACGAATTAGTGAAAAGAGGCGATTCTCCGATCTTTGACAACAAAAATTCTGAAAATACCGAGACTCTTGAGATCACATTCGACAGGGCTTTTATAAAATCGATGCGGGCCTTAAACAGAAAGTACGGGCCTATAATGGACAAATGGAAATGGGGGACTATTCACAAGGGACATTATGAGATACCTTTATCTGAAACATCTTTGTTAAATCAATTTATATATAAGATCAAAGACACTCCTTTTAACGGCGGCATATCAACCGTTAAAAACGGGAAAACAGATAAAGATATGAGACCTGCACTTGTGACATCTTTGTCAGGTATTTATCATAGAGACTCAAAAATTTTTATGAATTTTTCCTACTCCACAACTCCGCTCTCTGAATTTTATTACGGCAAATCTGTTATCAATAAATTTGTCAATTTTGAAAAAATAAAGCTGAAATATAATACAGTCATTAATCCTTCAGTAAAATAATTCCTCTATTTCATTTCTTCAACGATCTCTTTCAAAGTATCTTCAAGAAACCGGCCATTCTCTATATTTTTGGCAGAACCCTCAATAGGATAAGCCGTGGCTTCAGTCATCTTTTCCACCTCTTCTCTGATCCTGTCAAAATATTCCAGTTCCTTTTTTGTTAATAAAACGGCTTCATGTTCAATTTCATTGTTCATGTGGCTGCTGTCCGTCATATCATAATTTAATCTGGTTACATCATTAATATCTTTGCATGCAATATCCGCAAAAATTGTAAGATTATTCAGAGTGTTCCGTATCTTTTCATTATACTCGATCTTAGCAATAATATTTCCAACATCCAGATACTTTTTAAACTTGATTGACAGTATTACCGTTAGAACCGTAATGATCTGCAGATTCTGTTCAAATATCTTATGTTTATCCACAACCATCTGTTCAATCAATTTGGAATCTTCATGAAACCGGTTGGTATACTCCTTTACTTTTTCTGCAAATTCCAGTTGTGACAGTGAACTTTTGTTAACCTCTGCTGCTATAGTCCATCCTTTCTTTGCTTCTTCGGCAAGTTCTTTCAGATCATCCCTTCTGTTTTTCTCAATAAGTTTCTCAACTTCCTTAAATTTCCGGACCATTTTAAGCCCGCGGTCCAGATTTGACGAAGATCCGCCGATCGCTTTTTCCGAATCTTCCAGACTGATATTAGCCAATCTTTTCAGCGTATTGATAGAATCCTGCTGATACTTTTTTCTCATTATGATAAGGCTGTCATTAAGAATTATTACATTATCATACTCAATAATTTCTCGGATATTTTCCATTGCTTCGTCAATGGCGCTTTTAAGATCATCCACCTTCGCCTGAATTTCATTGACGATCTCCGGGGCGGCAACTTCGTAACTTTTGAGCTCATTGATCAGTTCAGTCTGTTTTTCCATATTTGTTTTTAAGACTCTGCATGTGCTGGATACAATATTGTCCTGATTCCGTTGGATTAAATTTGCATCCGCAACTTTTTGGAGCTTTCGGTTCAACTCTTCGCCTATATTCAGAGACAGATCAATGATCTTCAAAATTTCCATGGAGTGTTCTTTTCTTCTTTTAGAAGACTCATTGACCTTTCGGGCAATTGCGCCGAATTCATCTGCCTTTCCGTACAATAATTCCAGTTTCTTCTTATCCATTCTGTTCACTCCTCTATTATAAATTTAACTGCTATGGAACATCATTATTTCTTTGGGAATACTATAGAGAGGAAGCACCTTATCTGCGCCTCCTCTATTGATCGCTTCTCCGGGCATACCAAATACAACGGACGTTTTTTCATCCTGAGCAATGGTTTTTGTACCTGTTTTTTTCATCTCAACCATACCGGCTGCTCCATCATCGCCCATTCCGGTTAATATTATTCCGAGAGCATTTTTCCCCGCATTTTTAGCAATAGACCTGAAAAGAACATCCACCGCGGGCCTGTGTCTGCTTACAAGAGGCCCATCCTTAATTGTTACATAATAACTTTTATTCTTACGATTAATTATCATATGTTTATTTCCGGGAGCAACAAGGGCAAAGCCTTCTTTCACCGGATCGCCGTGTTCTGCTTCTTTAACATTGATATCACAAATTCGATCGAGCCGTTCCGAAAATGCCCCGGTAAATTTTTCCGGCATGTGCTGTACAATAACGATCCCTGGCGAATCTTTTGGCAATGCTTTCAGTATTGCTTCAATGGCCTGAGTCCCTCCTGCAGAAGCGCCAATAGCAACAATTTTTTCAGTATCAATCTGTTTTCTGACAGTTTGCGTAACAGGCGATAATATAACATCGGCATTATATTTCGGTTCGACTTTCATCTGCGGCAAAGGCTTTAATTTCATTTTTTTCATATCAGCAGCGGCTGCAGACTTTACGGCATCGATTATTGCCATAGCCGATTCCTGCAGAAAATCGGTTACGCTGATCTTAGGTTTTGAAATGATCTCTATCACTCCCAGGGACATTGCGTTCATTGCCGTCATTATTCTGTTTTCATCAACTGATGAACATATTACAAAGGGAGTTGGGCGCTCTTTCATTATCTCTTTGATAAAGGTAATGCCGTCCTTTCTGGGCATCTCTATATCCGTAATAATAACATCGGGCCATTCCTTCTGCAGATAATTCATAGCAAGAATCGGGTCCGAGGTTGCTCCAAGCACCTCTATACTTTTGTCAGATCCGAGAATTTCGCTTAATATTTTTCTTACGGAAGCAGAATCGTCAACAATAAGGGTTTTTATTTTACTCATGATCCGCTGCAATCAGTTATCTCTAAATAAACGTTATACTCTCGATTCGCTGTTCCGCACATCCTGAATTAGCCGCGGAATATCAAGAATTAATGCAACCTTTCCGTTCCCAAGTATAGTCGAACCGCTTGCCCATTTAAGAGAGCTGAATATTTTCCCAAGAGGTTTAACGACTGTTTGAAACTCCCCATGAGGTTTATCAACGACAAAGCCGGCCTTTTTCTGAGCATACTCAACAATAACGATATTTTCTCTTGCCGGATCGCCGCTTTTCTCTTCAAAATAATCTCTTAAACGCATAAAGGGAAGAACTTCGCCTCGTATATTTATAAAGTTGCCTCCGTCTTTCCCTTTCAAGTCTTCTTTGCTTATCTCATTGCACTCAATTACCATATCGAGAGGGAGCACATATGAATCTTCTCCTACCTGCACAAGGAAGCCGTCAATTATTGCAAGAGTCAAAGGCAGATGAATTTTCACTGAAGTGCCCTTCCCTTTCTCGCTCTTTAAAACAACCGTGCCTCTGAGAGATTCAATATTTCTTCTTACTACATCCATTCCCACACCGCGGCCCGATATATTTGTAATCTTTTCAGCAGTTGAAAAGCCCGGTTCAAAGATCAATTGGAATAAATCATTATCCGAGATCTCCTCTCCGGCCTGAATATATCCCTTCTCAACAGCCTTGGCATATATCTTATCCCGGTCAAGACCGTTTCCGTCGTCTGTAATTTCAATTACAATACTTCCTGTTTCATGATATGCATTCAGTCTCACAAGCCCTTCCGGACTTTTACCCTTAGCCACCCTCTCCTCTGCACTGTCAATGCCATGATCGATTGCATTTCTTACAAGATGAGTAAGAGGGTCGGAGATCTTTTCAATAAGCGTTTTATCCAGCTCGGTTTCACCCCCGCTGATCTCAAGTCGAATCTCTTTATTCCGTTCTCTTGAAAGATCACGAACCACTCTTTCATACTTTCTGAATGTTTCTCCAATCTGGATCATTCTTACATTCATGGTACTGTCTCTGATATCCTCAATTAAACGCGACATTTCGGATACGGATTCGGCCAGATCAACATTATTTGCGCCCTCAACAAGCCTGCTTACATTCGCGCTGTTGATGACAAGCTCACCCACAAGATTTATAAGTTTATCAAGTTTATCCGCATCAACCCTGATAGTCTTTTTATTTCTGTCACTTACCTGTTTAATTGTTTCCTGTTTTTGCAGCGCCGCGTCAACAACGGACTTTTGAACCATATTTTTCTCTACAATTATCTCGCCGATGGGTTTGATCCTTTGCTCTTCATCCTCGTCTGGGACCGCATCCATCTGGAAACTTAAGGCTTCATTAAGTTCGGCCTCTGTGAGAGAACCTATCCTCTTTAATATGTCTCCGATTCTGACCGGTTCTTCCGGCAAGTCGTTGATAAGCTTAACGTATTCAATAATGTTAGTTTTCGGAGGTAATATCCGTATACTGCAATCGTCTTTAACAAATTCAAAAACATCTTCGATCTTCTCTTTAGTTACATCCGCCTTCAGATCAATTTCAAAACCGAGAAAACAATCAATGGGATCAATTTTGCTCAGTGAAGGTATTGATTCCGAAACAACGGTAATATTTATAATTTCACCGATCTTATTGAGATAACTGATAAATGACTGGGGATCCAGCCCATTCCTGTACACATCCTTTCCGAAGCGAAGAGATATATGCCAGCAATGATTTATTACCCGCTTGGGATCCTTTTTATCTTTTGAAGGGAAATACTGTTTCAGCTTTTCAAGAAGCTCCCCGCTTTTTTTTGTTAATTCATCATTCAGGGTTTCATTTTCGTTATTTTCAAAAAAATCAAACATTGCGCCGATAAAGTCATTACATTGAAGAAGTAAGGTAATCATATCGGAATCGATCGAAATTTCACCCTTCCTCAGATCATCAAGAAGGCTTTCCATAATATGTGTAAAACTTTCAATATCCTCAAAGCCGAACATTCCCGACGAACCTTTGATCGTATGCGCCCCTCTGAAAATGGAATTGAGCAACTCATCATCCTGCTGCCCCTTCTCCAGTTCTATCAGATCATTCTCCATTCTTTGAAGGATCTCCCTGCACTCAATGAAAAATGTATTAACAGCCTCATGAAAATTAAATCCGCTACCTGTACTCATACATAAACTCCCGGTTTAAATTTTTTCGCCGTAAAGATCAAAAATTCTTTTAACTTCTTCCGAAGGGTTAATAAAGTTCAACTTTCCTTCCACAACAGCGCTTTCCTTGGCGATGAGAAAGAGCAGTTGGAAGCCGGCAGTATCAATTTTATCTATGCCTGAAAGATCAATTTCAAAATCGGCCCTGCCGAACCCTGCATCAGTAAGAATTCTCTTTATAAAATCTACAGAATATACTGTCAAATCTCCGGAGATTACAATATTTTTTGCAGAGCCTTTTTCATTGACTTTTACTTTTACACTTTCCGATTCCAGCCATTCATCAGAAGCCGATCTATTCTTGTCTTTCCTTTTCTTACTGTCTTTATCCGTCTTTTTGTCCGGCTCTTTATCTTCTTTTAAACCTTCATCTCTTTTATTGTCTCCATTAACAGACCGGATCTCCTGCTGAAGTTCCGGTTCTTTTAGTGCTTCTTCATCATCTTCATTTTTTTTATTCAGAAAATCGAAAGGATCCGAACCGAGTCTTTCCTTAGGCGACATTTTTATCTCCTTTCTCAATAACTTCTTTGCTTAAATTCAAATAATCAACAGCTCCATTACAGTGGGGGCTATATTCAAAAATCGTCTGCCCGAAACTCGGAGCTTCGGCAATTGCAATATTTTCCCTTATCCGTATATGGAAAAGCTTATCCTGAAAATACTTTTCAACTTTTTCAAGGATCTCTTTATTTAAACGCTTCCTGTGGTTATAACGGGTGGCAATAATGCCTGTTATCTGAAGATCTTTATTGTATTTTTTTTGGACAATATTAACCCATTTAAGAAGTTTACTCATACCCTGAAGAGCAAGGAATTCCGTTTGTAACGGAATAAAGATCTCCTTAACGGTTGTAAGAGCATTTAAGGTAAAAATTCCCAAAGCAGGGGGGCAATCAAATAAAACAAAATCATAGCCATTTATACTATTTAATCTTTCTTTCAGAAGGTATTCTCTTCGATCCATTGACATCAGTTTTTTTTTATAATCTCCCGAAAGATCCAGCGACGAAGGAATAATGCTTAAACCGTCTTTCTTAATTATAACGTCATTATAATCCAATTTCCCCATTAACAAATCAAAGACCGTTTTTTCAAGATCGTGAGCCTGTATGCCGAATGAATATGTTAAATGCGCCTGAGGGTCAAGATCAACAAGCAATACTTTCTTGTCCAACCGGGCCAGTCCGGCTCCGAGATTAATTGTTGTTGTTGTTTTCCCTACTCCGCCCTTATGATTGGATACTGCGATCATTCTCATACTAAAGAAACCTCTTTACCTCTTACATACAATAAAAAGCCAATTAAGAAACCAGCTTCTCAACCGATTCAATAAGTTCTTCCGGTTTAAAGGGTTTAATGAGCCATGCTTTTGCTCCCAATTCTTTTCCTTTTGCTTTCATATCTTCACCGGCTTCGGTAGTCAACATTATAATTGATGTGTATTTATATGACGAATAGACATCATCATTTTTTACAGCTTCGAGGAATTCAATACCGTTCATATTGGGCATATTAACGTCGCATATAATAAGATCAATTTTTGTACCGTCCAGTTTGCTTAAAGCGTCTTTCCCGTCACAGGCTTGTATTACGTCATATCCGGCGTCCTTTAAAGCCAGTTCAACAACCTGGCGTATCGCGGTTGCATCATCAATCACTAATACCGTCTTTGCCATAAATATCTCTCCTTAAATAACAATTATTTTTTCTGCATCAGTATATTAGTATTTATGTTCACAGATCATCAGTCTGTTATGTGTCATATCAGGCGCTTTCTTTCTGCTTCATAAGTTCAAGTTCCTCGCTTCTAAATATTTTATCCACCTCAAGAATTATAATTATTTTTCCATCATGTTTACCAATACCTTTAATAAAGTCACTGTCAATCTCAGAGCTGAAATGCGGAGTATTCTGAATACTTGTTATGGGCATATTGATAACATCAGAAACCGAATCCACAGTGAGGCCTATTAAAACTCCATGAATTTCCGTGATTATTGTGACAGTATCCCTGTCATAGTCCTTTTCTTCAAGATTAAATTTCAATCTCATATCAATGATAGGAATAATCGTATTTCTTAAATCATAAACCCCTTTCATAAAAGGCATTGTTTTCGGAACGGATGTTACTTTAACATTTCCAAGAACTTCCTGTACCTTCATCACTTCAATACCGTATATTTCGGACCCGATATTGAATGAAACATATTGATCTGTTTTCAAATCCGTTTCCATGGTAACATTATCTATATCGGTCATAATATTACTCCAAATTTATTTGTTTTCATCTGCATATAAAATCGCAGGGCCTGTCTCGTTTCTCTTCTCAAAATCCGAAAGCTCTTTTACATCCAGCACTCTGAAAATATCCAGCAGTATAATAAACCTCCCGTCACTTTTACCTACACCTGAAACATAATCACTTCTGATTTTAATACCGAAATCAGGGGCCGCTTCAATTAACTCCGAATCCATGTCAATAACAGCGTTTACAGCATCAATTAATACTCCTATTAAAAAAGATTCTTTCTCATTACCCATATCGATAATAACTATGCATGTAAATTTTGTTACTTCATTGGATCTCTTATAAAACAGGGAAGAAAGATCAATGACAGGTACAACTTCACCTCTGAGGTTTATTATTCCGGAAATATAACCGGGTGTTTTTGGAACTTTGGTTATGTAAGTATAATCAAAAACCTCCTTTACATAATCCACCTCTATTCCATAGAATTCATTCCCCAGCCTGAAGGTCAAATACTGTTTCATCTGCTTTTGTGACTTTTCATCTTCCATATATATATTCCTAAATTAAAATTACATACTCTAATTATATACCTAATTAAGTTATATGACAACATTTCAGATAATTTATCAATAAAAAAATTTGAAAAAAGACTTCCGTGAGGATTGAGAAGAGGGCTGGCGGGAACTAAGTAATAAAATAATTCATATCTATCAGAGGAGAAAATTTGTCTCCAGAGATGAGATTTATCCCCGTTTCCTCTGCAAAAAAGCTCAAAAGCCTGGCCGCAGTTCATGTGCATCCGTGCACACCGCGGCACTTGAACATCCTGTTCAGCGCAGAACTTGCTCTTCATTTCGGGCTCAAACAGTTTTGCCGGCAGGATGCCGGTAATGCCGATTTTGACATGGATGTTAAAAAATCGGCCTCGACTTTTCGCTTCTTTTTGCAGAGGATTTACTGTCTGGAAAGAGAAATGATGTTCCCGCCAGCCCTCAGAAGTCCATTCTGCATATATGAGAGATCAGGTTGAATATCTACTATAACTAATTATCCGGCCTTTCCTTATTCCCGAGAAGTCCGCTTGCAACTAAGAAATATCGATACTTCTAAAGTACTTTAATTACATGTCGCTGTCAAGCTTAATTGTTCACTTTATAAAAATTTTATTATTTAATATAACTACTCAAGTTAGGCGAATTTTACCCGTTTTTTCTACATTATATTAACGAATAAATAATCTTTATCCCCCATCTATGGATAATTCCTCCTGAATTACCATAGTTTCACGCAGAACCTCCTGTTTTGCTCGATTAGCCGCCTTTTTTTGTTATAAAAAGATCTATCATTTTGAAAAAACAGATAAAATTGGCAAATTTATTCATTATATTATATAAAAAATGCCTAAATTGAATAATTACTATTTTTATATACAATCTTTACTATTTGAAAGAAACAATATGTAGAAGTACTATTTTTTTACTTGTAAAATCATACTGCATTAATAGAATTTGCATATTGAGAATATATCTTAAATGTAATACTTAGTAAGAGCAATTTTTTTATCTTAAACAATTCATTGATGAGGTAATAATTATGTTTAATAAAGAATTTGAAGCAATGCCCTTAAACAAAATGAGAGAGCTGCAGCTTGAGAGGATGAAGTGGTCTCTCAGGCATGCATATGAAAATGTCCCTTTTTATAAAAAGAGTTTTGACAATGCAGGATTTCATCCGGACCAGTTTAAATCTCTGGACGATATGAAAAGAGTTCCGTTTTTAACAAAGCAGGATATGAGAGATAACTATCCGTACGGCCTTTTTGCCGTACCCCTTGACAAAGTAGTAAGGATCCACTCATCTTCCGGCACCACGGGAAATGCCACTGTTGTGGGCTACACAAAAAACGATATTGAAGTTTTCTCCGAAGTAGTTGCAAGGTGCCTGGGCTGTTACGGAGCAACGGAAAAGGACATCCTGCAGGTTGCTTACGGATACGGCTTATTTACAGGCGGATTGGGACTCCACTACGGTTCGGAAAAGATGGGCTGCCTCACGATCCCGATTTCCGGCGGCAATACGGAGCGTCAGCTCATGCTGATCAAGGATCTGGGGACCACTATCCTGGCATGCACCCCCTCATATCTCCTTAACATAGCCGAATACATAGAGAAAAAGAAACCCGATTACGACATCAGATCAACAAATCTGAGAATTGCCATTCTCGGCGCCGAGCCGTGGACAGAAGGAATGCGGAGAGAAATCGAATCAAAACTGGGAGTTGATGCCTATGATATATACGGATTAAGCGAAGTCATAGGCCCAGGCGTATCTGCAGAATGCAGCGAAAAATCGGGAATGCACATTTTTGAAGACCATTTTTATGTGGAAATAATCGACCCTGAAACAGGCGAAATTCTGCCCGAAGGAGAACAGGGAGAGATCGTATATACTTCTATTACCAAAGAGGCATTTCCTGGGATCAGGTACAGATCGAGAGATATTACCAGGCTCTATCGCGATAACTGTAAGTGCGGAAGAACCCTTGTAAAGATGGAAAAGGTTACCGGAAGATCCGATGACATGCTCATTATCCGCGGGGTGAATGTGTTCCCCTCTCAGATTGAAACCGTACTGATGGATATTGAAGAACTTGAGCCTCACTACCAGATCGTTGTAGACAGAAAAACAGCAATGGACGAAGTGGAGATAATGGTGGAAACCGATGAAAAAACATATTCCCAAGGATCCGGTGCACTGGACAATGTTAAAAAGAAAATTTCCGATAAGATAAGAAGCGCTCTCGGTATCAGCTCTAAAATTACGATTGTGGAACCAATGGGCATACCCCGAAGCGAAGGAAAAGCCGTGAGGGTAATTGACAAAAGAAATATATGATTTAATAAAGAACATATTTTAAACAATTTCACAAGCACCTGAAATGAACATCTTTCATTATGATAGTTCATTTCAGGTGTATTTTATCCTTAAGAGAAAATAACTCCGCAATATAATTCTTTACAATACAACTGCAATGATATTTTATAATTTGTCATCATAAGAATTTCTCTGTTCCGCGCTATTGCCGGAAGGGCTGTAACTCTGTTTATTAACACATAATTCCGAAAAACAGATCATAAGATAATGAAAGAAATCAGTTTTGAAGATTCGCTGAAATTAGAAAATAAGATTTTCATTGACGTACGTTCTCCCGGGGAATTTGCCAATGACCATATACCCGGCTCAATTAATCTGCCCCTGTTTGACGACAGAGAAAGAAGCGAAATCGGTAAAATATATAAAATGTACGGGCGCGAATCCGCTATAATAAAAGGTACCGATTTTGCAGGTGTCAGACTAACCGATATTGTTTCAACAATTATGAAGTATAAAGAAAAAAATATAATTATTCTCTGTGCCAGAGGAGGTATGAGATCAGGCGCGGTTGCATCATTAATAAACTCTCTTGGGATCAATGTTTTTAAATTACAAAGGGGCTACAGAGGCTACCGCCGGTATGTAACGGAAAAATTCCGAGACCTGAAACTCTCTCCTGTACTTTTTGTTATACAAGGGCTTACCGGAACCGGGAAAACGGAAATAATTAAGAGTATATGCAGTTCAATTGACCTTGAATCAATGGCAGGACACAGAAGCTCAATTTTCGGGGGGATCGGCCTTGAACAGAACTCCCAGAAAAAATTTGAAAGCCTTCTTTTAGAAAGAACCGCCCGACTTGAGGATGAACGCTTCATTGTTGTAGAAGGCGAATCCAGAAAAATCGGCAACCTGCATATTCCGCCGTCCTTTTATAATATAATGAGAGAGTCTCCCTCTATACTGATAACATCCTCTATGAACAGAAGAATTGAAATAATAAATAATGAGTATTCCCAAAAGATCAGCAGCGATGAAGTCATTAAAATTATAAGAAGCCTTAATGCAAAACTGGGGATTGAAACGGTAAATAAGATGGAAGATCTTGTTATTAAAAAAAAATTCAGAGAATTTATTAAAATGCTTCTTGAAAAATATTACGATCCCCTCTATCTGCACAAAATAAAAAAGATAAAATATATAGCCGAAATTGAGAATAGAGAAACCCATAAGACCGTGCAGCAGATCATTCATGTTATTGCCGATCATCTCCATGGCAATAGAGACAAAACCGTTTAACTGAAAAAATAATGCAGCAAAAAATCAAAAAAAAAAAATTTAAGTTATGCATTTACTTCATTGACATTTATATATAAAAATTGAATAATTTCATCGACAAAACAGTACAAAAATGCTTATATTATAAAAATAGTGTAAGCAATAAATAATTAACATTACAATTATTCACTTTAAAGTTTAAGGAGATCAACTATGAAAAAAGCATCTTACCTGTTAATTGCATTATCTTTGATACTGGCAAATTGCGGAGGCGGAGTTCAGTATAAAGATCCCGCTAAAGACAGCGGCTCAAGGGAATGGGGGCCTAAGGAGATAAAGGATACCGTATCAAAGATGGTTACATCGTTATATACTTATCTGAAAGAAGAAAAAAAAGCGGCCTTTATTCAGGTTAAAAAGATCAGGAACAGAACATCGGAACATATCGACACTAAAATGCTTTCAAACGAGCTTGTGAACAACCTGATGAAAAAAAGGATCAGATTTATAGATCCGTCATTCACAAAAGAAGCTCTTGAAGAGATTGAAAAGGGTATGACAGGAATGATCGACCCTGACAGCGCAATCCCTGCAGGAGAATTAAAATCGCCGAACCTATTTCTATATGGAGATATAAGCTCAAACACAAGAACAGTAGGCGGAAAAACCTTACAGTATCTTGTTGTAACATTAAAATTAAAGGAACTGCGAACAGGAATTCAGGTGTGGCAGGAACAGAAGGAATTTCTTAAAGTTTCAAAGAACACAAAGGTAGGATGGTAAAAACAATTCCATAAACCCGGCCCCTTTATTGCCGTTCCCTGAAATGCGGCAATAAAGGGGAAGTCATAAAAAGATAGAAGCACCAAAAAGATAAGGAGCTGATCATGAAAAAAAATATATCACTTGCAATGGCCTTATCGTTTATAATTATAATTACATCCTGCGGCGGCGGCGGCGGAAACTACAGACAAGTAATGAAAATTCCCGAACAGAAATTTTATCAGGGGAAATATAAAGAAGCTGCCAATATGCTTAAGCCTCTTGCGGCAAAACAGGACAAAGACCAGCTGCTCTATATGATGGAAGCAGGCTACATGTTCCATATAGCGGGCGATTATAAGCTGAGTAATTATATTTTACAAAAAGCATCAGCCATTGCCAAACTTAAACCTATCAGTATTTCCAAGCAGGTTAAGTCCCTGTTAACTAACCAGAGGGCAACCAATTACAGAGGCGAAGATTTTGAAAAAGTTCTGATACGAATGTATTCGGGCATTAACTATTTAATGCTTGGCAATTATGATGAAGCAAGAGTTGAGTTCAAAGGTCTAAACGAAGAGCTGGCTAAAATCAAAGTCGAGGGTAAAGCTAAATACAAACAGAATATTATGGCAAAATATTTAACCGGCATCGCCTTTGAGGCAATTGCAGACAAACTAAAAGACGAAGAAGACCTTGAGTTTGCCCTGATCGAATACAGGCAGATAAACAGACTGATGCCCCGTTTTCGCATGGCTTTCGGCGATACCAGAAGACTTGACAGAAGAATGGACAGCAATAAAAAATGGGACATCAAAAAGGGCGAGCTTATATTAATATTTCAATCGGGCAGAGGCGCAGTTAAAAAATCGAGGGGCGGGCTTCTGGAAAGCGCTGATATGAAAGCCAATATTCATATACACCTTAGCAGAATATCCTTAAAACAGGGCGTAACAATTGCCGCCATATTGCTCGCCTTAAAGAACGCCGAAAATCCCATACCAAAATTTGTTAAGCGCTCAAATCTTGCAAAATATGTAAAAATCATCATTGACGGCAAAACATACAGAACGCAGATGCTCGAAAATATTGAACAGACCGCAATAAAAAACCTTGAAGACGACTACGTAAACCTCAAGGCAAAACTTGCCGCATCAATAGTGACAAAAGCCGCAGTATCCATAGCTGCCGGCATTGCGGCAAAACAGATCGCAAAGAAGATGGGGGCAGGCGCATTTTCCGGATTAATAGGACAGGTTGCAGGGGCCGGAACAGGAGCCGCGCTCTTTTCGCAGATGAAACCCGATTTGAGATGCTGGCACACACTCCCGGCTAATCTCCAAATCGGAAGAGTTTCTCTTGACCCGGGAAAGCACAGAATGGAGCTTCAGTATATAAGCCGCAGGAACCGTGTTCTTAAAAAAGAGAACTACACAATAACAATTGAAAAAGGGAAAAAAATTTTTTTCAATGTGAGGACACTGAATTGATCGCGGTTTAGTGTGATTACTTAATTGAGGATTACCCCAATGGCTAATGACATAGTTGAAGAAACGGGAGAGAGTAGATCTCCCGTTTCTTCTGAATACAGAGTTTTTGAATCACTGAAGCAGCCTGCCTGCATAATCGGTATTGACGGGATAATTAAATTCGGCAACAGCGCGTTTTCCCGTCTTCTCGGAACGGGAGAAAAAAATATCCGCATAGACCTGAGTCATCCCCTTTTTACCGAATACAGAAAAAGAATAGCAAAGGCTTATTTAAGCGCTCTTAACGGAAAGGATAAACAGTGTTTTGCAGTGCTGAATCTCCCGGACGGAGATCAAATGCCGGTTGAAATATTTCTTTTCCCTTTTTACAAAGAGAATGAGGTGTCAGCTATTCTTGCTCTTTTCAAGATGCTTGACAAACATTTCCTTTCCTTTGACAGATCAACTTTATCTCTGATTTCCGAAGATAATTTTCAGTATGACAATATTCACTACGAATTTTCGCCCGTGCCGATCATCCGTATTAATTCCGAATTTGAAATATTAAAATTCAGCCATTCCTTTGAAAATTTTACAGGTTTTACCAAAGAGGAAATACAGAACAGAGAAAAATTCAGCTTCGCAGCCATTTTCGCTTTTAGTACGGAACTGATCAAAAAATCGATTGCTAATATCTTTTCTGGAGAAATCCCTTACAAACGTATCGGCGAAATAAAGATCCGCACAAAAGATAATGAAATCAGAACAACGGACCTGACTATTTATCCTGTAATAAAGAATAATAAGATATCGGAATTGGAAATTGTCATAGAAGACATAACAAAAATAATAGAATTGCGGGAAAATATTAATGCATTGAACAGGGATCAGCTTTTTAAAAATATTGCAAAAGGTTTTCTTCATTCCCTTAACAATTCCATTAATATAATAATGAGTAAAACGCAGCTATTAGTTCAGATAACGGAGAAGGAATCCGTAATTGACGGGATCCATCTCATTGAAAACGCTGCTAACGAAATTGCCGAAAAGACAAAGAGAATAGAAAACTTTATCAGAGAACAGGGGAAAAGAGACACGAAAAACACGGAACAGCTTTTTAATATAATTGAAGACGCTATTGAATTTTCAAAAATGCAGTTTAAGGCCGAAGATAAAGAAAAAAGAAAGAACATCAACATCAACAAGAAATATTTTTCAAATGTCAATGTTGCCACAAACACAAAACTGCTGCGTGAAATTATAATTTCAAGCATACTGAAAGTATCACAGTTTATACAGTCAGAAGGCACAATTGAAATAACTTTAAAAGAGAGTAATGATCTCCGGTTAAACATAAAAGTAACAAAAGAAAACAGCTCACAGCAGTCTTTTCATGCTGCTGAAACAATAGACCTCTTTTCCGGTATTAACATCAGACAGGTTGCTGAAAAAATAAATGTGAAAATTATTGAAGAAGAATCTGCAGAAACTTATGCCATTAAGGCTATTTTCCCGTCAAGAATAATTATAGATAATGAAAAAAGAGAACTTGAAAATATAGAATTCAAATTACGGGGCCTAAATATAATGATCGTAGAAGACGAAGAAGCCCTTAAAAGCATTCTATACGAAATATTTGATAAAATGGGCAACAAAGTTTTTCTTGCAGTGCGGGGCGATGAAGCTCTTGCGGAGTTTAAAAAAAATCCATGCGACCTCCTGTTATCCGATTATGATATTGAAGGTTTAACCGGCATTGAACTTGCCGCAAGAGTAAAGGAGATAAATGAAAATACCGTAACCGTACTGCTTTCGGGGTGGATGATAAGCGACATTGACGCATACAGGAATGTGATCGACCTCTTCCTTCCAAAACCATTTAAACTGGATGACCTGATAACGGAAATATCAAAGGTTTACAAAGCTTCTATAAAAAAAAAATAATCAGATAATTTCGTTCATCCTTATCATGTCATCGTGCTTTCCAATCATAACCAGTACGTCATTTTCGCCCAGTATCTCATCGGGCCGGGGATTAAAGATCATCTCGCCGTTGTACTTCTTAATTAACACTATAATCACGCCGTAATCTTTTCGCAGATTGCTTTCAACAAGATTTTTCCCAATAAGGTTTGAACCTCTCTTAATTAGAACTTCCTCCATTTTCAAACCGATCTCGCTCTCCGTTATTGCTATATCCATAAAATCCACAACCGTGGGCCTGATCAAAACCTGAGCCATTCTTCTTCCGCCAAGAATATAAGGAGAAACGACCCTTGTTGCTCCTGCTCTCTTTAATTTTACTTCATTCTTTTCATCGGACGCTCTGGAGAGAACAAATATATCCGGATTTAAGCCCTTTGCAGTAAGTGTGATAAAAACATTATCAGCATCGGATCTTACCGCCGTAATTATTCCCTTTGCTTTCTTGATACCGGCTTTTATCAAAGAGTCATCGCTGCTCGCGTCCATATTGAGATAAAGGAAACCGTCATTTTCCAGTTTTTTTACAGTATTGAGGTCATTTTCAATAACAACAAATTCTATTCCATGACGATGCAACTCATGACAGATGAGACTACCGATCCGCCCGTATCCGCAGATGATATAATGGTTAACAAGATTGGATATTTGCTTTTCCACTTTTTTTCTCCCAAATGTTTTTCTGATCTCTCCTTCAATAAACATTCTGATCAGATTACCAATTGCATAGGCGCCATTAGTAATCCCGAAAACAATAATTAATAGAGTCACTATCCTTCCTGCACCGGTGAGAGGTTTTATTTCGGAAAAACCGACTGTACTGATTGTAATTATTGTCATATAAAAAGAATCGAATATGGACATATTCTCAATTATATGATAACCGAAAATTCCGAACAGAATGGTAACAATCAACAAGTATAACGATATCTTTAACTTTCTCAAGATCTTGCCTGTATTAATATGGACTCAATGCAAAAACATGCAAACCTAATGGAAAAATCGGCAATTTTAACTTTTCCCTGAAATGAAATATACTTCATCTGCCAAACAAATAAGAGGATAAAACTTAAAATAATTTCATCTTGACTTTCCTGTATAAGTAAACTGTATAACAGTTTAAAATCAATAGTTTTAGTTCGATATGAATATAATCCGGGAACAACAATTGAGCGAGTTTGAAGTATGCTCTTATATACCTCAGAATAGATGGAGATTTGAATATTTTTTTGCCAGCGGTGTAAACGATTCCGAACTGGAAGAGCTTTTTGAAAAAGGCTGGAGGAAATTCGGTATCTATTATTTCCGCCCCAATTGCGATTCCTGCTTTAAATGCGTACCAATAAGAATAAAGGCAGACCAATTCAGATTGTCGAAAAGTCAAAGAAGGCTGCTGCGCAGATCTTCCTTAATTGATGTAAAGTTCAGCCCCCTCAAATACAGCGAAGAAATTTTTAGGATCTACAACGACCATTCTCAGAACAGATTTAACAAAAAGATCGACAGAGATAATTTTCTTACAACATTTTATATGCAAAGCTGCCCCTCCTTTCAATCCGAATACTATATAGGCAGCGAACTGATAGGCGTAGGATTTATTGATAAGAGCAGTAAATCGCTAAGTTCCGTCTATTATATCTTTAAAACCGAATATGCAAAATACAGGCCCGGAATATACAGTATTTTGAAAGAGATCGAATATACGGCTTCACTGGGCCTAAAGTACTATTACCTTGGCTACTATATAAAAGATAATCACAGTATGGCATATAAAGATGCATTCCATCCCAATGAAAAATTTGACTGGCATACAGGCAAATGGCTTTAAGGATATGGATCAAAAATTTACATGGACTGAGTTGCACCTCTGATATCCTACCCTTCTTCTCTCACCTCTGAGGCCCAAAAACCGAAAAAACCGGAAAAAATTAAAAAAAAATTTACCATAATCGCTGCCCGATCGTATTAAAATAAAACAACATCAACGGAGTCACATTATGAAAATAAAAATACGCGAACATATTGCAGGAGCAACATATCATACCTATTCAAG
>JAJRXZ010000059.1 GCA_024276015.1 Spirochaetota bacterium | reverse complement strand
GACATATGAACAGAAGAAACGCAGAATTAAAAAAACATTGGGAAAATCATATTCACCAATGGTCACAGAGCGGCAAGAGCCAGACCGAATATTGCAAAGAACATGATCTTGCAATAAAATCATTCGGGTGGGGTTAGTTTGACGCTTACGAATTATTTAATGGCGCAAGGAGTATACGCAGATTCAGGCTTCAAGACTTTGACCTGTCATGGTTAAAGGACGGTCTTACGCAAAAAAAATTCAATGAGCTTGCAGCTCTCTCTTTTATTCAGAGGAAAGAGAATGTTATACTCATGGGGCCAAGCGGCATAGGCAAAACACATCTTATGCTTGCTTATGGATACAAGGCCTGTATCACAGGTTATACGGCATATTACATGAGCTGTATGGATGCGATCGAGATTCTGAGAAAGACAAAGATGACAAACAGGCTGAAGAGAAAGCTTCAATGGCTGAAGAAACCTCATTTGCTGATCATTGACGAAGTTGGATATGAGGGATTAACGCGTGAAGAAGCAACTCTTTTCTTTCAAGGGAAATGAACCAAAAATCATAGCAACTTTGACACTCCCAGAAATGCACTTACACTAATCGAATCCTGTTTAAGTGCAGCTTCCATACCTGTTTCATTAAGATCATAGTTTATATTCAGCTTAAAAACATTGACCCCCGTATAAATCGCAAAACCCTTAGCTAAATAAAGATCTGCACCCAGCATACCGAAAAATCCATTGATCTTTCCCAATATGCTTCCTCTATTTTCAGTTGTACCGTCCATATCAATAAAGCCGAATCCTCCGCCCGTTGAAATAGTAATAAAAGGATTTATTGTGATACGGCATCCTCCTCTGATATTAATTGATTGAGATATTGTAATTCTGTTCGTTTTTTCCATGTAAGTATTGTCGTCAAAACTTTTATCATCATAATAGGCGGGCAGTCTGTACTCGCCTTCAACAGCTATTCCCAGGGATGGCAGCACTTTTATGTAACTGCCGGCAACAACAGCGGGGCCCTTCTTCATCTGCCTGAAAAAGGATATCTTCTCAGAGCCGCTGCTCACAAGCGATGCGGAATCAGTGTACTCATAATCCAGTTTCGCTCCGGAGAGACTGAAAGCTCCCGATTTTATAATGAGTCCCGTTTCCGAATTTCCCTCTCTGCGAAAGATACCCAGCTCCAACTCTGCCGAGTATGACAGAAATTCAATGTTAAGCGATTTATCGGAAAATAGAGCCGAATTGACCTCATTTTCTTCCCGGATCTCCTTCTTGGTAAGCGAGGTACCCAAAGACAATTTCAGCCCGGCAAAGGTATTTTCTCCGGTCTTCATTCCAAATGACATAAGCAGCGCAGGGTTATAAGCGGTAATCTTTTCCCTTTTGTCACTCGATATTTTATTTCCTCCGGGATCATAATAGATCAATTCCGTTCTATCTTCCGTAAGGATAAACTGTTCATCCTGCGAAGAGGCGAGTCCTATTCCGAAACCCGTATTACCCACTCTTTTGCTGAATGAAATAACTGCAGTACCTTCAATGGTCTTTTCCCTGGATGAATCGGAATTCTCACCGGTAACAGATGCAAAATCAAAGTCAGTTGTCATATCGATCTTAGTATATCCCTGGTACTTGACAGCTGCACCAATACTGCCCGGTTCCTTTTGCGAAGGGATCAACGCGGGGTTTCTTAAAACATTTAACAGCCTGTCCGAATATACGCTTTCAATACTTCCCATAAAATATGACGAAGCAAAAAGATCCTGCGCAAAAGAACTCACACAAATTACTGCTATAAAGAGATTTTTGATTATCGAATTCATAATACT
This sequence comes from Spirochaetota bacterium, assembly GCA_024276015.1. Lineage (GTDB taxonomy): Bacteria > Spirochaetota > UBA4802 > UBA4802 > UBA5550 > JAJRXZ01. The sequence goes on along the minus strand of JAJRXZ010000059.1, from coordinate 29,555 downwards.
ATTCAATGTCTCCATGGATATCAAAATATAAAATAATTCAAATAAAGTCAAAACAAAATATCAGTCACAGATCAGAGAGCGCAATATATGTTAGGTTTTCAGGATACTCTGATTTTTTAGGATCAGAAAAATATTTTGCCCGGATTGAGTATCATATTAGGATCAAAGGCTCTTTTTATTCTTTTCATTATCGCTATCTCTTCACTGCTCAGCGCCATTGAGAGATAGTCTCTCCTGATAAATCCGATCCCATGTTCTCCTGTAATTGTTCCTCCCAGCGCAATTGCTCTTCTGTAAATCTCTCTTTTTAATGCGGGCTGAAATGACTTCCACTCCTCATATTTACGGTTTCCCTTTAATACGTCGATATGCACATTGCCGTCGCCTGCGTGCCCGAAAATTACGGAAACAAGCTCCTCCGAAGCAAAATAGCTCTTTAAATCCTTTATGAATTCGGGAATGAAAGACCTTGGCACAACGCAATCCTCGGCAAGAAAAACAGGGTCTTCATTATGGATCGCTTCGCGAATAGACCTTCTTGCCCTCCATATTCTGTCTCTCTGCATTTCAGATTCGGCTGCAATAATTTTTTCAGTATCAACATTTACTACTCTTGAAATTATTTCAAGCTGATTAAAAACAATATCTTCCGTTTCGCCATTTACCTGAATTAAGAGATGAGCTCCCGCGTCCGGGAAGGGAATATCTCTATTCAAAAATTTTGAGACCAGTCTTATTGCTCCCGCTTCCATGAATTCAAGAGTTGCAGGCATTATTCTGCTTTTTAATATCAGATACACTGCATCTATGGCATCCTCTATTGTTTCAAATGGAATAAGCAGATCCTTTGTAACAGCAGGAGCGGGAATGAGTTTAAGGTATATTTTCGTTATTACAGCAAGAGTTCCTTCTGATCCGAGGATTATACCTGTCAGGTTGTATCCTGTTGCATTTTTAACTGTTTTTCCGCCTGTATTAATTACGGGACCGTCGGGCAGAACAACTTCAAGACCAAGTATATAATTACCGGTTGTGCCGTATTTTACCGCTCTGGGGCCTCCTGCATTTTCAGCAACATTACCGCCAATGGAGCAGATGTCAAGGCTTGCGGGGTCAGGGGGATACATCAATCCCTTGTGAAGCGCTTCTTTCTGAATTTCTCCGGTTATTGCGCCGGGTTCAACAACGGCAACCATATTCTCTGCATCGATCTCAATGATCCTGTTCATAAGCTCCATTGAAAGAACAACGCCGCCCTGAACAGGAAGAGCTCCTCCGGTGACCCCGCTTCCGGCGCCGCGCGGAACAACCGGATATTTATATTTGGTACAGATATTCAGAACAGAACTCACATCATCTCTATTGTGAGCTCTAACAAGAATGTCGGGAATATATGAAATATCTGCGGTTTCATCTCTTGAGTATTTTTCAAGGATGTCGCTATCAAAAAAAACTTTTTTGCTTCCAAGTGATGCAGTCAGTTCATTTAAAACTTTTTTTGTCAGTTCGGTATTCATTTATAATATTCGGATCATTCCGGATTTGTGGGAAATATGGCGGGAAATATTATTTTGTCAAGCCCCTTTACTTATTTTTGAAAGCGCCTAAAATCCCGCTATGATGAAATTTTTTCAAGAAGCGATTCAATATAACTCTCGAATTCATCAATATCTTTCTGCCTTCTCACAGCTTCCGTACCTACAACAAAGCCGTCTCCAATATCCATCGCCTCCTTAACATCATCTGCTGTTTTAACGCCGAAACCAATAATGATCTTTTTGTCTGTTCTTTTTCTTAACAGTTTGATCTTTTCAATCAGCTCTGCAGAAGTGAAATCCGCCTTTGCCCCTGTTGTGCCTCTGATTCCGACAAAGTAGATAAAATCACTGTCGGAATTCATTATAATCTCAATATCCTTCTCCCTTGTTTCAAGAGTGGCAAAAGGTACAATGGGAATTTTAAAACCTTCGTTATAAAAGAGCTTTCTCATGCGATTGGGCAGATCCGCAATAATTATTCCGTCAATAACACTTTTGAGATTTTCTGAAAACTTTTCTATTCCATATGAATATACAATATTTGAGTATGTCATTATATATTTTTTTATTGGTACATCCCTGAATTCAATCAGGCTCTCAATTATATCATGTACTGATATTCCATTTTCAATTGTTTCGTTTATTGCAGAGGCAATTACAGGACCGTCTGCAACGGGATCGTTAAAGGGTATACCAACTTCGATAAAATCATAGCCGCATTTTACAACACTTTTAAAGCACTCTCCGAACTTATCAATATGGGGATATCCTCCCACTATATATATGCCTTTCATATATCCTCCAGGTTAACTTTTTCAATAATTCCGAAATCTTTATCCCCCCTTCCGGACAGACATATTAAAACATTCTTCCCCTTAAATCTGTCCCGGTTGTCTATCACAAAGGCCAGGGCATGGGATGATTCCAGAGCCGGGATGATCCCCTCAAGCCCGGTCAATTCCTTAAAGGCATGGAGCGCCCTGTTGTCAAAAACGTGAACATACTCGGCTCTGCCCCTATCTCGAAGATATGCATGCTGAGGACCCACTCCCGGGTAATCAAGACCCGCTGATATTGAATGAACATCTTCCATCTGAAAGTTCTCATTCTGCAGGAGATAGGAAAGCGTCCCCTGAAATATGCCCTTTTTCCCGACAGCAAGTGTTGCGGAATTTTCACCCGGGTTCAGGGATGTCCCCCCTGCTTCAACGCCTATAAGTTTAACATCGCTGGTGATAAAATCATGAAACATGCCGATTGCATTGCTTCCTCCTCCCACGCAAGCTATAACAAAATCGGGTAAAAACCCGAGCGATTCAAAATATTCTCTGGATTCTCTCCCGATCACAGATTGAAAATAGGCCACAATTTCAGGAAAAGGATGGGGACCCACTGCAGAACCTATGAGATAATGGGTATGCGCAACATTGAAGACCCAGTCCTTTAAGGCCGCGCTTACCGCATCTTTTAATGTTTTAAGGCCCGTATCAACGAGCTTAACCTCTGTGCCGAGAAGTTTCATCTTTTTAACATTGGGCATCTGCCTTTCCGCATCAATACTGCCCATGTAGATAGTACAATCAAATCCAAACATTGCAGCAGCAGTTGCTACCGCAACACCATGCTGCCCGGCCCCGGTTTCAGCGATTATTCTCTTTTTGCCCATATATTTTGTCAGAATTGCCTGTCCAATTGCATTGTTTATCTTGTGGGCTCCGGTATGAAGAAGGTCTTCTCTTTTTAGATATATGTTAATGCCGTATTTCTCCGATATATTCTTTGCAAAATAGACCGGTGTAGGCCTGCCGGCAAAATCATGAAGATATCTTTTCATTTCACCAATAAATTTTTTTTTCTTCCTTACACTGTTAAAGGATTCTTCAAGTTCGTCCAGTGCAGGAATCAATGTCTCAGCAACAAACTGCCCGCCAAAGGGGCCGTAAAATCCATTATGGGGCCGCATTTTTTACCTCTCCTATAAAATTTTTCATCATGTTGTAATCCTTGATTCCTCTTTTTATTTCAACTCCGCTTGATACGTCTATGCCGAATGGCCTGATCTTCTTTATAATACTTCTCACATTTTCCGCGTTCAATCCGCCTGCAAAGATCAGCTTTTCTCTGATCTTTCCGATTCCGGGAGGAATTTCTTCAAATTCCCCGCTTCCCCTGCTAGTATCATAGAGAAAGTACCTGCATTCCAATCCGTCCGGAATATATTCACCTGCAAATATTAATTTTTCCGATTTAACAGGTTCGTAAATCTGAATGTAATCAAAAATATCTTCCACATCCTTTAAGTCTCTGTATCTAACAGCAACTGCAACAGTAATAAGCCTGCCTCCGGAATAAGAAGCAAGTTCTCTTGCTCTTGCAGCGGAACAATACCTGGGGCTTTCCGGGTGAAGCACAACGCCTATTGCCGTATATCCCAGTTCCGCTGCCCAATCGATCTGTTCAGTATTTTTTAAACCGCATACCTTGACAAACACCGCTATTCCAGTCCCGAATAAAATTCTTTTAGCTTCTCAGCAGGATTGCCTGTTCTCATTAATGCCGTACCTATTAAGAATGCGTCAGCACCAAGATCTCTATAAAACCTTATATCATTTTTGCTCTCAATGCCGCTTTCTGCGACTTTAATGAAGTCTCCTCCTCTCATTTTTAAATTTATCAATGTTTTGCCGGCATGTACTCTGTCAATTTTAAATGTCTTCAGATTTCTTGAATTTACTCCAATCAGTTCGAGGTCAAGTTTTTTTATCTTTTCAAATTCTTCAATATCATGAAGTTCATATAAAACCTTCATGCCAAGTTCCGCGGCCCTTTTTGATAAAAGAGTCAGTTCATTCTCAGAAAGAATTGAAACAATGAGAAGTATGAAATCCGCTCCGGAAATATATGCATTCTCAATCTGCACTTCGCTCAGAATAAAATCCTTGCATAGAAGAGGTATTTTCACCGTATCCCCCACTCTTGTTAAAAATTCCATACTGCCCTTAAAAAATTTTTCATCAGTCAGGATGCTGATCGCTCCGGCTCCGCCTCGTTCGTAGATCCCGGCCTGCAGAACAACATCTGCGTCCCTTTTTATATCTCCCATGGACGGCGACGCTCTCTTTATTTCAGCTATAAAGGGCTTTTCCTTCAATGGATCAACAGGATCATAAAGACAGCGCATTCTCTCGGACGAGAGAAGTTTCATCGATCTTACCTCTTCCCTCTTATGTGCTGCTATATTTTCAAGATACATAACTTAAAATCAATTCTCCGGAGAAATTCTAATCCTTCAGCATGGATTCGATTTTTTCTCTAACACTGCCTCTTAGTATATGGTCTTTAACCATGGCGAATCCCTCCTTCAGGTCGGTTCCGTCAACCGTATAGAGCACAAGAGCCGCGTTGAGGGAAAAAAGCAGCACAATATTTTCAATCCCGCCGTACAATCCCCCCCAAAAGAGTTCCGCAGCAGTTTCCTTATCTTTTACCCGGGGCATCCCGAAGGGCTCAAAAAAATCCGCAGGATCGATCATAAACCTTATCCTCTTCCCGTCTTTGATATGTATGCATTCGGTACGGTCGTTGGACGAGATCTCATCATATCCGTCACAGGAAGAATAGACCGTTACATTATTTCTGCCCAATTTTGATATGGATTCTGCAAAAAAATCGAGTTTATCTCTTCTGCTGATCCCAATAACCTGGTAATCCGGGTCTGCAGGATTCACAAGGGGCCCCACAAAATTGAAAATTGTGGGCACTTTGAGTTCTCTTCTCACCTTCCCTATGGGTTTAAGAGCGGGATGATGATGCTGTGCAAAGAGAAAAACAAAATTATTATCTTTATAGAAATCTTCGGCAGACTTCTTTGAATAACTGATATCAAGTCCTATTTCTTTCAATATATCGGCTGAACCGACTTTGCCGGTCTGAGCCGTGTTCCCATGCTTCACAACATTATATCCCATTGAAGCCATGATCAAACTTACGGCAGTGGAAACATTTACAGTGGATTTGCCGTCGCCGCCGGTACCGCAGGTATCAACAGTCTTTTCACTATTATGATGAAACCTCTTCTTATGTTTATCCATCACAGATACAAGGCCGGCCAGCTCGTTAACCGTTTCTCCTCTCAGCTTCATCGAGATCAGGGAAGAACCCATCTGCGCCTCTGTGAGTGCGCCGCCGGCCATGCCTTCAAAGAAATAAAGCGATTCCTCAAAATTCAGTTTTTCCCCGGAATTTACTCTCTGTATGAGTCTGTCCATATCCATACTCCTGTTATAAACAAAATCCAAAAAATTATTAATTATCTCCCTGCCGTATTCCCCTGAGATCGATTCCGGATGGAACTGCAGACCAAAAATTTTTTTATCTTTATTCTCAATTACCATTACAACACCGTCGTCAAGGGACAACGCAGTAACAAACTCTTCATCTACATCTGCCGCAAGGGAGTGATAACGTACTGCATTAAATTCCTCCGGAAGATGATCTAACAAAATTGATTTTTTTACTTTTCTTATTTTATCGACTTTCCCGTGCTTTATGGTTTTAGCCTGCACTATTTTATAGCCCATAGAATGGGCAATACACTGCATCCCCAGGCATACTCCCAGCACAGGTTTTTGCCCCAGATACTTCTCAAGATACTTCAGCGAAGTGCCTGAATTCTCCGGAGTCGAAGGGCCGGGCGAAATGATTATTCCGTCAAAATCGTCAGCCGGGACGAATTCGCTGTTTTTTATAATTTTAACCTCTGCATTGCATTGGCAGAACAGAGCGTACAGGTTGTAAGTAAAAGAATCATAATTATCGATCATTAAAAACATTTCTCATCTCCAGAACCCGAATATGTTTAAGGGCATCGAAAAGCGCTCCCAATTTTATACCCACTTCCCTGTACTCTTTTTCAGGCCGGCTGTCATAAACAATGCCGGCTCCTGCCCTTACCGTAACAGCATCCTTTTTCACATAGGCGCTCCTAATAATTATACATGTGTCCACATCCTGACTGTACGAAAAATATCCCGCGCATCCCCCGTAAAATCCCCTTGGCGATCTTTCATATTGGTCAATGAGTTCCATTGCTCTTACCTTGGGCGCTCCTGACAGTGTTCCCGCAGGAAAGGTATTGCAGAAGAGCCGCATGGGCGAGATATCATCCCTCATTGTGCCGTGAACCTCTGAGACAATATGGATCACATGAGAATATACTTCAGGGCTGAAGGATTTAACCACTCTGACAGTTTCGGTATCGCAGCCTGTATAAAGATCATTCCTTGCCAGATCAAGCAGCATAAGATGCTCTGCCAGTTCCTTTTCATCTTTAAGGAGCTTCTCTTTTACTTCTTCCATATTGTCCTTATCAATCCTGTATGTTCCGGCAATGGGCTTGAGCACTGCAATCCGGTCCGAAATTTTAAGATGGATCTCAGGCGAAGTTCCGCACAGCACTTCCTCATCCATCTTTATGTAAAACATATAGGGCGAAGGGTTAATATTGCGCATAAGCCTGTACAGATTCAGAGGATTTACACTTGTTTTCATTTCATATCTGTTGGAGAGTACAACCTGAATACACTCGCCGCCGATAATTTCTCTTCTGAGAGCTTCAACGGTTTCCATGAAAGAGGACATGTCAAATTCTTCCTCCAGTTCAAACTGCTCTTCAGACTTTAAAAATTCCCGGTAAGTGCCTATTATCTCCTGCGCCATCTGAGACGTCCTTGATTTTGCATTCTTATACATATCATGAGGATCACCCTTCGTTTCAAGCGATACGGCAGCATAGAGTTTTCTCATAATATTATCAAAAACATAAAATTCATCGGTCTGCAGAAAGGCCATAATAAGATCCTCTTCATCCTCGGAAATATTCTGCCTGAGAATATTCATATAATTTACCATGTCATATCCCATAAAGCCTACAAAACCGCCGCAGAAATCGCCCAGTTCCGATTCCTTTGAAGAAGTGACATCTTTTAACTGATCCGCCATATATTCTATCGGATTTCCGCGGATCTCCTCGATCCTCTTGCCGGGATGTTCCACTATCAGTTTCTTCCCTTTGAATTTTATGACCTTTGCCGGATTAAATCCGAAGAATGTATATCTTGAATAGCTCTTATCGAGATTTGCGCTCTCAAGAAGAAAGAGGTATTTCCTGTCTGCAAAATTTTTTAAAAGGCTTATGGGAGTAATAAGATCCCCGGCAATTTCACGGTATACGATTACCCGTGTATGCTTTTCAGCCAGTTTTTTGAATTTTTCAAATTCCGGATATAACATGATCTCCTCATAATTTCGTTTCAACACTCTCAGGAAAGCGTTTCTATTCATAAGAACATGTTACTATCTATAAGAACACCTATATCCTGTCAATAAAAAAAATGAAAAAAAATAATCATTGAAAAATAATCTTAATTATAAAATATTAACAACCATGGTAAATTCATGCGGTATTAAAAATTTAAATAAATTAAGACTTACCGAATCCGTAACCGGTTCAGGTTGAGCATCAAAGATCGGTCCGGCGGACCTTATGAATGCAATGAAAAATGTGCCGGTTACATTCGGCGAGAATGTTCTTGTTGGATTTGATACCGGAGATGATGCAGGTGTATTTAAAATATCCGACGATCTTGCTCTTGTTCAAAGTGTAGATTTTTTTACGCCTATTGTAGATGACCCCTTTATTTTCGGACAGATCGCCGCAGCCAATTCGCTGTCAGACATATATGCCATGGGCGGAGAACCTGTAACCGCTATGAATATTGTAGCATTTCCATTAAAAAAATTCACACTTGATATTCTGAGTGAAATTCTCAGAGGCGGCCTTGATATTCTCAACAGTGCAGGAGTACAGCTTCTGGGCGGGCACAGTATTGAAGACAATGAGTTGAAATACGGGTTGTCTGTTACAGGGAAGATCCATCCGAAAAAAATTATTAAAAATGTCGGATTAAAAGACGGCGACGCCTTAATACTTACCAAAGCTCTTGGAACAGGAATAATCGGCACCGCTGTAAAGGCTCAAATGATTGACGATGATGTTTTAACGCCGTTTATAAAATCGATGATCACCCTGAACAGACAAGCCGCGCAAATAATGAAGCAATACGATATCTCGGCCTGCACCGATATAACAGGATTCGGCCTTGCGGGTCACCTTATGGAAATGGCCGGCAATGACAAAATTGAGATAGCAATTGAATCCCGGCAGCTTCCGATTCTCCCAGGCGTTAAAGACTGTTCTGAAACCGGGCTTATCCCGGCAGGGCTTTACAGGAACAAAGAATTTGCCGCTCATTTCTGTAGTATTGATAAATCCGTTGAACAATATATTGAGGATATAATTTTCGATCCTCAGACATCGGGCGGCCTGTTGATGGGAATTACTCATAAAAAGGCCGCCAGACTTCTGAAGGAGCTTCATAGTTCAGGTATCAATGATGCAAGAATAATCGGAAAAATAAGCTCTGCAGAAAAACCGGGGCTTAAAATCATATAAGCCCCTCTTCGTCCGAAAAACCTGAAAATCAATCAAGAATAGCTATGGGAAAACAATCCGGACTTTGTCGTTACTAATTTTTGTTACTGCAAGATCCTCTTTATAATATTTTCCTACGCCCTTAATCAGCCCGATTAAAAATTCAATGAGACCTCTTTTTGATTTATATGTCATGATCAATGTCTTATCATCAGTCCAACTGTAATCAAATCTCGGAGGCTGCGCATTGGGAATATTTTTTGTAACATTACTATGAACTTTATCCATATTCAGTATAAACTCTTTAGCCGATTTCCCCGTATAGTAGGCTTTATATATTTTAGGGGCATATTCATTAACCCAGTAATCGCCAAAAGCATCTGCAGCCTGCTGCAGCGTAATATTCAAAACTTTGCATACGGCATCCACAACTTTTAACACATCAGCGTCGGGTACATCCTGGGTTACTAAAAATGTTGTTTTAACAGGGAGTCCGGCAATTTCCAGACTTTTCTCCCATTTATCATTGCCGAATTTATCTTTAACAAGTTTTGCCAGACAATCGGGAATTACACCTTTCATAAAACCTCCTCTGTACAGGAATCACTAATAATTCCTTTTTGTTTTTGTGAATTATAAGAAATTTTATTATTCAAAAAAGGAGATGTCAAGAAATTTAAAAACAAATCAGACAAATTTTAAGACATCTGTTATTCATCTTCTGAAGGGAAGGTTATTGTAACCGATGTGCCGCCGTTCCCTTTCAGTTCAATTTTGCCGTTTAACTGTTTGCTGAGAGCATCTACAAGTTTCAGCCCCAGCGATTCACTTTTCTCCATATCAAAATCATGGGGTAATCCGATACCATTGTCAATAATACTTAAGTTATAGCTGCCATTGACATCTAACTTGAAATTTATTACTATTTTCCCGTTTCTGTTCTCAGGAAAGGCATGTTTATAAATATTTGTGATCAGCTCATTAATGATCAAGCCGCAGGGGATCGCTTTATTTATATTCAAAGTTACATCGCTTACATTGAACTTCAGATCTATCCCGCTCCGTTCCTTCATAAAAGATCTGTTAATTTCAGATGAGATTGTTTTTATATACTCTCCAAAATTTATATCTGTAAAATTACCGGTTTGGTATAATTTTTCATGAACAAGAGCCATTGAACGAATTCTCTTTTCAGCATCAATAAAGTAAGCAAAAGTGTCAGGATCTTTAATACTGTTTGCCTGAAGGCTGAGAAGGCTTGATATTATCTGCATATTGTTTTTTACGCGATGATGAATTTCTTTTAAGAGGATCTCCTTTTCATGGAGAGATGATTTGATCATCTGTTCGGCTCTCCTTCGTTCGCTTATATCTTCAAAAATTCCTATTATGCCTGCTACTGACCCGTCTTCCGAAATAATGGGCCCGAAATTTCCGCTGATCACAGAGGTAACTCCTCCTGTTACAGATAAATATTGGCCCTCATAATGGCCCTCTTTCCCGGACAGCGCAGAGGAAACCGCGGATCTCATCTTCTCATCTCTAAGTGATTTTATCGTATCAAAACCGATCAATTTTTCTTTTGATGCGCCCATTATTATGCAAAAGTTTTTATTGCATTCGGTGATAATGCCGCGGCTGTTAAGATGTACCATGGCAAGGGGAGAATTCTCAAAGATCATTCTGAATTTCTCTTCGCTTTCCATGAGAGTCTTCTCTATCACCTTGCGCTGAGTAATATCCAACACAGTCCCTATTATCGCGGGCTTCCCGTTATAGGTCATACGCGCACCCAGAACCTCAATAAAAAATATTTCCTTGTTCTTTGTGATCACCCTGAAGTTATAACTCATTGAGGCGTTCTTGCCGATCTTTTTCTTTCTCTTATTCTCTTCAATAATGATATGCCAATCTTCCCTGTGAACAACGTCCCTGGCTTTTATCTTGCCAATCATCTCCCCCACAGAATAGCCCAGCATCTCTGCAAATCTGGGATTTACATATTCAAATATTCCCTCCTGGATCAGATATACGCCTACATGGGATTTTTCAGTTATATTGCGGAATTTTTCTTCGCTTTCTTTCAGCTTGATCTCCATCTTATGCTTGTACAGAGCGATCTCAATTGACGGCAAAAGCTCATTCCGGTTTATGGGCTTAAAAATATACCCGTAAGGCTCGGTTTTTTTGCCCTCTTAAAAATTTCTTCATCGGAATGGTCTGTCAGATATATCTGGGGAACATTATATTTCTTCCTGATCTTCCGGCTGGTTTCAATCCCATCCAATTCACCTGCAAGCAAAATATCTATTAAGATCAGATCCGGTTCGGATTCCGGGACAAGAGTAATTGCTTCTTTTCCCGATTGCGCTATACCGGCAATTGTATATCCCTTTGTTTCCAGGATATTCCCGATCTCCTCAGCAACAGAGAGATCATTTTCAACTATTAAAATCCTTCTTTTCTTCATAATACCTTTACTTGTCAAAAAAACTACATAAATTCACGGTACCCTCCCGTGAGAATTTTAGCCAGTACAGGAGTAAATTTCCTTCTATGGTTCTGTATTGAATCGGAAGGAAGTTCGAATGTAATTAAATTTATTCCCCTTTCCAGAGCCCATGTGCCAAAGGACCCGGGTGTTGGGTATCCGATATCGGTAACAAGAGGAAGCCCCGTCTCGCCTGAAATCCATTGAGAAAGATTCGAAGTCAAAGGATCGTCAATACAGCCCATTGGCGCATGAATTGAGATGATCACAGCGGGTTTTATATCCTCCAGTATATTAAGAAGAGCCTCTGTTTCCGGTTCGGATGCGGCATATTTGCCCGAACCAAGTTCAGTATCCTGAGGATTATCATTATTCCAACTGTAGAAAACAGGATCTTCCGTCCAGTCCCGGGTAGGGAAATTTCTGTTCAGATCTACTCCTGCGGCATTGCACCTTGTTCCTCTGGCAAGGCCGTCCGGATTAATCGAAGGCATTACCGCGCACATTAAACTCTTCTCCGATATTGACCTTAAAACAGAAGAGATCAATATTGTCCCCTCTACTTCAGTCCCATGCTGACCTGCTATAACCAGACACATATTTTTCATTTTTTCAGGACCGAATATTTCAAGCGGCATGCCAAGCCTGCTTTTGCCAAAACACCTTCTTTTATGGCGAATTATTCCTCTTCTTTGCCTGGGGATATCGATCTCTTTCATATTATCTCATTAAATATATATTTTATTGAAAAAAGATTTCTCAAAAAATTACAACTCTCTTATACTAAAGAATAACAAAATTCAAATATAACAACAAAATACTTATTATAAAATAATTTAATTAATTTTAAAAAATAGTTACTTTTTTTGTTTCAATTCGTTTAATATAATAGTAAAGTGGTACTATATTAATATAAAATGCAAAAAAAAAATCCATAGTATCTATTTAATAATTATTATGTAAGGAAGTGTCTCTTATGAAAATTAAAAATAAAAATATGTTCATCCGATTAATGATATATTCCTTTATTCTTTCATTTTTATCTTTTTACGGATGCGGTTCCGGGAAATTGGGAGCTTCTGTCAGAGACAAACGCTATAAATCCAAACCCGCAAAGACTTCAAACGGAGGCAAAAGTTATAAAAAGGAAAGAGCATCGGGTATGATGGATTTCGAGACGATCCTTGAAAAAAAGAGTTCGGATCGTTCACCAAAAATATTCAGAGGAGCAGCGGGAAAACCTTATGTTTCCGGCCTTAAAGCCGGTTATGTTGACGATAACCGTCAATTCGGCAGGTTTCTTGATTTTCTAAAAAAATACAAGAATTCTGCAAAACATATTCCATTTAATGTGGAAGACAGAATAATGCTGAAAATAGCGGATAACAAAGGTAAATCCATTCACAATACCTCTGTAAAAATTTTGAGCAAAGACAGACTTCTCTATTCGGGCTTAAGCTATGCAGACGGCAGCATATTATTTTTCCCTTCTGAATATCCGGACACCGGGAACAGCTTTAAAGCAATTATAAATTATAAGAGAAATAAAAAAATTGTCGCTTTTACCAGAAAGGGGAAAAGAGAGATCCCGGTACGATTCAACTTCCCCAGAACCGTAATGCAGCGGATCCCCATTGATATACTTTTTATATTTGATACAACAGGCAGCATGGGCGAAGAGATAATGCGGCTGAAAAAAACAATTGAAATTATACACCTTAACCTTGCATCTGTTACACCTGCGCCGAAGATAAGACTAGGGATGGTTTTGTATAAGGACAAAAAAGACAGCTACAGAACTAAAACCGTGCCATTTACGGAAAATCTTGATGATTTCAAAAATGAGCTGAATAAAGTAAAAGCCTCAGGCGGAGGGGACTACCCGGAAGACCTTCAAGCTGCCCTCTTCGATTCAATGAAAAAAATGAAATGGAATAAAGAGGGGATCAGACTTGCTTTTATTATAACCGACGCTCCGCCTCACCTGGATTACGGTCAGAAGTATACATACAAAGATGCGGCGCTCGATGCAAGAAAAAATGCCGTTAAGATATTTTCCATAGGCACAGGCGGCCTTAACATAAACGGCGAATATGTGCTCAGGCAGATCGCGCAATATACATACGGCAGATACATATTCCTTACTTACGGCGAAAAAAGTGAAAGCGAAGGCGGACGGCCAGGAAGTGTGAGCCACCATACAGGAGCAAACTTCCAAACGGACAAACTGGAAAGCATCATTATCAGATTTGCTAAACAGGAGTTGAGTTATCTTACCGATACTCCTCTGAAGGACGGAGATCCCTATTTTGAAGCCCAAAAAGTAAACTTTGAAGACAAGAATGAAACTCTTAAAAAGCTTTTCGATATGGCAATCAGTCAGTTAATCGATTTTTCGGCAATTTCAATACCGGAGGGAACAAGCGCAGCAATTCTTCCAATAACATCGTCAAAAACCAAGCCCATAAAACTAAATGCCGAATATTTTACCGAACAGCTGATCCTTTCATTAAGCAGAAATAAAAAGTTCAGGATGGTTGAAAGAAAAAATCTGCAGAAAATCCTTAATGAATTATCACTGTCAATGACCGGACTCACAGACCGTAATAACGCCTCAAAGGTGGGGAAAATCATAGGCGCTAAAATGTTAATTGCGGGTCAGCTTTATAAAAAAAAGAAATACTATGAACTCTTTTTAAAACTGCTCAGAGTTGAAACTTCGGAAATTCTTGCAGTAACAAGAGCTCGTATAGACCCAAATCTTGGATTATAGATCAATGCATAAAAAAACAAATAACCGCACCGGGAGGTTTTCCAATGACAAGTAAAGATATCAATACCATCATGGAGGAGCTGCTTAGCCCCAAAAGAATAAAATTTATCGCAATTTCAATTGTGGTATTAGTCTTAGTTTTTATTCTGAATCCCTTTGTTACGATCCCTGCAGGAAGCAGAGGCATCGTTCTAAACTTCGGCGCGGTATCGGATATAATACTCGATGAGGGCCTGCATCTGCGCATACCTATAATGCAGACAATTATAAAGATGGATGTCCAGATCCAGAAATCCAAAACGCAGGCTGATGCCGCGACAAAGGATCTGCAGGATACGAAATTTGTTATCGTCGTTAATTATCATATTGCTCCTGATAAAGTAAACTGGGTATATCAGAAAATAGGAATTTCATATGAAGACAGGATCATCGGCCCTAATGTGGAAGAATCGGTAAAGGCCGTATCTGCCAAATACACTGCTGAACAGCTTATCACTAAAAGAGAGCTCGTAAGCTCGGAGATACAGGACTCATTAAGAGAAAAACTTCTTACTTATAATATCATTGTGGATGATTTCTCAATTGTTGATTTTGACTTTTCCCAGCAGTTCACACAGGCTATTGAAGAAAAACAGACAGCAGAACAGATGGCTTTAAAAGCAGAAAGAGATCTTACAAGAATTAAAACCGAAGCGAAACAGAAGGTAGAGCAGGCAAGAGCAGAGGCTAAATCTCTCAGGCTGAAACGTCTTGAGATCACGCCGCAACTTTTAAAACTCCGGGAAATTGAAGCAAGGATAAAAGCCATTGACAAATGGGACGGCAAACTCCCCGCATACACAGGAGGAGCCGTGCCTTTTCTGAATCTCAATAAATAAGATAAGAAAAGATCAGACTCTTTCTATAAACTCCTTGCCCAGGAGACCCTCAGGTCTGAAAATGAGGACCAGTATTATTATCAGAAATGCAAGTGTATTTTTAAATGCAATTGATACAAGGCCTCCTGCAAGACTTTCAGCAACGCCGAGAATGAGCCCTCCTACTATTGCTCCTGGCAGGCTGTTAAGGCCTCCCAGGATAGCAGCGGCAAAACCCTTTAAAAAAGGCTCCAGCATAAAAAAAGGATCAAGCAGAAGAGCCGGCGCAAGGAATAAACCTGCAATTACGCCAAGAAGAGCCGCAAGCCCCCAGCTGAAGGCAAGAATTTTTCTTGTGGGAATACTCATAGTCTGAGCAGCCTGAAGATTTTCCGATACGGCCCGCATGGCAAGACCAAGCCGTGTCTTCTGAACCAGCAGATAAAAGAGAAGGCTTGCAATAATCCCAACTGCAAAAGTACCGAGACTAAGTTCACTGACAACAACAGCTCCCAGATTGAATGTCTTGGAATCTGAAAGTGGAAATGGAAATGACTGAGGCTCCGTTCCGCCGAAATATGAAATAAGGCCCTGTAATATGAGTCCGAATCCCAGCGTAAGGATTATCTGACCAAGATTCGTAGATTCCCGCCTCTGGGCAGGCACAAGAACCGCAAAATAGAAAGCCATAGCTATTACGGAACCGAAAATTATTGCCAGAAAATATGAGAGCGCATAACCGAGTTTAAATCCCATAAGTGTAAGGGCAAAAAAAGTGCCGGCAGTTGTTATATCGCCATGAGCAAAATTTAATATCCTTGTTGACCGATAGATCAGGGCAATCCCCAAAGCAACAAGAGCATAGAGGCTGCCTACTGCAAGGCCAGACATAATATATTGAAAGATCTCCGACATATTTTTCTCCTTTTATAACTTCATTTATCGAAAGGGCCAGTTCCTGAAATATAATCTGATCTTTAACCAGATCCCGTTTAAACCAAGAGGCTCAAATATCAGGATCAGAAGTATGGCAGTTCCATATACTACCGGAACCATCTCTTTAAATCCGCTGAAAAACTGAGGGACCAGAACCACAAATGCAGCGCCCATAATTGATCCTGCCGCAGAAGCAAGACCTCCGATAATGACCGCAACAAAGAGCGTAACAGCTTCCATAAAGGTAAACATGTTAGGCTCAAGATATCCCATCAGAAGGCCGTATAATCCTCCCTGAATCCCAGTATAAAAAGAACTTATGGCAAAGGATAATAGTTTATAACGCATCAGGTTTACTCCTATGACTTCTGCCGCTATATCATTATCCCTGATTGCAATAAAAGCTCTCCCCATGTACGATGATATAATATTATATGTAAGCAATGTAAAGAGTATAGCGATTATAAGATTAAAGTAGTAATTAAAAATAGACCGGTCAAGTCCGAAAACAGGATCAATTTTATTTATTATAAGCCCCATACGTCCCCCTGAGAGAGTATCGGAGTTGGCAAATATCTGATAAACGGCAATTCCAAAGCCGAGCGTGGCAATAGCAAGATAAGGTCCTTTGAGACGAAGAGAAGGAATGCCCACAATAAGTCCGAAAATTCCGGCTGCCAGGCCGGCTGCAATCAGGCCAATAGGCCAAGGAATACCAAAACGGGAACAGTGCCCGAAGGTAAATGCTCCTATTGCAAGAAAGGCAGCCTGCCCGAAGGATATCTGCCCGGTATAACCGATCAGAAGATTCTGCCCCAGAGAACCGATTGAATAAATAAATATTATTGTGGCAATATAAACAATATACTCCTGAGTGATCCAGGGCATTATCAATAGAAATAAGAGTAAAGCAGCAACCCACATCCGCGACCAGGGTTTGCGAACCAGTTGTAATTCTTCCTTATAACTTTCAATTAAATCCATATCTGATAATTATCCTTCATAAAGCTTCTGTATTAAGTCTGCATAACGCTTCTCAAGAAAGCGCCTCTTAACTTTCTTTGTAGGAGTTACATCTCCGTCTTCCTCGTAAAATCTGCGCGGCAGGAGTTCAAATTTCTTAATTGTTTCAACTTTGGAAAGCGTTTTATTAACCTTTGATACTTCGCCGTCAATCAGTTTTCGAATTTCCGGATTTCGAGTCAGATCTGCAAAAGTTGTAAAGGGGATACGGTTATCCTGGGCATATTTTGTAACATTGTCTTCGTCAATCAAGATCATGGCAGTAAGGTACTTACGCCCGTCTCCTATCACAACTGCATCCTGAATATATGTGCTGAACTTCAGTTTATTCTCAATGAAAGCAGGAGTTATATTCTTCCCTCCCGCAGTAATTATAATATCCTTTTTTCTATCCATTATTTTAAGATATCCGTCTTCCATAGCTCCAACGTCTCCGGTATAAAGCCATCCCTCCTTTATCGTCTCGGAAGTCAGATCTGGATCTTTGAAATACCCCTTAAAAACGGCAGGCCCCTTTGCAAGGATCTCGCCGTCGTCCGCTATTTTCACTTCAACACCCGGGATCGGCTCGCCCACAAAACCCCACCTTGGCCTGTCAAGACGCTGTAGAGCAATAACACCTGTTGATTCTGTCTGGCCGTAGCCTTCTCTCAGGGGAACTCCCATTGCATTATAAAATTCAAAAAGCTCAGTAGATGCAGGCGCAGCTCCGCATATTGCGTAATGAATGCGCTCCATGCCCAGCTGCCTCTTCAAGTGAAAAAGCACAAGCCAGTACATCGGCCAGTATAGAATTGATGCCAGAAGATGTTCCCTGGAACCCTTTTTTGTTCTTATATATTTTAACCCTGTATTAATAGCAAAACGGTATAATATTCTCTTTAAAAAAGTTGAATCAGACATTTTTATTTCGATCATAGAAGCAAATTTCTCCCATATTCTGGGCACACCCTGTAAAATCGTTGGCGATACTTCTCTGAGATTAAGAGCAAGCGTGTCAATGCTTTCAACAAAATTTACTCTTCCGCCGCTCCATAAAGAGAGGAAAAGAGATATAAGATTTTCATAAATATGAGCAAGAGGCAGATAGGACATTAATTCATCATCCTCTCCAATGGGGATTGCCTCGGTAAAAGATCTGATCATACTGATTATATTAAAATGAGATATCATGGCTCCTTTGGGAGGCCCTGTGGTTCCCGATGTATAGATTATCATTGCAGTATCTTCGGGGGCGATTGTTTCCATCCTTTCTTCCACACAGTGGGGATGCGCTTCAAGATGTTTCTTTCCCTCCTCAATAAATTCTTCATAAAAAATAAACTTGTCATGGCTGAATCCCCAGAGCCCTTTTGGATCCCATATTACAATCTCTTTGACCTTAAGCTCCGGTAATACCTCGAGGATCTTATCTACCTGCTCTTCATTTTCGGCAAAAAGAATAATAGACTCCGAGTGATTCAAAACATAGGCTACCTGAGAAGATGCAGACGTAGAATAAATACCGCACGTTGCAGCGCCTATTGACATAATTGCCAGATGACATATCATCCATTCCGGCCTGTTGTCACCGATAATAGCAACATTATCGCCTCTTTTAATTCCTCTGGTTATCAGACCCGCTGCAGCTTCCTTCACCTTTTCACCGTATTCTTTCCATGAAATACGATTCCATATACCATAGTCCTTTTTTCTCAGAGCAGCACGGTCTCCCTGAAGTTCCACCTGTTTAAAAAAAAGCTGGGGAATTCTGGCATCATTAAAGTCCATTACCATGTCCTCCTCTTTTTATATAATCTCCAGCCTTTGGGAGAGACCCTTTCGCCGCCTACACCGAGATAAAGTTCCTGAACATCCTCGTTTTCCTGCAGTTCCTTAGAAGTTCCCTCAAGGACTATGCGGCCGGTTTCCATGATATAACCGAAATCGGCAATACGAAGAGCCATCTTGGCATTCTGTTCAACAAGAAGGATTGTGGTGCCGGCTTTACTTATCTCCAGAAGAGCATCATAAACCTGATGAGCAATTACAGGAGCAAGCCCCAGAGAAGGTTCATCCAGCATAAGAAGTTTAGGCCTGCAAAGAATAGCCCTCGCCATGGCAAGCATCTGCTGCTGTCCTCCCGAAAGAGTTTCCGCCTGTTGTTTGGAACGCTCCTTTAATATTGGGAAGAGATCATATACGAATTCATAATCATCCTTCACGCCCTTATCCCTTCTTCCCCAGCAGCCCAGGTCCAGATTTTCCTTCACAGTAAGTTCGCGAAAAAGCCCCCTGTCTTCCGGCACATAGACGATCCCAAGACGCGATATGTGCTCCGGAGGAAGCCTGTGGATCGATTTGCCCATGAATTCAATTGTTCCTTTGTTGGGCTGGTCTTTAAGAAGGCCTGCAATTGTTTTAAGAAGAGTAGTTTTACCCGCACCGTTGGGCCCCAGAACAGTAAAGATTTCCTTTTCTTTTACTTCAAGCGAAAGACCGTGCAGAGCGTAAATTCTGTCATAGTATAGCGTTTCAATTGTAGAAATTTTAAGTAAAACTCCCATAATAAATTTTCCCCATTGACAAATATATATTTAGATAGACACTTCTAATCAACGCCCATATAAGCCTTGATCACCTCGGGAGCTTTTTGTACTTCCTCGGGACTTCCTTCGGCAACCTTTTTCCCGTAGTCAAGGGCGATCATCCTGTCAGCAAGCCTGGACGCTATTTTTAGATCGTGCTCCACAATTAATATTGTAGTTTTATATCTTCCTCTGATCTCTGTTATACGGTAAGCCGTCTCTTCCTTCTCTTCCGATGTTAATCCCGATATGGGTTCATCGAGAAGGAGCACTTCAGGTTCAAGCGCAAGAGCCCTGCCCATTTCAACGCGTTTCTGTACGCCATAGGGGCAGTCCGCAACAAGGCTGTGTCTGTAAGGATGCAGATCCAGAAAATCTATTATTTCCTCCACTACTTTTCTATGTTTTAACTCTTCGCGCCGGAGCCTGAGAAATGCACTTAAAGGGTTCTTCTTGAACTGCACATGCCTTCCCAGCATTAGATTGTTAAGAACCGTCATATGCATAAAGAGACGGAGATTTTGAAATGTTCTTGCAACGCCTTTTCTGGCAATGGAATCCGGAGAGAGTCCGATCAAACTCTCTCCGCGGAAGAGAACATTCCCGCTGTTGGGATGATAAACTCCTGTAATACAGTTAAACATGCTGGTTTTACCGGACCCATTGGGGCCGATCACAGCCAGTATCTCTTCCTTTTCCACATTTACGCCAACCCCGTTAAGGGCCTGAATCCCTCCGAAACTGATGGATAAACCATCTACCTGCAGTAAGCTCATCAGTTAAAAACGGGACTTAAAAATTGCATAATCGGAAATAACTTTGATCTTACCCTTCTGGGCTCGTCCCATTCGAATCCCGTTAAGCCCGTGATGTCTGTCAGGACCATAAGATACGGGCCCGCCCAGACCTTCAGGTTTCCAGTTCTTTATGGATTCCAAAGCCTTTATCATGGATTCCACTGTTACGTTCTTGCCTGCTCTTTTAAGGCCTTCAACAAAATGCATCATTGATACGGCTCCAAAAACGGCAAAAGAATCCGAAGATATTTTGGGATTCTGCTTCTTAAGAATTTTTACGATCCTGTCAGCTTCCGCGTCCGCTCCGGGCAGAGAATACTGCGCTGCAATTGCAGGATAAACCCCTTCCCACAACTGCTTTGCTATAAGAAACATCACAGGGTCCCCAAGCGGAAAAGATGCTAATATTTTCGGTCTATAACCGACCTTTGCCATCTCCTTGAGAATAATAGCGCCGTGTGTGGGCGACGGATAAATTATAAGCGTATCGGCTCCCAGCTGCTTCAGCTTCAGTGCGTGAGCGCTTAATGCTCTTTCGGTTACTTTATAAGAAACGCTTCCTGCAATACTTGCCCCGGATAAGCTCTTTACGGCTTTCTCAACGCCTGCAAGTCCAAGCTTTCCATAGTCGTCACTCTGATAAAAAACAGAGAATTTTTTGCTGCCAAGATTTTTAAAAGCATATTTTGTCATGTACTCGGCTTCATCTTCATAATCGGGATAGGAAATAAAAACATACTTGAGCTTATTCTTGGGGTAATCCACCCACATTCTCGTATTGCCGTATGCATTTACAAGAATAACCTTATTGTCGGCAAAAAAATCACGGCAGGTATGAACAACGGCTGTCCCGAGCAGACCCACAACTCCGAATATCTTACCCTTCATCTCTTTGAGGTTGGTCAAAGCTCTGGCAGGATTGTAACCGTCATCTTTCAGAATGACTTTGATCTTTCTGCCGTTAACTCCTCCTTTGCTGTTAATATAATCAGCCCATGCCTTTGCTCCCAGACCTGTGTTGCCCCACAATGCAGCCGGACCGGAAAGAGGAGTGGTAATACCTACAACAACTTCTTTATCGGTGATTCCCGATGTTCCTTTTTTACCGCATGAAGTCGTTATTGCAACACTAAAAACAAGTAGAAATAAGATCCATAATGACTTTTTCTTCATAACTCCCTCCAAAATTAAATAAATTTATTCAGTAAATTCATATGTATAATTGAATATATCGATCAAAACCGCTTTAAGACTCTATCTTTACCGGAACCTTTCTTTAAAAAAAGACCCCTAAGCAGTTTAAAGTAAATTATACTCAATTTTACAAATGAACACTCCTGTACTAAATCCGAAAAAACCTTAAGCAATTTATATAATCTGTTTTATATAAAAAATCAAGCTTTTTTTATTTCAGCATCAAAGAAAGTTGAGAGGGCCGGGAGCAGTATTGCACAGAACCGGAAACAGTGCATGAAAAAATTAAACGACTGGAACAGTAAGAGGTTTTGCGTGAAGCGGAGAGAGTCATTTTTAATAATAGCAGATCCTGTTTCTTCCTGTTTCTTTTGCCTTATAGAGCATCTTATCAGCCTGTTTGATCATGCTGTCAAGGGAATCGAGAAGTTTTGTGCATACGCCCATGCTTACCGTGATCTTAATAATTTTGTCGTTTGCTTTTATTTCAAGATCCTCGATCTTTTTTAACAGATCTTCAAAATGACTTCTAACATTGGTTTTTGCCATATTGGATGTAATTATACAGAATTCTTCTCCTCCGAAACGGGCAACAACATCGCTCTGCCTGAAACTGCTGTTAAGTACTGACGATATCTCCTTTAAAACGATATCTCCGGCATCATGCCCGTAAGTGTCATTTACCTTTTTAAAAAAATCGATATCAAGCATTGTGAGAGTTATTTCAATATTTTTTCTCATGGCGTTTGCGTATATAAGCGCAGCCGCTTCAAAGAAGTAACGCCGATTATAAAGTTTGGTCAGATAATCTCTGTTTGAGACATCCCTCACGGCCTCAATATATTCGATCATTTCAACATTTTGGCTTACTCTGCAATAGAACTCTTCGCTCTGAAAAGGCTTATTCAGAAAATCGTTGGCTCCGTTTTTAATAAATATGGCGGACATGTTCTCCGATCCGTAAGATGAAATGCCAATGACCGAAAGCTCTTCTTTATTATATTTTTTGCGTATCTCCTTTATTAATTTCAAGCCGTCCATTTTCGGCATTTCATAATCGGTAATTATCAGTTTAATGTCGGGATTTTTGTTTATAATGTCCAGAGCCTCTGTACCGCTGGCAGCTTCAAAGACAATGTATTTATGAACCGCAAGAAGTTTTGAGATATGACTGCGGAATATTTTTGAATCGTCTACAACAAGTACTTTGATCTTGTCATTTCTGTAAATACGCTGAATAATTGAAACAAGGTAACTGATATTTAGAGTGCCGTCCTTTAAGACATAATCGGCAACCTTTTTCTCCCACAGTCTCTTCTGAAGTTCTTCATTGAATTCCCCTGTGAATACGATCACAGGAACGCCTCTTGAAAGAACAAGATCAATGGCTTGTCCGTCAAGAGCACCCGTAAAATGGTAGTTCACAATAGCCGCAAAAAAATTATTTCGGTTATCATTCAGATATTCAATTGTCTCATCATAGTTATATGCGCATTTAACAGATATCTTTAACTCCGATTCAATCTGCTTTTTAATAGCAGCCGCTAAAACTTTACTGTCTTCTGCAAGTAGAACTGCACGCATTAAAACCCCGTCTCCGACCCGTATCTGTCTTCCGGTAATTTACTCTCGATCAAGTCTGAAATTACTCAATAATTGCAAACTTGAACAAAGAGTATTACCAAAATACACTTAAAGCCGGTAGTTTCAAACTTTTTTTTAATAGGAATGTAGAAATTTAAACCTTAAAAAAATTGACTTTCATTTTAAGGGTTTCAGCTATATTAGCCACTCTTTCAGAAGTACCTGCTGCCTCTTCCGCACCGGAGGCATTTGTCTGCAGTAATTCATTTATTAAAGTAATCGACTTCACAATTTCATCGGTTGCGATTTTCTGATCCCCTGTGGATATCTTGATCTCATCGGATATTTTTTTTAAAACAGCCGCTTCCCTTTTAACAATATCATTCATTTCTAACTGCGTTTTCATTAAATTTTTAATTTTTTTCATTATGTCGTCAATTATTATTACACCGTCAATTATTATCTGCATTTTACCTATAGACTCACCAACATTATTGATACCTTCATTGATCTCTTCACTATTGATCTTAATAAGTGAATCAATCTCATTAATGCTGGATGCAGTCTGGTCCGCAAGTTTAGAAATTTCATCCGCTACAACGGCAAAACCTCTTCCCGATTCTCCTGCGCGAGCAGACTCAATGGCCGCATTTAACGACAGAAGGTTGATCCTGTCGGAAATATCGCTTATCATAGATATAATATTTTTCATTTCTAACGAACTGGTTTCAATCTTATTAATAATGCCTTTCATTTTGGTGAGAGCCTCTTTTCCGGTTTTTGCATGATCATTAATTCTGTTTGTCTGGCTGGTTGACTCTTCGGTAACATGTTCCATTTCATTAATAATATCAGACAGATCTTTCATCTTCGTAATTAAAGACGTTAAGGTATTAAACTGATCTACCGAATTATTTGCAATAGTTTCCATGCCTGCAGATATCTCTTCCACAGTTGCCGTTATCTCTTCTACGGACGCTGCCTGAGTTTGAGTATTCTGAGAGAAGCCCATAGAAGTTGTTGATAATTCTTCAGAGGAATCGGCAAGTTCTCGGGCCAGCGAATCGATAGTCTTTATTACAGATTGTATTTTTTCAACAAACTTATTAAAACTTACGGAGATATCAAAAAGCTCGTCCCTGGTATTGATCTTCAAACGGGCAGTGAGATCGCCCTCTCCTTCGGAAATATCATTTAATCTGCGGATCAAATTATTCAGGGGCCTTACAATTATGTTGGTTATAATAATTGCCGCAATAATTGAAAGAATTATTATTAATGCAGACGCGCTGATAAAAAAGAACTGAAGAAATTTTGTCTTTGAATTTATCTGTTCTATATTAGCTTTAAGCTGGCTTTTGTATTCATCCATTGAGAACAATAACGGAGTTATCAGGTTCTCCACTGAAACTTCAAAATCATACATGGTAACATTTCCGGCATCGGTTCCTTTGTTAATATAATCGTTTACCATTCTTTTTCCCGTGGAAAAAAAATAATTAAGATTCTTTTTTATTTTTTTAAGATTGTCATGAACTTCAGTATCCTGCTTGCTCGCATCAAGTAATTTATCAACAATTTCGGCTGCTTCCTGATAATCTTTTTGGGCCTGTGATAAACCCGAAGCATATCCATGATGACCTCGATTCGCTGAAACATTGGTGAGGCTTAATTGTATACGCCTTATGCTGTTCCGCAAATCCATAAAAGACATTGTCTCCGGAAAAACTCTTTTCTGTATATTTTCAGACAGCGTCATATTCTTTGAAAGGATATATATAGAAGAAATGAAAATCATTGTTACTATAAAAACAATGATCAGAAATCCCGATAGAATTTTCCCCTTTAATTTCATTTTTTCCTCTCTAAAATTGAACAGTATTATGAATTATAAAAAATATCTCTTTATTATTCAGATAATATGCTTGAGTTAGGCCAATTTGCTCATCATATTAGATAAAAAACGACTAAGTCGAGTAATATGTATAGTAGAAAATACACTTATGCCTTATTGTGTATGTTTTAAATATTTACCATTTGTAAATATTAATTAATGGTAAATATTAGCCTATATGTCAACAAAATAATTGATGTTAAAAAATTAATTATGGAAAACAGCGGAAGACTCGGAATATATCGATTGACAAATTTTTTAAGTAAATGGATCTTAAATTTACACATAAAATATCAGAATAAACTTTTGCTGTAAAAACTGCTCATGAAGAATATTAAAATTGTAAAAGACAAATTCAAAGAGGATAACTTTGCAGATAAACTGGGCATAGTGCTTGATGAACTGTCCGAAGATTCAATCAGAATGCATATGAGACTGGACCCGTCACTTAACAATTTTTACAACAGACCCCACGGCGGAGCAATTTACGGGCTTGCAGATGCGGCATTTTCTGTGATCGGCAACAACAGCAATAATATCTCCGTTGCTGTTGAATGTTCCATCAGTTATCACTGCAGTCCTGAAAATGGAGATATCTTATATGTGGAAGGAAAAGCAATATCCGTATCAAAAAGAATAGGCACTTATCTTTTTACGTTATATACTCTGAAAGATGAAAAGAAGACCATAGTTGCCACAATGAAGAGCACGCTTTACAGAACAGGTAAACCTATAACAGACAATTAATTAAAATAATTTAACTCTATAAAAAATATACTTATATAGATCCACTACCCTGCTATTAAAATATATTTTATATAAATTCAAAATTCTATTTTCATATAATTTATTGACATTTCACTTAAGATGAGCAATTATTACAAAAATAACAGGATACTATTATAAATAACGAGGCCCCTATGCTGAAGCTCTTTAAAAAATATATTGAAGAAAAAAATAAAGACAATGAAAACAGAGATGAAAAATTAAAAACAGCCGTGTCCGCTCTCCTTCTCGAAGCTGCGTATTACGATGACGAATTTTCTGAGGAAGAAAAAATACGAATAATTAAACTCATAAAAAACAGATTCAGCCTTAACGATACTGAAGCCGAAGAGCTGATAGAGATTGCCGACAGAGCAAGGAATAACAGCGTGGATCTGTGGCATTTTACTGACCTGATAAACAAAAATTATTCCGATGATGAAAAAACTGTCCTGATGGAAATGCTCTGGGAAACAGTATATGCAGATGATGTTCTGGACCGGCACGAAGACTACCTGATGCACATTTTATCAAGACTGCTCAAAATGGACCCCAAAGCAATGATCGCGGCAAAGCTTAAAGCCAAATCGTAATGCAAATACCGTATAATTTTAACAATATTATTACTGTTTATAGGATGCACTCCGGGAACACAGATCATGGGTAAAAATACAATTCTAATAGTTGAAGACGAAGCTGTCATAGCCTTAAACATAAAGGAGATGCTTGAACAGAGAAATTTTGAGATAGCAGGCATTGCGTCAAAGGGCGAAGAGGCCGTTAAATTGGCATTACAGCAGAAACCGGATCTCATATTGATGGATATAATACTTTCCGGCAAAATGGACGGAGTTGCCGCTTATGAAAAGATAAAAGCTCAATATGATATACCTGTGATCTATTTGACCGCTCATTCGGATGAAATGACGCTTAACAGAGCCAAAAAAACGGAACCGCAGGGATATATCTTAAAACCTATAAGTCAGCGGGAACTATATTCTGCCGTTGATATATCCCTGTATAAACATAAAATAGCGAAAAAGCTGAAGGAAAGCGAAAAGCGTTACAGGACACTGACAGACAACAGCCGGGCAGGCATTTGGCAGACAAATCCGGAAGGATACACGATCTATATAAACCGAGCTATGTGCAGAATACTGGAAATTGAAAATGAACAAGAGATAATCGGTGAAAAATTCGACCCCTTCTTTACTCCCGAAAGCCTTGAAAGGATAAAAAAAGCGCATAAAAAAAGAAAGAGCGGTATCACTTCCTGGTATGAAGCTGAAATTATCGGCAAAAAAGGGACCAGACGTTTCGTTGAGATTTCTGATGCACCCGTATTGGACGACAGAGGAAAACTGCAAAGTGTTATTGGAACTATTGTAGACATCACCGAGCGGAAAAGAGCCCTCGATGAATTAAAAACAAAGAAAACAGAACTTCAGGCTGCGATCCAGGAACTGGATGCCGCGATTGAAGAACTGACTCAAACTAACGAAGAATTTGAAGCTGCAAATGAAGAATTGCTGCAGACACAGGCAGAGCTTATTAAAACTAACGAAGAACTGGCAAAAAGCGAAGATAACTACAGAACCTTATCTGAAAACTCTCCTGCTGCCGTATTCAAATTTTTGATGAGCAAAGAGGACGGGTCTTTTTCATTTCCTTTTATTACCAAGAGAATAAAAGAACTATCGGGTATTGAAGCGGAAGAAATTATGAAAAACTCTTCTGCTCTTTTAAATATGATCCACCCGGATCATCGGGAAGATTTTGTTAAGGGCGTTCTTGAATCGGCAAATGATCTCATAGAATATTCGGCAGAGATCAAATTTATTAAGGACAATGAGGAAAGATGGGCCAAAGCAACCGGGAGGCCGGAATTGCTCCCAAACGGCGACATCTTATGGAACGGTTTTCTTGAAGACATTACCGACAGAAAAAGAGCCGAAAAAAAATTAAAGGAATCGGAAGAGAAATTCAGAAGCATAACGGAAAAATCGCTGGTGGGCGTATATCTTATCCAAGATGGGAAGTTCAGGTATGTGAATCCGAAATTTGCGGAAATATTCGGATATTCCGTTGATGAGATGATAGATAAAATAGGACCAAAAGAATTAACTTATGCAGAGGACTGGCATATAGCAGAAGAAAATATCAAAAAAAGAGAAGGAGGCGAAGAGGAATCCATAAACTACACATTCAGAGGCATAACAAAAGAGAAAAAGATCGTTCATATTGAAGTTTTCGGAACAAGAACGCGCTACAATGAAAAACCGGCAATAATAGGAACGCTCCATGACATCACCAAACGAATTACAGCAGAGGAAAAACTTAAAACTTCCCTGCAGGAAAAAGAGACTCTGCTGAAAGAGATCCATCATCGTGTAAAAAATAATATGCAGGTAATTTCAAGTTTGATCGAACTCCAGTCTTCGTTTATAATGGAGAAAACGGGTATTGATCACTTTAAGGAAACTACCGGAAGAATAAAATCTATGGCTCTTATTCATGAAAAACTGTATCATTGGGACAACCTTTCCGAAATCGATTTTAAAGAATATATTAAAACATTATCTTCTGAGATTTCCCGATCTTATACGCATCCGAGCTGTGAAATTGATATTATTGTAAATATAAAGGACATCAGCCTCAATATGGAAAAAGCAATTCCATGCGGATTAATTATCAATGAACTAATTACCAATTCATACAAGCATGCATTTCATGATCAGCAAAAATGTACTGTTCAAATTGATCTTACGCGGGATAAGAAAGGCAATTATCATCTGAAAGTAAGCGACAACGGGATAGGACTTCCCAAAGATATTGATCTTTCCGACGAAAACAGACTGGGCTTCCAACTGGTTAAAGCATTAACGGAACAGTTAAAGGGCCGAATAGAGATCATCAAAGAGAAGGGGACGGCTTTTAAAATAACATTTCCCGATAAATAATTATATGATCGGACTATTCCGGATTATGGAAAATACGGGCAGTAATACCATTTGTCAGGGGCCTTAACTTATTCTTAAAGTCCCCCTCTTCTGCCGCAGACACTTCCGTCGGTCGTCGGGCAATCAATGAGAGTACAAAACAGATCGTCATTGAAGATGTTGAGATTCCATTTAAGATGTGATGGCAACTATCCTAATATTTAAAGGCTCAGAGTTCTTAAACTCCGAGCCTTGCCTTATAATTAAGGACGATCATAAAGCGGGTTACCGCTGGTATCATCATTTTCTTCTTTCAGGTAGCTGTTAGTACCAAAACTTGCATCATACCATGTTGTTTTACCCTTGTGATCTTTGTTATGGCAATCTACCCAGCATGCACCTGTGTTATAATCGTAATAAAGGTTTCCGGCAGGACCGGACTGACTGGCAGCAGAGGCATCGTACCCGAATCTTACATTTATCCAGCGATTAACGTGTCTGCTGCTGAAATCTGTGCCCGCATTGTAACGATATTTAATAGTCTGATAAAGGTCGCCCTCACCTGTCGAACTTGCAACGGTCGCATGACAATGTTCGCATGATCCATAGGTATTATGCTCTGATTTATCATAATGATCTCTGCCGTTGGTATTATGATGAGGCTGCGGATTATCGCTGCCGTTATTATGACAGGTTGTACAATTC
>JAJRXZ010000058.1 GCA_024276015.1 Spirochaetota bacterium | reverse complement strand
TGTAAAATTAAGAATAATGAATCCCTTTGGAGGAAGTATTGACACCTCTTTAAATAAAATTTTCCTTTTTATATTATTTATATTATCCAAAGTAAATAAAGCAAAATTTTTGGCAGGCCTTTTCGCAATAAAAAAACCTGCCCCTTGAGCGAACAGCAGGTTTGTAATACCGGTACTGCAGATAATTATCACGGCTGTTATTATTTTAACAGGTAATATTTTTGTTCCGAAGATACATGAGGGCAATCTGCCGAAATTTTTATTGATTTTCCACAGCAATAAAAATTTACTGGACCGGATATAAAAATTATTTCTTCTTAAATCGCTCTTCATATTGTTGCATATTAATAAATATCTTTATATCGGATAAACCCAAACACAAATATCCTTCTTGATCTTATTAACTATACCAAAAAGCACCTATCTTGTCCGTTGATAAAGGGCAAGATCATGATCGCATCATATAGCGATCCATTTAATATGGAAAAATTCAATGATGATCGATATATAAAAACATTTTTTTAATTTTGTCAACAAAAAAATAGCGGCACTGCTATCAATGTAATGAACGCTACATAGAGTGTAATGAACGCTACTTTTTAGGTAATGACCGACCTTAACAGAAAAAATGGATCGGAAGTCCCGCCTAAACATCGGGTTTCCGTCCAAGGGCTCACGGCCAAACATCTATTGAGGGGAATTCATTTGCTCTTTAATTCCCATTCAAATATCTTTCTTGAGAATTGGTATTTTATTTTTTAGTTCCCGCCGGCCCTCTCTCAATGTTGCACTTCAAACTTGAATTCGGGCTTGACATATTTTTTTTTGTTGTAATATAATGAACTCTTATATTTATCTGTTGTTTTTTTATCCGATGAAACTTATTCAGCTGGAGAAAACAATGTCTGAAAAATTAATAAATATTTTGTCAAAAATCAAAATTGTTCCGGTTGCCGTATTTGATGATCCCGACGACGCATTGAGAATAACTGAAATACTTATGACTAATTCCATAGGACTAATTGAAATAACATTAAGAACTGGATCTGCATATAAGTGCATTGAAGAAGTGGCAAAAAAATATCCCCGGATCATTACAGGTGCAGGCAGTGTTCTTTCAAAAGAGTCATTAAAAACAGCCTTTAACAGCGGCGCAAAATTTGCCGTTTCCCCCTCGCTGGATACGGAACTTATTGATCATGCCGAAACAGTTGGGATTCCATTTATACCAGGGATAGCAACACCGTCCGAGCTGAACACCGCATTAAAAAGATCCGATATTGTGAAAATATTTCCTGCCGGACAGCTTGGCGGAGCATCTTACATCAGATCCATAACAGCTCCTTTTAAAATGAAAGATTTTTATCTCATGCCCACAGGAGGAATAAACGAAACGAATTGTAAAGATTATCTCGAATTAGAAAAAGTAATTGCATGCGGAATGTCCTATATAACCGACAGCAGGCTCATAAAAAACGGAGATTTTAATTTAATTGAAAAAAGGATAAAGAACATAACTTCACTGGTAAAGGATACCCTTATTGTCTGATAAGATGATCAATGCTATAAAAAGAGCATTCGAAAGACGGGCATATCTCTTCAGCAACAGCGTGAATGACTGTTTCAGACTCTTCAATTCAGCAGGCGACGGGATAGAAGGTTTAACAATCGATCTCTACGGGGCCTATATACTGATCCAATACTTCAGCGAATATATCCATAATAAACTCTTTAACACCCCCGGGTTAAGAGACAGCTTAATACGATCTATACTGGAACTCCCATCTGATATTTGCGGGATACTGTTAAAAAACCGAACAGAACTTAAAGGCAGCCATGACTACAATAAGATCAGAAAAAGCCTTTTACTGTGGGGGAATATCCCTCAGGAAAACTATAAAGTAAAAACTAACGGGATTTATGCCTTTGCAGATCTCATAAACGGCCAAAATACCGGAATTTTTCTTGATATGAGAAGAGTAAGGGACAAACTGAAAACTGTCTATAAAGAAAAAAAAATCAGCACAATGCTGAACCTTTTTTCCTATACATCGATCTTTTCGGTCCATGCCCTGACATGCGGAGTAAAAAATGCGGTAAATGTTGACCTTTCCAAAAGAGTTATAAAAAAAGCAAAGAATAATTACTGCCTGAATAATCTTAATATAAATGACAGAGATTTTATTTATGGCGATGCAATGAGCCGGATAAAAATTTTCCGCAAAAAAAACCGAAAATTTGATTTTATTATATTTGATCCTCCTACCTTTTCAAGAAATAAAAAAAGAACCTTCTCGGTAAAAAAAGATTATGCGCATACATTGCCGGAAATTGATAAGATCCTTGAGCCCTGCGGCCATATATTAACGTGTATTAATTCATTTTCAGTATCCAAAGAAGAATACCTGTCATATCATCCTTCAAAATGGCGGCTTATAATGTTCGAAAATGAACCTGAAGATTTTCCTCCTCATAAAGATCACTACCTGAAAGCGGGACTATGGAAAACCGGATAAAATAATAGGGATATTAGACTCCAAATTTCGAAAAGGTCTTGACATTTTATTTATCAGCAAGGAAAATCGTGACTGCAATGAAAGTGTTGTTGTAAACTAACTCTATAATTATTTAAAAACGTCATACTATGCTATATCTGTCCATACTATTTATAATTTCGGGAATACTGCTCTTTGTTTATTCGATAATTAACAGCTCCGATGGATCCGAAAAGAAAAAACCTTTTGTAAAAAAAACGAAGAGAAAAATTCCGTCTGAACCTGAAAAGGAGAATACAGACAATACAATTGAGATAAACGATGAAAGTATTGCGGACAAAAGAATTGTCCCGCACTATTTATATTCTGACGAGAATGACGTTTCCGATCATCATGATCCGGAAGAGAACAGCCTCAGCGAACCGGAAGACGATTTCTTCTTTTTTGATGATGCTGAAACAACGGAATTTTCCGATCAAGAGTTTAATAAATTAAAAGAGGATATCGAATCGGGTAATGACACGGATATTGACTTCAAGGAAACAGCATCCCCGCAGGAATATTTTGACGAAGATCCCGAAACCGACAATATAGATAGAAACGGATCTTCAAACTTCACTTTATATAATGATACATCGTCATTAATAGACTACAGGACCAGTTCCGGAAATATTGATCCGACCATCACAAAATACAAAAATATAAGCCGGGTCGGCAGAGGCAGACTTATTCTGGACAGAGATGGAATTAACTTCAATATGGAAAAGAAGCACTTCAGGTTTGACTTTCATAAAATTCATGAACTATTTTCCGGAGAGAACTATCTGGCATTTTTTATTAAAGGAAGCGATACTGCAAAACTATTTATAACGGACAAAGAGACCGATATAATAAATAAGATAGAAGAGAGTTACAAAGATCTTATCGGCAAGCAGAGTTAAAATAATATTTTATCAATAGGTAACACCGGTTAAGATGTATTACAGGTATAAAACAAGAAAAAAACGCTCAAAAATTATCAAATATCTGCTGATTATTATACTGTTGTCTTTATCTGCATCAGCAGGATATAAATACAGAAAATATCTCTATTTCTGGAAGTATTCCTACAACAAACTTTTCGAACAGATAGACAAAACGGCAAAGATAAAGGATATTACAAGGAAGCGCAGTGAATTAAACCATCTCACGGAAATATTAAAACGTTACAGAGATGAGAACCCTCTCAATGCCGATGCTTTTTTAATATCCGGCAAGGTTCACTTCGATCTCGGTAAAACCTACCTTCAGGGAAGTTTTACCGAATTATTCATTAATGACTTTTTAAATACAATAAACAGTAAAGCGCTGTTAGAGTTTACAAAGGCAATAAAATTCATAAAAAAAGGGATCGCTCTGAACGAAGACGGCGAAATATCTCAGGAATATGCGGCAATACTTGCCTGGTCATGCTTTTATTGCAGATTTAATGAACCGGACCGGATCTTAATGATACTGGAACAGATACGAAGCAAATCCGAATTAAATAGTATTGACGACATCAGATTATTCTCTGTCATTAATATATGTACCGGCAAAGAGGACCAAGGGATCAGATACCTGAAAGAAAAAGGCAGAACAGAAGAGAGCATTCCCGGAAAACTCTTCCTTGCCAAGTCACAGATGCTTGCAAAGCAGTATACCGATTCAATTATGAATTTTAAAAGCGCTCTTGCCCATACAAAAAACAGTAAGATCTTAAAGCTGATATATTTTAACCTTGGCAAAATTTACTTTAAACAATCTCTTTTTAATGAATCTCTTTCTTATTTTTATAAAGGACTGGAAATTGACGGGAAAGACAATGAATTAAGAATATGGATCGGAAAAAATTATTCTGCAACAGGTGATCTTGAAAAGGCAAAGGCGATCTGGAATAAAGTTCTTGTCACTGACAGAACAAATTCCGAAGTGAAAAAACTGCTTGATGTAATGTAAAATGTGACTTTGTGATCTATATATCATTAAACTTATCCGCATAAAAAGATATACAATAAACCGGATAACTTCAAAAAAAATATTTTCTTCCTTTACTAATAGATCACAAAAAAATAATGAACATAGACCCTGTGCTTGTAAAAAGATTATCACTTGACAAAAATTTAACATAATATAATTGAGAATTAATATATTTAAAATCCATCTTCATTTGAAAGGATTCTTAATACATATAATGGTTTTTTAACATTTTCCGAAGTATCAGAAAACTACAGGAGTTACTATAGATGATTTTCAATTCATTTTACGGAATGTTCTCAAATGACATGGGTATTGATCTTGGCACTGCCAATACTCTGGTTCATGTAAAAGGACAGGGCATAGTATTGAGTGAACCTTCCGTAGTAGCGGTTCAAACAAGTACCGGCAAGGTTCTTGCCGTAGGACACGAAGCAAAAAGAATGCTGGGCAGGACGCCGGGAGACATCGTTGCTATTAGACCGATGAAAGACGGAGTAATTGCCGATTTCGAAACTGTTGAGAAGATGATAAGGTATTTTATTACAAAAGTACATAAAAGAAAAGCCCTTGTACGGCCCCGTGTTGTAATCGGCGTCCCATCCGGAATCACAGAAGTTGAAAAACGCGCAGTAAGAGAATCGGCAGAACAGGCCGGGGCGAGAGAGATCTTTTTAATAGAGGAAGCTCTTGCAGCAGCTATCGGGGCGAATATCCCGATACATGAACCGGCAGGAAATATGCTTATCGATATCGGCGGAGGTACAACTGAAATTGCAGTTATCTCTCTCGGGGGAATGGTCATTGCCGATTCTATCAGGATCGCGGGCGACGAATTTGACGAAGCAATTATCAAATATATGAGAACACAGTATAACCTGATAATCGGCGAAAGAATGGCCGAAGAAGTAAAATTTCAGCTTGGCAATGTTTTCCCTGAAAAAAAAGTTGAAAGAATGGAATTAAAAGGCAGAGATGCCATGTCGGGCCTGCCCAGAACGCTGGAAATCGATTCCATAGAGATGAGAAAGGCTCTGAAAGAACCGGTGGATCAGATTCTGGACGGAGTTAAACATGCGCTTGAAAAAACACCGCCGGAACTTGCAGCGGATATAATGGAAAGAGGGATAGTAATGACAGGCGGCGGTTCCTTGCTTAAAGGGCTTGATAAATTTATAAGTAAAGAGACCGGCGTTCCGGTTATCCTTGCCGAGAATCCGCTGACATGCGTGGTACTGGGTGCCGGAAAGTTTCTTGAGGAAATAAAAAATCTAAACAGGGCTAATTTAAAGTAATTACCAGGTGGATTTTTTTATCAGACATAAGACTATAATTACATTTATAGCTTTCACTCTTTTCTGCATAATATCTTTGTCAATAAAATCCAGTTCCTTCACATTTACAATTGAAGGGATCGGAAACGCTTTTACGGTTCCCTTTCAGAAAGCATATCACGGCATGCAGGGAGGCTTCAGCAAACTATGGAAAGGATATACCGAATTGAGCGGTGTTAAGAAGGAACTCAGAGCAACAAGAAAAAGACTCCAGAAATACGAATCCCTGACTGAAGAGATCAGCGAATTAAAAATTGAGAACAGAAGACTTCGCCGGCTTTTAGGCTTAAAAGAAAGAATTCAGTACGATTCTATTCCTGCAGCGATCATTTCAAAAGATCCGGATAACTGGTTTAAAACTCTCATCATTGACAAAGGCGAAAATGACGGAATAAAAGTGAATATGCCCGTTCTGGCATATCAGGGAGGATATAAGGCTGTTGTAGGAAAAATCGCAGAAGTAAGGAACAGTATTTCAAGAATTGTTCCCATTATATCTCCTGAAATGAAGCTTGGAGTAATGTTCCAGGAAACCCGCATACCGGGACTGCTGCACGGCCTTTCGTCAACTTCTAACCTCTGTGTGATCGAATATGTAAGCCGATCCTCAATCATCAAGTACGGGACTGTTGTAATAACATCGGGACAGGGAGGCGTATTCCCTTCCGGCCTGCTTGTAGGCAAAGTTCTTAAATCGGACGTATTAAAATCACAGGCCTACCAAAGAATAATTATTAAACCTGCACTTGATTACAGCTCAATTGAAGAGGTCTTTGTTGTTAAAAAGGAGCCCAATACCGATCTGCTGAATATTTTTGAAGGTGACAAATGACTTTTGCGCATATCTATACCGGTATTTTAATAATTATATCCATTGTAATACAGGGACATTCATCCTTTGATGTGCTGAGAATTGCAGGTGTAAAGCCCGACATTCTCTTTATTGTTGTGATCTATCTCGCTTATAATTTCGGTTCATTTTACGGAGAAGTGACCGGTTTTATAAGCGGAATAATTCACGATTCGGTATCAAATTCGCCTCTGGGACTCTTAACATTCCCCAAAATGGCGCTCGGTTTTATTGCAGGTATGTTCGGCAGAAGCGTATTAAAGAGCAATATAATCACGATCATACTGCTTATTTTTTCGGCTTCAATAATTAAAGGCGTTTTCGTTCTATTATTGAGTTATATATTTCATCAGCCGGCTATATCTTCATCATTAAATGTTATTCTGCCGGAAGCATTTTATAATGCCTTTCTGGCGCCTTCTCTTTTCTTTATTTTTGATAAAATCTACCATGACGAACTAATGAGAGAGGGGAGCATGTAAATGGTTCACACTTCCTTAAAAGCCAGAATGCTTGAGGCTTTCAGATTCAGGATGTACTTTTTTGTTTCGGTTGTTTCTATTGTTTTTCTTATACTGATAATTCAGGTGATCAACCTTCAACTGATCCATGGGGACCAATACAAAATAAAATCCAGATCCAATATGGAGAACTACATCCCCATTCCGGCAACAAGAGGCGTAATTTATGACAGAAATTTTGATACTGCTCACGGCGGAATAAGTATTGTAACAAACAGGCCTTCCTTTAATGTAACAACGATCCCTGCAAGATTTTCTTCAAAAAAAGAGTTTAAACAGGTTCTTAACAATTTATGTACCCTGCTCAATATAGACAGGGACAAGATCAAACTTGATCGGAAAGACATAAATCCCTGGGAAAGAATTGTTATTCTTGAAGATGTAGGTTTCGATTCAATAATAAAAATTGCCTCAAACGAACACCTGATCCCTAATATTGGCTGGGAAGACGCTCCGGTAAGAGTTTACAACTTCGGCAATATGTTTTCACATGTTGTGGGATACATCGGCAGTATAAGCAAAGGAGAATATAAACGTTTAAAAAAGAGCGGATATAAATATTACCAAAAAATCGGGAAAAACGGAATTGAAAAAAAATACGATAAAATTCTGAGAGGGAGAGACGGATTTGTAAGAAGAATTGTTGATGTAAAAAACCGAACCGAAGGGGAAGAAGTGGGACTTGAACCCGCTGCAGGGAACAATATTGTTCTCACACTGGATTATGAAGTTCAGAAAACCGCTTACGAATTGCTGGGCAATTTACAGGGCGCTGTTGTTGCGATCAAAGCATCAACAGGAGAGGTAATCGCTCTATTAAGCAAACCGGACTATGATCCCAATATGATCATATCCAAAGACAACAGTACCATTATTAAAGAACTGTTAAAAGATAAGAACAGACCCTTCCTAAACAGAGTAATTCAGGCCAGGTATCCTCCGGCATCAACGTTCAAACTGGTTACGTCAATTGCAGCACTGGAGACTGAAAGATCCTATCCGCAGAAAACTTTTTTCTGCAGCGGGAAATATACTTTAAAAGGATTTAAAGACAGAGACTTTTACTGTTTTGCTCCGCATGGAAAGCTCGATCTATATCATGCTATTGCCAAATCATGCAGTGTTTATTTTTATCAGCTCGGCTACATGACAGGCCCCACTGCAATAATGAAATATGCAGAATATCTGGGCCTTAATGAAAAAACCGAGATCGACCTTCCGGGCGAAGAGAAGGGGTTTATTCCGTCAAGGAAATGGAAGATGAAGACTTTCGGACAGTCATGGTTTGACGGAGACACTCTAAATATGTCCATAGGGCAGGGTTTTCTCAGCGTAACACCCATTGAAATTGCAAACCTTCTTGCTGCAATAGTAAATAACGGCATAACTTACAAACCTCAGCTAATAAAAGAGATCCTCTCAGGGGATAATAAAAAAGTTATAAAAAAATTCAGAAAAGAACGCCTCAGAGAAACCCCCCTGTCGCCTATAACATTAAAAACTCTGAAAGAGGGGATGAGACTCGGCGTAACAGAGGGGACGCAGAGAATGCTTAAAAACCTGAAAGTTAAAATTGCAGGGAAAACCGGCACAGCGCAGACCAAATCAAACAGAAAAGAGAACATATCCCAGCATGCCTGGTATACCGGTTATGCGCCATACGATGAATCGCCTGAGAAAGCGATTGTTGTTACGGTTCTTGTTGAATACGGCAAATGGGGAGCTTTAAGCGCTCTGCCGATTGCAGGAAAAATTTTTACTAAACTTGAGCAGTTAGGATATTTTAAATGATCAAGAAAGAAGGAATATATAGAATTGATTATCTGCTTGTTGTTGTTGTGCTTTTACTGGCAGCGATCGGGATCTTAATGATCTACAGTACCGGTTTCGATCCGGTTGATAAAGTGAACAGCGACCTTTATAAAAAACAGATACTCTGGTTTATTTTCGGATTTATCTTAATGATCGGAGTAACATTTATTAACTATCAGCAAATAGGAGATTACTCTCTTCATATATACGGAATACTTGTTGTCATACTGCTTTTCACAACAATTTTCGGAACTCCGATCCGAAACACGCGAGCATGGCTGAATCTTGGTTTTTTTTCAATACAGCCCTCTGAATTTATGAAACTGGGTCTCGTAATAGTTCTTGGCAAATACCTTGAACTGCGCGAACGCGATATAAGAAACTTCAGAGAGCTTTTAATTCCTTCTGTGATCACTCTTGTGCCTGTTATTATTGTTCTAAACCAGCCCGATTTCGGAACTGCCGTGATCTATATGCCCATTCTTTTCACAATGCTCTTTGTGGGCGGCGCCGATGTTTCTCACTTAATCTCGATTTTAATTATTGCTGCAATTGCAATGATCTTTCCTATGTTTATCACATACAGGGAATGGGTTGGGATGGAAGGATCAAACTTTTTGCTGGATTTTTTTAAAGATACCAATATGCTCTTCATTGTAGCCGGAGTGTTATTCATTATTTCAGCAGTATCATTTGCCGTTCATATGATCCTTGTAAAAAAAACCCTTAGAAAAATATATATCCCGGGCATAGTAATTTCACTGGGCCTATTTTGCTCGGTAATTATACAGCGGTTCTTTCAGGAATATCAGAAAAAAAGAATTCTGGTTTTTCTCAATCCGGACCTTGACCCTCACGGTTCAGGATATAATATTATTCAATCCAAAATAGCGATCGGTTCGGGCGGACTTATCGGCAAAGGTTTCCTCAAAGGAACACAATCACAACTTGGATTTCTTCCGGAAAAATCGTCCGATTTTATCTTTGCAGTTGTTGCGGAAGAGTGGGGTTTTATCGGAGCAATTATTTTGATCATACTGCTTGCTATTCTGATATTCCGGGGAATTCAGATAGCATTCGAATCAAAGGATAAATTCGGGGCTCTGCTGGCCAGCGGAATAACATCCATCTTTTTCTTCCATGCGCTGATAAATATAGGTATGGTGATAGGTATAATGCCTGTAACGGGACTGCCTCTCTGTTTTATATCCTACGGCGGCTCAAATCTCTTAATGTCCATGATCTCAGTAGGGATATTGATCAATATCAGGATGCGAAAATTCATATACTGAGGCATCCTCATATTGCCCTTAATATTTTTTTATTAATAAATATTTTTTTTACTTTTTTTTATACATAACTGTATTAATAATATACACCATTTTTTCAACAGTACTATTTTAATAAAAGGTTAGAAATTATCATGAATAAGAAAAAAGCGGTTCTGCTGCTAAGCGGCGGACTTGATTCCGCAACAACTGCCGCTATAGCTCTTGGCAGAGGATTTGAATTATACGCATTAACTTTCTACTACGGGCAAAAACATAATATTGAGATAGAATCCGCAAAAAAACTGGCAAATTTCTTTAATATCAAAGATCATATAATAATAGAACTGCCCGTCAAGATCTTTCACTCGGCACTTGTAAAAAATTCAGGGATCGAAGTGCCCAAAAACAGAGACCCGGAAACAGATACTGAGATACCGCCAACATACGTTCCCGCAAGAAACATCCTATTTCTTTCTTATGCGCTCTCCTATGCCGAATCTATCGGAGCAAGAGACATATTTATTGGGGCAACTGCCGTTGATTACAGCGGATACCCGGACTGCCGCCCCGAATTCTTTGAATGTTACAACAAAATGGCAAATATGGGCACCCGGGCTGGCCTGTCAGGAGACTGTTTTAATATTGAAGCGCCTCTGTTAAAAATGAAAAAATCTGAAATAATTGCAAAGGGGAAGGATCTGGATATCGATTACTCATTAACGCATAGCTGCTACGACCCTTACGTTGACGGCACTCCCTGCGGAGAATGTGACAGCTGTAAAATAAGAAGAACCGGTTTTCAGGAGGCCGGAATTGACGATCCGGTTAAATATGACAAAAAAGACGGGCAGAATTAAATAATGATCTCTCTATACGGCTTTTTATCGGATCTGATATTTCCGTCTAAATGTATCGGCTGCGGAACTCCCGTTCCTCTTAACCGGCACAATGTCTGCTCCGAATGTCTTGACAATATCGATTATGTTAAAGAGTGCTGTACTAAATGCAGCGGAATTATAACGAATGGAAACTGCACTATCTGTTCAGACAGAATTTTTTATCCTGAAAAAAATATATCAATAACAGATTATAACGGCGTGATCAGAAAGATGCTTCGTAATTATAAATTCAAAAAAAACAGAAGAATTAAATCCCATCTTAGCGCTATAGCCTGCCGGAAATTGCTTTGCGAACAGATTGATGCTGACCTTATTACATTTGTGCCTATAAATAAAAAGAAAAAGGCCCGCAGAGGTTACAACCAGTCAGAACTGATCTCAAAAATAATTGCAAAGAAGATGAACCTTAAACATATTAAATTATTGGAGGAGAGAAAACCGGTTAAATCTCAAAAAACCCTCGGTTATAGAGAAAGATTCCTAAACGTGATAAACAGATATTACACGGTTAACTCAAAATCGATTAAAGGCAAAAATGTTCTGATCATTGATGATATATTCACAACAGGAGCTACCATAAACGAATGCGCAAGAATATTGCTTGAAGCAGGCGCTTCAAAAGTATTTTCTTTAACAATTGCCAGGACAGGATTAAAAAAAGCTTGAAAAAGAATTGATCATGTGGTATAAATATTTAAAATAGTTACATCTATTATCAGAGTAACGTTAAACTAAATATTTTGTTAACCTGCTTGATTTTCTCTTTTTCAGCAGACGGGCAATTTCAAAAGACAGTAAATTCGAAATCACAATGGAGAATAAATATGAAGCGAACAACTCATGATAATGTGCAGATCATCACACTGGAAGGCAGGATCGACCAGGACGGCGCAGAAGATCTGGAGGCTATTCTTCAGGATTGCCTGAACAATAATCAGTTCAATATCTGTATAGATATGATGAACGTTAAGCATGTATGCAGTTCCGCTTTAGGTGCTCTTGTTGCTATTAAAAGGAAAATAAAAGATCAGGAAGGCGATATTAAACTGGTAATTATCAATGATAATTTAATAAAGCTCTTCCAGACAACAATGCTCGATAAGGTTTTTGAGATATTTGAATCAAGGAGAGAATGTCTCGCTACATTTGATTAAAAAATGATCATGGCGTTGAATTTAAAAGAAATACTGAACCCTTTATCTGAGTATCTCGATAAAGTCGATAAAGATATAAAATTGAAGTTAAATACCGGCATCCCGCTGCTGGATAACAGTTCAATTCACCTTTTTATTAAAGGAGGCAAGAAAGTAAGAGCATCTCTTGTTTTACTGACAAGCGGTCTCTTAAACCACATGCCCGATGGAATTGTTGAAATTGCCTCTGCAACTGAGATCGTTCATGCAGCAACGCTTGTACACGACGATATTATTGACCAATCAATTCTAAGAAGAGGCGGGCTTACCGTTTCAAAAAAATGGGGCAATAAAGTAGCCGTACTTGCAGGAGATTACATGTACACCAGAGCTCTTGATTCGGTAGTAAAGGACGGCAATCCCCTTCTTTTCCCTGTTATAGTGGAGGGAACCAACGACATGGTCAAGGGAGAACTCTATCAGCTTCAATATTCGGATATAAATGTCATCAATAAAGAACATTATTTCAATATCATTGAGCTGAAGACAGCAAGATTTATGGCAGCCTGCGCCAAACTGGGAGCAATTAAAGCCGGACTTCCCAAAGAGATGTGCGACGATCTTTTCCTCTTCGGTTTAAATACGGGTTTCGCTTTTCAGATTGTTGACGATACACTTGACGTGATAGACGATAAACTTACCGGAAAAGATTCGGGCAACGATTTTATGGACGGCAAAGTAACATTGCCGTTTATTTTTCTGCTTGATAAACTTGATCCAAGGGAAAGAGAAAATTTTATAAATTATGCAGCCAATCCCGATAAAGAAAACTGGAACATTGTAAAAGACGAGCTGAAAAAATCGGGAGCAATCGATTATTCTATTGAAACGGCAAAGGGATATGTCAATAAAGCATTTGAAAATATTAAAAAATTCCCTGATTCTGAATTTAAAAATATTTTAATTGATCTTGCAAACTTTTTTGTAAATAGGTTTTATTAATATTAAAAAACGGAGGCAGTATGATATCAAAAGAGAAACAGGAAGTTCTAAAATATTACAATTTTGGTCTTACTGCTTATAAACAGATGAAATGGGACCAAGCAATTAAGGCTTTTGAAATGGCATTGAGAATCGATGCAAACGACGGCCCCTCTCAGCTGTATCTTGAAAGATCAAAAGAATTTAAAGAGAACCCGCCTCCTGAAGACTGGGACGGCGTATTTACTATGAAAACCAAATAACAATCGGCAGATTAAAAAAAGTACGGAGAAATATATGGCGAAAAAGATAATTCAGGTTAACAAAAATCCTGTTTATGATATAGGAATGATCACTACCGTTTTCGGTAAAGACACCGAATTTACCGGAGATCTCTCCTTTGAAACATCCCTGCAGATCAATGGGAAATTTGACGGCGAAATTACTTCGGGAGGATTTCTTGTTATTGGGGAAGGGGCAACCGTTAAAGCAAATATCACAGCTGAAACCGTAATTCTAAACGGCACCGTATACGGCAACATAGAAGCGACAACAAAACTGGAAATACATTCAAAAGGAGCATTATACGGCAATATAAGAACCGCAAAACTAAAGATAGCAGACGGCGTAGTCTTTGAAGGAAAATGCGAGATGATCAAACCCTATGAAAAAAATCAAAAGTCTTCAAGTACTGAAAAGGGCAATATCAAAGAAAGCGCCTGACATGTATTATTTTTTTTAACACTTCAGGACTTCCGCTCATGAAAGAGGCAAAATATTATACTCATTTGGACGGCAAGAGACTGCAGTGCCGGTTGTGCCCCCATAATTGTATAATAAAAGACGGTGGGCGAGGTATATGCGGAGTCAGAAAGAACAGTAATTCAATTCTGTATTCGGAAATTTACGGCGAAGTGACTTCCATAGCAATGGACCCTATAGAAAAAAAACCCCTCTATCACTTCTATCCCTCAAGCAGTATTCTGTCGATCGGAACAAAGGGCTGCAATCTTAAATGCCCATACTGCCAGAACTGGCACATATCACAGGACTTAACAGCGGGTACAACTTATTATGACCCTGCAAATATTGTGCATCTTGCCCGAAGGAAAGGTTCAACCGGTATTGCATATACATACTCGGAACCGGTTATATGGCTTGAA
Organism: Spirochaetota bacterium; assembly: GCA_024276015.1. Taxonomy (GTDB): domain Bacteria; phylum Spirochaetota; class UBA4802; order UBA4802; family UBA5550; genus JAJRXZ01. Next base: position 37,842 of record JAJRXZ010000058.1, on the reverse strand, counting down.
TATGTACTTGACACATCAATACTTGCATCTAAAGCCGGATTAAAAAATGTACTGGTAACCAACGGATTTGTCAACAGCGAACCTTTAAAGGAGCTTTTAAATTATACGGACGCTATGAACATAGACCTGAAGTCCTTTAACGACGAAACATATAAAAAAATACAGAAGGGAAATCTGGATTCTCTTTTAAAAACCATAAATACGGTAAACGACAGCAAATGCCATCTAGAGATAACAACGCTTATTGTTACGGGAATAAACGACAACATTAACGAAATGAAAGAAATAATTAATTTTATATCTTCCATGAATAAAAATATTCCCTGGCATATTTCAAGATATTACCCCAATTATAAATACAATAAAAATGCAACGGATATTGACTTTATATTCAAAATCTATGACGAAGCTGTGAAGAAACTCAATTATGTCTATTGCGGGAATATCCCTCCGGGCCGCAATGGGAATAATACTTTATGTCCCTCCTGCAAAACGATCTTAATTGAAAGAAGAGGCTACTCTACGGGCATTCATTCATTAAAAAAGGGCCTTTGTGAAAAATGCGGCACCGAAACAGGAATTATTAATTAAAAAAGATGAGGAGAGCAGTTCTCCCCACCTTCCATATCTCTTAACATTATACTATTTCTCAACTTTTACGGTTGCGCCTTCCAATATTACGGTATATTTATAGTTAGCCCCAAAATCCTTATCAACAGATAGTTTACCCTTTACAACTACTGTCTGCCCAACTTCCGCTTTATTGATCGTGGTAACTGTCAGATCATTAGTGCCCTTCTTACCTGTTCCGTCTTGGATGTGGAGCCAGTTCCTGCTCATAATATCAGCATTAAATTTTACCACCTTTCCCCTTACACTTATTGTTCTGTTTTTAAGCTTCTTTCTTAAAGTGTAACACTGTTCAACAGTATAATCAGCCTTTTTAATTGAACCCGGAGCAATCTCAAATGACGCTTTAGTGTCAATTTTAGGATGAGCCTCAGGCATCCCCTTTTGAGCCGGGACCTGTTCTGCCTTATCCTTACAGCCTCCAAAAACAACCGAAGCGGCAATAACCGTATACAATAGTATCTTTGTAATTTTCACGTAAAACTCCTTAAATATAATTTTCTTACCACAGAGGTAAATAATTACCGAAAATGATCTCATCTGCCTTCACTTCACAAAACATTAAAAAACATCGATATTATCAAGAAAAAAATTATTTTTTTACTATGAGACATATCGAAAAGAACATCTGCTACTTCAGAACGTTTCTAAGCGAACTCTCAACAGCGCTAACGGTTCTTTCAATGTCTCCGTCACTATGAGCCAGGGATAAGAATCCCACTTCGTATCCGGAAGGCGAAAGATAAATTCCCCTTCCCAGCATTTCCGCGTGAAATTTTGCGAAGAGATCCATATCACATTTTCTCACCTGGTCAACCGAAGAGACCAGATCAATATCCGTAAAAAAGAGCGCAAATATCGATTCAAGACTCTGATATAAAACCCTGCCTTTAAACTCATCTAACACTGCCGAAAGTCCCGCCTGCATTTTCTCTGCCTTCATTTTTAAAGACGAATAAGCATTTTTATCTTTAAGTTTTTTTAACACGGCTATCCCTGCAGCCATTGCCAGCGGATTGCCCGACAGAGTGCCTGCCTGATAAACAGGGCCGTCAGGCGCGATCTTATCCATAATTTCCTTTCTGCCGCCGTAAGCTCCAACCGGAAGCCCCCCTCCGATAATTTTGCCCAGAGTTGTTAAGTCTGCCTTTACATTATAATACTCCTGCGCTCCGCCGTATCCTAGCCTAAATCAGTTTATCACTTCATCAAAGATCAGCACAATCCCATTATCATCACAGAGTTTTCTCAATGCCGTTAGATAATCTTTCTGCGGAAGAATGAGCCCGTAATTGCATGGAACAGGTTCAAGTATTATTGCGGCAATATTTTCGCCTTCCGGTTTCAATAATTTTTCAAGTTTTTCAATATCATTATAAGGGACAACAAGAGTATCCTTTGCATTCCCCGATGTTACGCCAGCGGAATCGGGAGTGCCGAAGGTTGCCAGTCCCGAACCTGCCGCAACAAGAAGATAATCGGCATGGCCGTGATAACAGCCGTCAAATTTAACAATCTTATCTCTGCCTGTAAATCCTCTGGCAAGCCTTATTGCCGACATAGTTGCCTCGGTGCCGGAATTAACGAATCTTACTTTTTCGATTGAAGGGAAAGCTTCAATAACCATCTCGCCCAGTTCAACTTCAAACCTGTTGGGCGTTCCAAAGCTGGTTCCTTTTAAGGCGGTTTCTCTTATGGCTTCTATTACTTCTCTGTCTGCATGCCCAAGGATCAAGGGTCCCCAGGACATACAGTAATCAATGTAATCGTTCCCGTCTTCGTCAAAAAGATGCGCCCCTTGGCCCCGCTTCATAAAAAGCGGCGTGCCCCCCACAGACCTGAAGGCCCTGACAGGTGAATTTACGCCTGCGGGAAGATATTTCAATGCTTCATTGTAAAGCTCAATAGATCTATCTCTTTTCATTTTAATACTCCGTTACGTTTTATATCCATTTATTTTTCAGGATATCCCTTGCATGATATGTAATGACCATATCCGATCCTGCACGAAAAATGGAAGTTATTATTTCAGCTGCAAGTCTCCTTTCATCGCCGTATCCCAGTTTCGCTGCGGCTTTAACCATTGAATATTCGCCGCTTACATTATAGGCGCATACAGGGACGCCCGCGATCTGTTTTACTCTGTGAATGATATCGAGATACGAAAGAGCAGGTTTTACCATAACAATATCCGCCCCTTCGTCTATATCTGCAATAACTTCTTTCTCCGCTTCAAGGGCATTTCTCGGATCCATCTGATAACTTTTTCTGTCGCCGAATTGCGGAGCGCTTCCTGCCGCATCTCTGAAAGGCCCGTAAAATGCCGAACAGTATTTTGCCGCATACGACATGATACTCACATTAAAAAAATTATTCTCATCAAGGATATCTCTTATTTCGCCTACCCGCCCATCCATCATATCCGATGGAGCCACCATATCGGCGCCGGCTTCGGCGTGTGAAAGAGCTGTTTTAGCAAGCAGTTTAAGCGTGGGATCGTTCAAAACATCGCCCTTCTCAATGATACCGCAGTGGCCGTGGTTTGTATATTCACAGAGACAAACATCGGTAATTACAAGTATTTCAGGCATTCTCTTTTTTATACTTCTCACTGCATTCTGGACGATCCCCATATCCGAATAAGCCTCGGACCCGACTTCGTCTTTTTTTTCAGGTATGCCGAAAATCAAAACCGATCTTATTCCCGCCTTATAGTCATTTTCCAGATCTGTTAAGAGATTATCTACGGATACGCGGTCAATCCCGGGCATCGATTCAATTGGTTCTCTGATCTCAGAACCCTCACAAACGAAATGAGGCATAATTAATTTTTTGGGGTCAATAACAACTTCGGCTGTCAGGTCTCGAACAGTACTGTTTACTCTTAAACGTCTGGGTCTGTTAATTAAATCCATCTGTATACCTCCGGTTAAAGGGATTTATAAAAATATCAACTGTTCCTGTAATATTTTGCAATTGCATCTACAAGACCGGCAATTGTATATTCCTCCGCAACAATTTCAGATTCATATCCAAGTTCCCTCACTGTTTTTGCCGTAACAGGGCCGATTGATGCAAATATACTATTGCAGCCCCTTATGATGGAAAAGAAATTTCTTGCCGTTGATGAACTTGTGAATGTTACAATATGGGCATTTTTAACATCTTCGATTAAATTTTCGCTGATGTTTTCCGGTTTTATCGGCCGGTAGATATGTATTCGCTTTACCAGAGCTCCGGCCTTCTCCAGCTCACTGCTGATCGTATAGCGAGCCTGCTGGGAACATGGAAGAAGAATATTTCTGCCTTTAAAACTATCCATTCCGGCCTCTTCTATAAGACTCTCCGCTACAAACTTTGACGGGATCAGATCCGGAACAAGACCGTACCTCTTTAAAACCTCTGCCGTTGACGAACCAATAACCGCAATTCTCAGATTGCCGAGAATTCTGGAATCGAGTCCGAGAAGGTTAACTCTGTCAAAGAATATATCAACTGAATTTTGAGATGTAAAAAATATCCAGTGAAAATCATTAATCTCTTTTATGGCGCAATCAAGAGCGCTTAAATCTTCAAGCGGTTTAATTTCAATTGCAGGAAATTCCAGAACATGAGCCCCCTTATTTATAAGCATCTCCCTAAGAGGTGACGCCTGTGATTTAGCCCTTGTAACAACTATTTTTTTGCCAAACAGTTCCAGTTTATCGAACCATTTTAACTTTTCTCTTACGGAAACAACGCGTCCCATAACAATAATAGATGGGGGTTCTACTCCTTCATTTTCGGCTATATCAGCAATATTCGACAGAACTCCCGTAGTAATTCTCTGCTGAGGCATTGTTCCGCATGTTATTATTGCAACAGGAGTATCAGCAGGAAAAGATCTCTTGTTTAAAAGCGTATCAACGATCCTGGCAAAATTTTTTACTCCCATTAAAAAGATATAAGTCTTATCCGGATTGAAATCAGGGTAATTCACGTCTTTGCCGGCAGATATACCCGACCTTCTGTGGCCTGTGATCACCTCAAAGGCATTGGAAAAATTTCTATGAGTAAGAGGAATTCCTGCATATGCGGGAACGGAATAAAATGAAGATACTCCGGGAATTATCTTAAAGTCTATCCCGGCCCGGGCGACAAATTCACCTTCTTCGCCTCCTCTGCCGAAAACAAAGGGGTCTCCACCCTTTAACCGTACAACGACCTTGCCGCTTCGGGCCTTTTCAATCATCATCCTGCTGATATCTTCCTGAGGAAGCGTGTGAGCGCTGTCTCTCTTGCCTGCATATATTTTTTCACATGAATAGTTTTCTATAATTGCGGGATTTGCCAGATGGTCGTATATGATGCAGTCCGCGTCTTCAAGGGCTTTAAGAGCTTTGAGAGTAATAAGCCCGGGATCACCGGGGCCTGCGCCCACAATGTAAACAATCCCTCTCTTCATATAAGGCTGTCGGCCCCTTTTTCCTTTAAAATTCTCGCCAGTTCTGCGCCTGTCTCATGCGGGTCCTTACCTGTTACATAATCCCTAAGCGCCTTTTTCCCGTCTATTGACGCGATAACGCCTTCCAGCCTGATCTCATCCCCTGTCATCACAGCAAGAGAACCCAGAGGGATATGACATCCGCCCCCAAAATTCCGTAAAAAAGATCTTTCGGCATTTACCGTCATTTCCGTTTCCCTGTGATTCAGTCTCTCAACAATCTTTCTGGTATCTCCATCCTCTTTTCTGATCTGCAGCCCAAGAGCACCCTGAGCAGGCGCCGGAAGAAAAATATCGAAGGGCAGAAAATAAGTTTCAAATCCCATTGTATCCGGTTGAAGACGTTTTATCCCTGCATAAGCAAGAACTATTGCATCATAAAGACCCTCTTTCAGTTTTCTTAATCTGGTATTCACATTGCCCCGCAGAGCCTTTACTTCAAGATCGGGCCTGGAATATTTCAGCTGGGCAAGTCTTCTCAGCGAACTTGTGCCTACAACCGCATTTTTCTTTATGGGGAAATGATCTGATTTTTCATAAGAATCTCTGTTAATGATCAGAATATCGGCAGGATTTTCTCTCTCGGAAACGGCCGCTACCATTAATTCGGGCAGACTTTCCGTAGGCAGATCTTTCAGAGAATGGACTGCCAGATCCACCCTCTCATCAATGAGAGCGGCTTCAATCTCTTTGGTAAAAAAACCTTTCCCTTCCATTTTGTCAAAAGAATCAACAAGGTTTATATCGCCCTTTGTTTTTATAATAACTATTTCAGATATATCTTTACCAATCAGACTTGAGACATATTCTGCCTGCCACAATGCAAGGCTGCTTCCTCTTGTTCCTATTTTAATTTTCATACATTTACCATATTTTATTATATTTCATTTAACAGGATCAGGAATTGAAACCGATTTATATTTGTATTCTGAGAAGAGATGCAAGATAAAAATACTTTCAAGCTCTTTTTCTAAACAATTCCTCTATAATTTTTACATGTTCTATCATCGCCTTCTTTTCAGCTTCACTCTTTGACTCAAAACTTCTGAGATACATGATCGGATTATGAAGAGTTTTTTTCATGATCTGATTTGTCAGATCCTCAATAATACGAAAATCTTCATCGGAAAGATGTTTTAACCTTTTCCTCCTGTACCTGCTGAGTTCATTCAGCCTTATATCCTCAAACTGTTTCTGAATACTGATAATTGTCGGAACAACAACAAGCCCCTCATACCAGTTATAGAAATCGTCAACATCCGATTGCACCAGTATTTTGGCAAGCTCCACTTCTCTGAGCCTGTTTTTTAAATTCTCATCTGCAATTGACTGAAGATCATCCACATTATAAAGGAATATGTTGTCCATGTTATTAAGAGAAGGGTCTATACTTCTCGGTATTGAAATATCAATCATAAAGACAGGCTGATCGCCTTTCATTTTTACGGCATATTTCCCGATCTCAGGAGTTATTATATAATTCTTAACCGAAACGGATGATATGATAATATCCACATTTGCCGATATATTTTTTATGTCGTCCAGTGTAACAATATGGGCATTCCTGTTAATTTCATCGGCGATCCTCTCGGCATTATGAAAAGATCTGTTAGCAATATATATTTCACTTATACTATACTTTGTAAGATATTTAAGGATAAGTTCGCCCATTTCGCCTGCGCCGATGAGGAGAGCTTTTCGTTTGGAAATATCTTCAAATACTCTCATTGCCAGTTCTGTTGCGATATAAGCAACTGAGAGAGGATTTCTTGCTATTTCAGTTTCGGTTCGAACGCGTTTTGCAGTTTTAAAGGCATGATGAAAAAGCCTGTTCAATATTAGTCCGGTTCTCTTCTCATTACAGGCTTTTCTGTATGCTTCTTTCATCTGTCCCAGTATTTCATCCTCTCCCACAACCAGTGAATCCAGCGACGATGCCACAACAAGAGTATGAGCTATTGCATCTTTTGAGTATTTTTTGTAGAGAAGTTTTTCAAAATCTTCCCTCTTCATTGAGGATACTTCCTCAAGGAAACTCATTATTTTCTCAACAGTTTCGGGAATATTATTGGATGCAAAATATATCTCGACTCTGTTGCACGTTGATACGCATACGGACTCTTTGACTCCCTGGGAATGCAGCCAACTCATATATTTTGTTATTTTTTCATCGCTGAGAGAAAAGCGTTCTCTAATATCAACCGGAGCTGTTTTGTGATTCATCCCGATGAGGCCTATTTCCGGTATATCCCCTTCTTCGCCGTTATTCCTTTTCATGATCTACTTGTAGCCGTGAAATCCTTTAGTAATATATATATTTGTAAAAATAAATAAAAACATTATTATTATAAATAAAATTGCATTAACAAGATTAACTTTGCGGGAAACAACCTTCTTCATTTTTCTGACAATATAGATCGCTAAAATTATGGCCCATGAAAAATAGATATGCATCTCTTTTGCCGTTCCCAGAAATAGTGTTTGGTAGTTCCACAGAGCCATCACCATGCCTATTATTACTCCGATCGTCAAAAGAGTAAAAGACCTTGCAATAGACCAGCTGTTAAATCTTTCAATAGTCTCAAGATTGGGAAGTTTGTAAATCAGCATCATTGAAGTTTTCTTTCTTAACTTCCACTCCATTAAAAGATAAAGGATCGAACCGACAAAGCTTAAAAAGAAGAAAAGTTCTCCAAGCATTGTAAAAAAAATATGTACCGGTAAAACATGGTTTTCCAGAAGTCTGTTATTGAGTTCTATAATAACCTTTCTCGGAGAATTAATAAAGGGGATCGAAATAGCCAGAATAAAAGTAATAAAGGGAATCATTATTATCATAAATGATTTCCACTGCTTTTTCCACTTCGAAAAATAAAGATAGAGAATTACAAGGATCAGCGTAAAAGAGAACAGATAAAAATATCCCCAGATTCCCGATGCAATACTGTCTATTCCATTTTCCGACGAATAAAAAATCCTGATTATACCGAGAATAATAAAAGAAACAACCGCTACAGGGAAAAGAAACTTTGTTGTTATTTCATGGTCCTCATTGTCAGTTATTATTGTAAGAACACTGAAAACCGATGCCATAAAAAACAAAACCAGCGTTACAATAAAAACAAATGTAAACATTATAAATCCTTTTCTAACATGTTAACCGAAAAGTTGATCATAGAGGACATTTATTATATTTATTTTAAAAGGGCAATATTTTTTTATGCTTCGCTTTCTTTCGGATCCTTATACATGTAAATAGCCGCAAATCCCCCGATTGTAATAAGAACAGTTCCCAGCCATACTATCCAGATGAGTCTCTTTTTAGTAACATGTATAAGAGCACTATCGGGAACAGGCGCTGTCTTTTCATCAGCGCTGATATAAATATCTATCATTCCTTTACTGGGATTTATCCTCAGCAATGAAACCGATCTGTCCGTACCGGGAATCTTTCTGTCTATGTTGCTTGACGACATTCTGTTGATCTTTTTCCCCGGAGAAACCCTTTTGCCATTAATAAGAAGGTTGGCATATATTACCGGGTCCTTTGCAGTCATCTCTTTTGTATTGAAATTCAAAAATTTAACCTTCAACCCGCCGATCTCTTTTATCTGTCCCTTTGCAATTATTGCCGAATCGCCGTCCGAAGTGCCGGGCTCATACTTTTCAGGTATAATATAAATATCATAGAAAAAACCATACTTAATATAAGGTTCTCTGTAGAGTGAATTCATCTTCTGTGAAATAAAATATTTAGTTGTTATCCGTCTGATACCACTCTTCTCTCTTAAGGTGAAGATCATGGATGCGTTCTTTTCGCGGGTAAATCCTCTGAAAGTGATATTAACGGGCCCCACTCTGTCCTCTTTCCCAAGAAATATCTTCTTCAGTTCCTCAGTGGAATGCATACCCGATGAAATAACGCCAAGGACAAGAAGCCCCAGTCCAATATGAGACAACCGCGACGGAAGCAGGGATGATCTTTTAATTACTGAAAAATCATAAATATACTGAAAAATAACAAATATCGATACGGCTGAAAAGAGGTAAGCAACAATTTTACCCGTGTAATTGTAGTTGAAGAAAAAGGCAAGAGCAAGAGAAGCAGCAACTACCACTATATCCTTGGTCTTCAATATCTCTTTTGATACAACAGCCATTGTTGACAAAACCATTAATACCAGTATCAATACTCCAAAAGGGACCGAAATATTATTATAGAACTTTTCAGTTACAGATGTTGCATTGGTAAGCACAATACCGGATATTATAGGCATCGATGTTCCTATGAGGATCAGAAAAGTGTAAATCCCCAGCGTTATCATCCCATACACGAGAAGGGTATCCCAGCTCCAGAGATCTTCGCTCAGAGACTTTGACCGGATATCGGTAAATCTTTTAAAAAAGAGATATGTACTCACTGTAATACACAGCAGAATAAACATTCCTACAAAAACTCCTACCATGGATTCCCCGAAGGAGTGTACTGAAAAGTTCGCGAGAATACCGCTTCTGGTAAGATAAGTACTGTAAAAAACGAGTATAAGGTATGTCAGCGAAAGGAATATATTGGTCTTTACAAGGGCTTTCTTTCTTCTTTGTATGATAATACCGTGAATAAGAATAACGCCGACAAGCCACGGAATAAGCGATGAATTCTCAACAGGGTCCCATCCCCAGTATCCGCCCCAGCCAAGAACTTTATATGCCCAGTATCCGCCCAGAAAAATACCGATACCCAGCGTTGTTAAGCTGAAAAGGATCCACTTGTACGATTTATATATCCATTTGTCATAATTATTTCTTATCAAAGCAGCTATAGTATAAGCAAAAGGGATCGAAGCCGATGCATATCCCAGAAAAAGAACCGGCGGATGAACGATCATCCATGGGTCGATCAGAAGGGGATTTAACCCGGACCCGTCCCGGGGAACCTGTCCAGGCTGCAGATTGGGATTTCCGTCCCATATATATTGAAAGGGATTAGCCGCAACAACAAGGACAAGCAGTATTGCGAACTGGGTTATTGTAATAACCGCCATTAAAATGCCTTCATCCTCATCATTTTTTCTTATAATAAAAATGCCGAAAATATTCAGCAGAAGTATCCACAGGAGAAAACTGCCCGGTTGCCCGGCCCAGAATGCCGACAGCAGATAGTACCACTCAAGCTCTCTTGACGAATAACCGTAAACATAATTATATCTGAAATCATTAGTGAGAAAAGCGTTCAGCAGCAGGATTGAAGAAATAAGTATGATTATACCCGAAGCATAATAGAGTATCCTTGAAAAGTGCAGATCTTTATCATTGCCCCGCACACTCTTAATATAGAATACAGAAGCTCCCAGCGATAAAAAAAGCGACAAATATACTAAAGCCGTTCCAAAATTCATTTTTTTACTCTCTCCTCGTATTTCTCTTCATACTTTGACGGACATTTAACAAGCAGCTTATCAGAAACAAAGACATTCCTTTCCGCATTATACTTTCCGATTGCAACTATCTGATCCGCTCTTTCAAAATTTTGAGGCTTAACCCCGTTATACTCGATGTCGATCTTTGAGTTATTGTCATCGATAATGGAGAAAAAAAACTTCTTATCTGCGTGCCTTAAAGGTTTAGCCGGATCCAGCTTTCCGATGATCTGTACAAGTTTTCCGGCGTTACTCTTTGCCTTTTTCACCGGAACATAGGGTGTCATTAAATCGTCACTGAGCGAGAATATAGCCACTACGAGAAGAACAACAGCAATTAGAAAAATAGCTATCCTTTTATAACTCATTGATCTCTTTCTCCAGTTTTGAAATTTTTCTATCCAGCCTGAACAGATAAAAGGCGAGCCCGAACCAGATTATCATAACAACTATCATAACTTTAGTGAGCATTCCTTTATTCTCCGATTCGTCTTTACCTTTTATTTTTTTTATTTCTTTTTGATCTGCTTGATCTGCCTTTACAGCTTCTTTATTTTTTGCATAGACTACGGAAAGGCAAGACCGGGTAAGCGCGGTTTTATAACCTTTGTTACTGCGAAACTCATTTGAAATTGGTAATACAAAAGCGGTAATTGTTACCAAAAAAATAACAAGTATTGCCTTTTTATTCTTCATAATATTTTTCCTTATATTTGTTATCAATAAATGATATCCTGTTCATTAAGTTTAACAGGTAAAAATACAAAAGCGTAAATGAGAATAATGAGATCATTAAAACAGTACGCATCTGCGCATTAAGCTTCAGTTTTCTCTCGGGATTTATAATGGGGTCCGGATGCAGAGAAGGATACATGCGGGGAATAATAAAAATAAACAATGGTACAGTGATCATGGCAAAAATAAGATATGAGCAGCAGATCCTTCCTTTGCTCTCATTGTCCTTTAACGCGGAATGAAGACTGAAGTATGCAATATAAATAAGCATCAAAATTGTAATGGAGGTCTGCCTTGGGTCCCAGTTCCAATAGCTTCCCCAGCTCATTTTTGCCCAAATGGCGCCGCTGATTATTGCAAGGATCGTAAAAACCATACCTATACCGGCCGAATTATAGGCCCTTTCATCAAGAAGAGTATATTTACCCTTTTTGTCTGCAAGAAAAAGTATGGATACAATCCCCGAATAAACAAAAGCCAGTACGGAACCCCAGGCCAAAGGAACATGGAAATAGATTATCCTGCTGGATTCGCCAAGAATTTCAGCAGGAGGCGCCCACATGAAGGCGAGGAATATTGACAGAGGCATCATTATAAAAATTAATTTAGTTGCTTTCATTATTCTACCCAGATATATTTAAATAGTAAAAATGATATGGATATTATTACACCTGAAAATGCAAGAAAAAAAAGTGTGTTGCCGAAACCTGCCGAAGCTCTCTTTTCAAGAGCATCCGTTGTTGAAGTTATTGCAATCCATAGTACAGGGAGCAGTATGGGAAAAGATATAACAGTGAACAAGGAGCCCTTGCCTCCCGCCTTTGATACCATTGCGCCCAGAATAGTAGTGGACGAAGATATGGCGATCCCGCCTGAAACAAGGATCAGTAAAAACAAAAGAGGCGATTTGACATCTACCTGCAGAAAAAATATATATAAGGGGCAGATCACGACCTGAAGAATTAAGAAAAAAATAAAATTAAACAAAAGCTTCGACAGAAAAACCGACTCCAGTGAAGAGTTCAGCCTCAGGAAAAGAGATGTCCGCTCCTCCTCTTCCCTGATAAAAATATGAGCAAGTCCGTTCATTGCGCTGAAAAACATTATTATCCACAACATGATGGACTGCACCCGCGGCGAAAAGCTGACGCCTCCTGCCGTAAGGCTTATTGCCAGCGTTGTTATGCCGGCAAATGCTATTGATATATTTATTGCAGCCCTGTTTCTGAATTCCACTCTGAAATCCTTCCGAAGATTTCTGAATATTTCACTGAGCAATTTTAATATCCTCCCTGCAGAGTCTTATCTCTTCCTCTTCATTTGTAGCTATTACAATTATTTTTTCTTTCTTAACGCTTTCAATGTAAGAATATATCAGGTCTTTACCTTTTCGGTCAAGGTTTGTGCCGGGTTCATCAAAAAACAGAATCGGAGGATCGTTTATTACAGCGCAGATAAATTTAAGCCTCTGCTTCATTCCGGAGGAATAATATTTCAGGCTTTTGTCCTTATGTTTAATGAGAAGGAATTCTTCCATGAGAGGCAAAATTTTTGCCTCATCTTTTTTGTTTCTTAAAACAAAATATATGTTTTCATAACCTGTAAGCTCTTCATAGGGATTTAAAAGGGGACTTGTAAATCCAATATACCTGTTGATATCATTCTCTTCCAGCTTTTTCTCATTCTGAAAAAAAGTTACACTTCCTCTTGTGGGCTTTTGTATGTATGCAAGGATCTGCATCAACGTAGATTTCCCCGAACCATTGGGGCCAGTAAGGGAAAGTGAATTGCCCGTCTTAATTGAAAAAGATAAACCCTTAAAAAGCAATGTTTTATTAAATCTTTTAGAGAGAGAATCCGCTCTTATTTCAAAATTAGTATCAGTCATAAATTACTTTCTCTTACTCCTGAGAAAACAATTTTATCTCTCCGATACTTGCTGTCAAATTAAAAAAAAGAGATAAAATATTCTCCTGAATTACTGTTTTTTGAGGAGATCGCTGTAATGCTCGTAAAAGAGGAGAGCCGACACAGGACAGATATCGGCACAGGCGCGGCATTTGCCGCACGGTATTGATTCGGCATCCTTTTCTCCGAAAAAACTTATTCCGGTTTCAATTCCCCTGCGCGCAAATGTTATATAGGATCTACCGTGAAGCTTTTTGCAGATATAGACGCACTTCCCGCAATTGATACACTTTGAAATATCATAAATAAGATGAGGATGTTCTTCCGCTTTTACTTTTCTTTCGATAGGATCATATATTTCCGGGGAAAGTTTTACTTTAAGGATCCTGCTGATTTTTATAAGTTCACATCTTTTTCTTGAAGGACAATTCCCGCAGTCAATTCTGTGAGTTGACAGAATAAGCCTGAATGCCGTTTTTTGAAGTTCTCTCACTTCAGCGCTGTCTGTAGTAACTACCATGCCGTCTTTGACTTTTACAGTACAGGAAGTTACCGGCTCTTCAATGCCTTCAATCTCTACAAAACATAACCTGCACGATGCAGACGGCGAATCATTATGTTTTATAAAGCAAAGATTTGGTATTGCAATCCCCTTTTCAAGGCATACTTCCAGAAGGGTTCTTCCCTCTTCTGCATCAATTTCTACGTTATCAACAAATATAACTGCCATTTTATACTATCCGGTTATTTTGACTCTTCAAGCTTTTCAATATGCGGAACGAGATGAGGAGGAGATACTTTTATTACCGCATTATATTCTTCGGGACATGCTGTTACACATTCGCCGCACTTTACGCAGACTTCCTGGTCAATCCCCTTTTTTCTTCCCTTTGTTGTAAATATACAGTCTACAGGGCAACTTCCCACACATGCATCGCATCCCCTGGCGCATTTACCAAGATCGATATAGAATGCCGTAAGGGGTCTGCACTTTAATGAGGGGCATCTTTTAGAATGAATATGCGCCTCGTATTCGTGTCTGAAATACCTGATAGTAGTTAAAACAGGATTCGGCGCCGTTTTCCCCAGGCCGCAGAGTGAGCCTCTCTTTATGTCTCCGGCAAGTCTTTCCAGAAGTTCAACATCGCCTTCTCTCCCTTCTCCATTTGTAATTCTTTCAAGGATAGTGAGAAGGTGACCGGTTCCGATCCTGCAGAAAGTACATTTGCCGCATGATTCGTTTTTGGTGAACTCCAGGAAATATTTTGCAACATCCACCATACATGAATCTTCATCCATAACCACCATTCCGCCCGAACCCATCATTGCCCCTGCTTCAGTAAGGGAATCAAAATCTATGGGAGTATCAAGCGCGCTTTCAGGAAGGCACCCTCCGGAGGGGCCGCCTATCTGAAGAGCCTTAAAAGCCTTTCCGCCCGGTATGCCGCCGCAGATATCGTAAATAAGAGTTCTTATTGTAACTCCCATGGGAATTTCAACAAGGCCGGCATGAACGACATTGCCAACAATTGAGAAAATGGCCGTTCCGGGACTGCTTTTTGTTCCTATGCCTGAAAACCATTTGCCTCCTTTATTTACTATTGCGGGAATTGTCGAAAGAGTTTTGACATTATTTATTACAGTAGGTTTGTTTTTCAATCCCCTTTCAACAGGATAGGGCGGTCTGGTCCGCGGCATCCCTCTTTTCCCTTCAACAGATTCTATTAATGCTGTTTCTTCTCCGCAAACAAAAGCTCCCGAACCCTCGAAGATATCGATATGAAAACTGAAACCGCTGTTAAGAATATTCTCTCCCAGCAGTTTCATTCTGTTGGAATCGTCAATTGCTTTCTTTATTATCTTAACAGCAAGGGGGTATTCATGGCGTACATATATTATTCCCTTTGAAGCTCCCGCGGCAAAGGCTGCTACCATCATACCTTCAAGCAACTGGTGAGGATTGCTTTCAATAATTGTTCTGTCCATGTATGCACCGGGGTCTCCCTCATCGGCATTGCAGATAATATATTTTTCTTTACTGTCCGATCCATACACCGCTTCCATTTTTTTCCACGCGGGAAATCCGGCTCCTCCCCTTCCCCGAAGCCCTGAAATTCTTATTTCATCAATAATATCAGCCTGAGTTTTACTCAGAGCAAAAGCCAGCGAAGCATATCCGCCTTTTTTAATATATTCATTAATATCTTCCGGATCAATATGCCCGCACTTCTCCATTACAATTCTCTTTTCCATTCCGAAACGGGGGAACCCCATAACCGAAGGGATCAATTCGTTCTCTTCCATTGCGCCGAGAAGATGCTCATAGAGGGGATCGCCTCTTTCAAGAAATGCCTTAACAATCAGTTTTGACTTGCCCGCAGTTACATTATAATAGAAAATCGGAGGAAACCCGGGATTATCAACAATCACAACAGGTTCGGCATAACAGTGCCCGATGCATCCCACATGGATCACATCAGCCTTAACGTTTCTCTCGTCAAGTGTTTCCAGTATTGCTCTTTCCGCTTCTTCAGCTCCTGCGGCTCTTCCGCATGTTGCCATTCCTATATAAATTGCGGGAATATCGGAGTTTCTTGACTCATTAAAGTTTTTCTCTGCATTTTTTTTTATTTCGGAAAATGCATTCTTTATATCCTCATTATTGCCGCTCAATTATTTCACCATCCGAATTTTCAGTTGAAGATCTTTCTTTTCTTTCATTCATCTCCTTTTCAATTTCAAACCCGAGCATTATTCCTTCTACTTTGCTGGGAGCCACATATCCGTGGATCTTTTCATCCACTACAACAGCAGGAGCCAGTGCACAGCATCCGATACATGCAACTTTATCTATGCTGAATTCTCTGTCACGCGTTGTTTCTCCTGTTTTAATATTCAGTTTTCGTTCAAAATTTTCCAGTATAATATCCCCCCCCTTCACATGGCAGGCAGTGCCCATACACACTTTTATCCGGTGCTTCCCTGGCGGATTAAACCTGAACTGATTATAAAAGGTTGCAACTCCGTAAACCTCGCTGGAAGTAAGATCAAGACGTTTACCGATAAGTTTGATAGCGTCGGACGAAAGGTAAGAGTACTTTGCCTGAATTTTTTGCAAAACCGGAATCAGGCTGCTTCTTTCGGGCTCAACATGCTCAAGAAAAGAAGAAATGTCATCCAGCATCTCTTTTTCTATTAATTCAAGATTATCATCCATATATTCAATCCGAAATAAAATATGCCGGCTTCCGCGGATCCGGAAACAAGACTGATAGACCTTATATTTTATTAGTCAGGTATCTAATCCGACTCTGCATACATATCATTACAAAAAAATAATTAATACAAATTTTTTAATTTATGCTGCTATTGTCAAGAAACAATTGATGAAATTATAATCTGCAGGCCGAATTCAAGTTTGAAGTTTCCGAATTACAGCATCAGCCCAAGCTGTTTCACTTGAACCATTCCCTGCTGCCCTCAAGGAATTTTTTAATCCCCTCCCTAATACTTTCACTCCTGCAAACCGGTAAAACGCCTCTTGCCTCCGCTTCAAAGGCCTCCTTTACCGAAAGGTGCGAACCCAGTAAGGCAGATGTGAGATCGGCAAAAAGAGCATCCCTGGGAAAAGCGCATATCTGCCTTGCATAGGAGAAAGCGCGTTCAAGACTCTGCCCCGGAGGCGTAACCTCCCATACAAGGCCGATCTCATGCGCTCTCTTTGCATCAATCTTCTGGCCCGTTATAATTAAAGGCAGAGCATTGCCGAGACCAATGAGTCTTGGAAGGAAAACTGTCCCGCCGTCAGCAAGGGGAACGCCCCATCTTCTGCATGCAACGGAAAATGTGGCGTTTTCGTCGGCAATGCGGATATGGCCGTGGCAGAAAATCTCCAATCCCCCTGCGTAAGTATATCCCTGAGATACCGTAATTACCGGTTTTTGCTGAATAATGCGGGTTCCTCCCATGGGACCTGTTCCCTTTTTGACAAAATCATCCGCCTCCTCTTCGGACCATTCAGGATCGACCAATTCTCCAACAGCTTTAAGGTCTGCTCCCGAGCAGAAAGACCTATCACCTGCTCCGTGTATTACAGCCACCGTAAGATCATCATCATTTTTGAATTTCTTCCATGCGCGGAGCAGATATTGAGCCGCTTCCCCGTCAATACAGTTATGAACATGAGGACGGTTTATTGTGATCTGAAAGAATTTGCCCCCCTCTGTTTCATGTATGCGGGTAATAACAGGTTCATCATTTTTCATATTCTGCATACTTGACCTCCTCCTTAATTAGGATCAATCTCCCCAATAAACTTCCTGATTGCCGGATTCACTTCTTCAGGTTTTTCCAAAGGCGACAGATGCCCGCAATCAATAATATTTACTATTCTTGAATCGGATATATTGTCATTCAGATAGATCCCATATTTTGCAGGAGTAAGTTTATCATCCCTGCCTGTTATTATTAACACAGGCACATTTATGGAGTCAAGTCTGTCCATCAGATTAAAATTGTTACAGGCTTCAAAATCGCCATATACCGTGTCAGGAGAGCATTTTTTAATATCCTTAATTAAAGACTCGATTTTTTCGATGTCGGTTTTATCGGAAACAGCGAATGTTTCTATCATGGAAACAAATCTGCTGTAATCGTCCTTAATCGCACCAAAAACTCCAGGCGCTACTTTCAGCTTTGCGCCGGTATTCATTAATACTCCGGCCCTGTAATTGCCGCTGTCATTTACCAGCAGTTGAAGACTAACCGCTCCTCCCATACTTAAACCGCACACTACAGGTTTGGGAGCATCGATCTCTTTAATGAAGTCTTCAACAACTGACGCATAATCCTCTATTCTTCTTTTTCCGTCTCCGGGACTCTCACCGTGACCCGGCAGATCTATGGCAATTGTATTGGCGCAATCCGAAAGCTCATTGACCTGATTCTTCCAGAGTATCTTTGTGTTACCTGCTCCATGAATAAAGATCAGCGTAGGTTTCCCGGAGTTTAAGGGCCACATGCCCGCAGTAAAAGTTATCCCCTTTATTAACTTCTTAACCATTGCTCCTCCTCCTCAGGTTCGATTGATATCACAACTACTACAATCAGTATGTTTGCTGTTAACAGCAAACTATAGCCCCTCAGGGGCAATCAAGCTTTTTCCATGTCAGCCTCTTACTTGAGGTTTGATCCGTTCTATGATCCTGCCTTTAAGAATAATTGTATTAATATTGGCGGTTTCCCTAATATCCTTACGAAAATCTCCGTTTAAGATCAGAAGATCGGCAGGCATTCCTTCCGACAGGTATCCCAACTGCTCGCTGCCGGTAATATCGGAATAGAATTTCCCGGGTATGTAAGTTGCCGCTGCAACAGCTTCCACAGGAGTAAAGCTGCAGCGTGCAACCAGCAGTTCCAGTTCCCTGTGAAGGGTACTGCCCGGAAATGAGCCTACATTTGTCGTATCCGTTGCGGCAATAAGCGTTATCCCCGCCTCTTTCATTTTAATCACATTCTGAAATTTCACATCTTTATATTTCTCGGCATCTTCAACCCATTCCCGCAGGAGCGGGTCGATCTTATCAAAGGATAATTTTCCATAGGCCTTAATTATGTAGGGATCGCCGATCTCTCTGTCCATCTTGGTAAAGTTCAATTTTTTTTGAGCAAGCAAAACTATATTATCAAAAACCGCCAATGTAGAAGCAACGATGCAATTAGCCTTCTTCATTTTTTTTACAGTGGGATCTGATATTGAGGAACGGTATGGAGCATGAACAAAAATCCTTATACCGCTCTTCATAGCAGTGAGTATATCATCTTCGGAACCGATATGAGCAACGGTTTTGAGCCTGTATTTTTTTGATACGCGGACAATTTCGGAAAGCTCCTCAACATTTAAAGAGGGCGCTTCAAGCGGGATCCTGTCAACAATTACTTTTGTATAAGATGCTCCCATGGATACGTTTTTATGCACCATTTCGGGAATATCCTTTAAGTATCCTATCTCAAACACCATGGATGATATCACAAAAGAGCTGAAGGGCCACATGACATTTTGTCTGATCAAAGCGGCAGGATGGCCTTTTTCCTTAGTGAAGATCTTTCCGGCATAATAGAGGCGGGGCCCCGCAATAAGCCCTTTGGAGAGTTTATCAGCCATTTTTTTCAGGTCCTTCAGGGGATCCCCCATATCATAGACAGTTGTTATTCCCGCATAGAGGTATGCAGACATATTTCGTTCTTTATTCGGCAGTGCCGTAATCGTAGGCGGCGCCGAGACTCCCAGCGTGTGTGTATGCGCATCAATAAGACCTGGAATTGCCATTTTCCCTCTGCCGTCAATGATCACTGCATCGGAAATATCAATATTACTTTTACTGATCTTACTGATCTTGCCGTCTTTGATCAGAATGTTAACTTCTGTTTTTATCTTTTGGTTAGGATCACCATTGAACAGCGTAATTTTTTTTATAAGGATGGGTTTTTTATCAGGAGAAAACTTTGTAAGCAGAGGAAGGTCGGTTCTGTAAATACATCCTGTGAAAAAGAATAATAAAAAAACAATTGTTAATAAAATATTTATTTCTCTTTTCATCATAAGGACCCCTTCATAAGAGATACTACAGCTTTAACCAAAGGGCTTTTCATCAATACCCCTATCATCATTGAAAATTTCCATATTACTCAAGCCTATGCGAATTTCACTCATTC
Source organism: Spirochaetota bacterium (assembly GCA_024276015.1). Taxonomy (GTDB): domain Bacteria; phylum Spirochaetota; class UBA4802; order UBA4802; family UBA5550; genus JAJRXZ01. The sequence goes on along the minus strand of JAJRXZ010000058.1, from coordinate 17,955 downwards.
TTTCTACACTATGTTAACGAATAAATAATGTTTGTCTCTGAGTCCCCTTTGTGGGAATTTAGGGAACAAGAATAAGTTAAGGGGCTTAACAAAATAATATTTTTTGGGTCTATTCCTACAAATCCGGAATGAGCCTCAAACAAAAATTGACGGATCAATTTTAAAGAAACTGCCTTCCATTTTATAAACAGGATCGATAGTATAATTTTTTGTATGGTCGTGACCGTTTAAACTGCTGCTGTCGATCCAGTTTTTGCTTAAAATATGCCTCTCTATCAGTTTCTCCTGAAGGATAATTTCAATGTCAGAAAGAATTTTATCAATAATTCTGGTATCCTCATTTGTATCGATGTAGGAGAAAGTCACAATAAGATTATCAAGAAACCGCTTGATCTTATTCTTAAGATTTTTCCCTGTAATCTTTTTCCAGGGGTTAAATGACCCGCCGTTTGGATCTCCCTCATTGAATTGTTCAAATTCTTCCAGCAAAGAAATATCTTTACCGAGCCAGCTTGATCCCCTGTCGCAATCGTCCAGTTCGTCCCATACTCTTCCAAGTATATTAAATGATTTGGCCGTACATTTCCCTATAAAAAAGGGAACATTATTGTTTTTATAGGTATAAAAATATATGCCGTACTTTTTTGCACCCTCCTGGAAGAAATCATACAACTCCTTCCATTTATCACCAACAACCAGGATCTCTCTTGCGCTGAGTTGTCGATGTATGATCAGATTAACATTCATAAAATATACTCCAACACAGAAAACAACTTATGTTATTTCCAAAAAGTGAAAAAAAAAGACGATTCTATCTCAATATATTGAAAAACGGAATAAAGTCCTGTCAAGCAAATAAAATTCCATTACATTAATATTTTACTATTTTTTTGGATAAAAAAGCCATATCCTTTTAAAAAATTATTCATAATAGTTATTTTGTTTTTGTATATATAAAATTTATTAGATTATCTCTGAACTCCTTTTTTTCCTGTTCGGATAATTTTCTCATGTAATTGGAGATGTCATCTTTTATCTTTCTCTCCATCATTGCTCTGTCTAATTTAACTGTTTCATCTTTATTTAAGGGAATTCGATGAAATTTAATTCTCTTACCTTGATCATCAACAAAATAAGTCCTCTCTTGAGGCATTACTTTAAATCCTGCTGCGGACGCTATAACAGCCAGCAGATCATTCTTATCAAAGATATCTCCGTAAAACCCTTCAATTCTTTTGCCGCCTTTTTTAAAAATAAGCTTATATTTATACTCGTCATCAGAGGTAGCAGGATTTACTGCAACATGATACTCAAATTCAACCGAAAGGGGCCTTTTGCCTTTATATTCCCATATATATTCGTCGTCTTTGATCAGACCTTCCACTCTGATCTCAGAATCGCTGCCGCTTAATAAAAAAATATCAAAATCGGAATAGTCAATATTAATATTATATTTATGCGACAGGACGGCAAGAATTTTCCAAAGGTTAATATCCTTCATAAATCCATATGCCTGTTTTCTGTTTATGCCGCCGTTAAAATATGTGAACTTTGTTAAATAAAATTTTTTCTTACGGAAATCGGTTAAATCACTTCGTTGAAATGTTTCACAGGAAAACTGAACTAAAAGCAAAATAATAATGAAGAAATTTCTGTTCTTTTTCATAGCAAAGACCCTTTTAAGAAAATTTTACCTTTACAATGATTGCCGGCAATATTCAAAGAGTCAATGATAAAATAAAAAGGAGCCGGAGAGCCCTCAAAAATGATAAAAAATTATTTGAAAAAATAAAATCCTTGATAATATATAACGTAATAATGTAATGTAGCTATCAATTTATCAAACATAATAAATGTACGATTTAGTACAAAATGTCAAAGAAACCAACGAAAAAGAAAGTATTAATTAATCATAATTTGGAAAAAAAGTATTCTTTTGGTATTTTTAAAATTGAAGAAGGTGATAGAATATCTGTATCATTTGACTTCTCAAAAGCCAGTGTACCAAAGGAAACATATTCAGCATCTTATGCATTTTTGAAAGTTGGATCAAACCTTCATGATGTTTTTATAATATTTGTTCAAATTGATGCAATCAATGGTACTGTAAAACATAATTTGCAAGTCAAATTAGATGATTTATCAATAATAAATGCATGGGCAAATTCTAAAGATTTTTATAAAAGAGTCGAAAACTGGTATAGGCAAACATATGATAATGAACCAAAAAAGGAAATTGTTGAGATTAGTAGTAATACACCTTCTTATCAGGTTGCATCAAATTTAGTTTTTTTTGGACACCAAGAGAATTCAGCGATTGTAGCTTTTTATTATTTTGATCCGAGAGCTGCAAGAGACATTATGATGGGACGTAACCCAAATGAAGACCTTGTCGGTGTACCAATTGTACAGGTTAAAATGAATACATTAACTGTTTGGTGTTTATTAGACGATATAAAAAATTATATTGACGACATTTTATCAAAATATCCAAAATTCAAAAATAGAATGTCGAATGCTAAGGAGATTGAATGATGAATATAAATTGTTATGAATCAAATTATAAAGAATATATTGAGGACAGTATTGAAAGTTTTTTTATTATTGAAGAAAATGATGATCAAGAATTAAAAATTTTTGATAAAACTGTAATTAAATCAATTATCAATTCAAAGAGTATATATATACTTAGTGATAATAAAATTAACAAAAATCTTTGGGATTTTGGATATAATAAATTTTTTCAGATGCATGATTTATCTTTTGATAAAGCAATAGAGAATTTAAAATCATTATTATATCCACAATATAAAAAAATTGATTTATTTGAAATAGCATCTAAAATGTGATTGATGACACGTGATCATGGATTTAATAGATATGAAAATCATCAACATGTTATGTATAGACATGTTGATTCTTACAGCTTTGCATTTGATGATTCATATATAAATTTTAGACCTCAAGGTTCAACTGATAACTTAAAAGCTAATCAACTATTATTTCAAAAAGATTGTTCAAAAAAAAAAGCAGTTTGTATTGGTGAATTTAGATTTACTAGAAATAATGACAATTATCCATGGGTAATAACAACAGTAAAAAAATATTTTGAACTAATCGAAAAAAATGATGGGTGTTTATACTCTAGAACTACTCAATATAGTTATAATATCAGATTGATCAGTAACAACGATCATGAAAAAATCCCGACAATACGCTTTGATAATGAAGATGATTATGGTTATCAGACGCGGCATCATTTACATATACAGTATGAAGGGAAGCATCACGTAAATGAAGAACCATACCCGGCCCATATTGGTAATAATTTCCCACATTTAAGTGATATATTTCATATTAGTCATTCTTTAATCTGTTCTGATGGAGGGCCTTTAAAACTATTTAATGAATTAAGGAACAATTTTAAAAATATACCCGATGAAAAGAGAAATAATGAAAAAATCTGGGTTCAGCAAATGGGTGTTGATCTTTTTGATTTTATTTTATAATAGAGCCGTCACCGACCAAGTACCGCCGACCAAAAATTTATTGTGTTCTTGCTGCACTTCAAACCTGAATTCGGGTACCGACACAATTTAAACAGGGAATTCTTATTGACATTTTAATACAGTAATTCTATTTAATATATTAAATAGAATTACTGTATTAATAGTTAACCCTTTTCTGTTTACTTTTTTGGAAATAATCATAAAAATATCTGAGAGAAATATTTACTATGAAAAAAAAACCGGAATCAATTGCCACAGCCATAGGAAGTTTTCCTCATCTTAATGCGGACGAAGCCTGCCAATGTATACTTAAATATATTCCCCGTTTCCCCGTATGGCCTCAACTGCCCAAGTTAAGTTTTTACGAGGAGATAAACAATCAGTACAGCAAAAGACTTCCATGCTTTTACATTGATAAGGCGAATAAAAGATCGGGTTTTGATACATCGATAAATATGTCGGAAGAACTGAATGACTTTTATTCGAAAATTCTTGAAGACGACGTTGATTACTTCGCCTTTGATGACAGGTACAGCAAAGGTTTTTTTGCTCTCTTAAAAGCGCTTTCACAGCATGATACAAACAAACTCTATGCAGTGAAGGGGCAGATCGTGGGACCATTAACTCACGGAGTCGTTGCAGACGCCAAGGACGGCAAATATGCAATATACAAACCGGATTTATACGATGCTATTGTAAAAAACGGTATAATGAACGCCAGGTGGCAGATCAGAGAATTAAAAAAATTTTCCTCAGAAGTCGTAATATTCATTGACGAGCCTTCTCTTTCGATTTTAGGGTCAGGATATTATTCCGTAAAACCCGACCAGGCATATAATCTATTCGACGAAGTGATAAATGCGATCATAGAAGAAGGCGGCATTCCCGGAATGCACTGCTGCGGAAATGCAGACTGGAACAGAATACTCCAACTGAACCTTGAAATAATTAACTTTGACGCAAGCGATGAAGTTGTTGCAGACAAATTCATTAACTCTGAGAAACTGCATGAATTTCTTGACAAGGGCAATAGCGTTGCCTGGGGCATTGTTCCCACTATCGGCGAAAAAATAGAAAAGGAAACATACGAAAACATTGAAAACAATTTTACATCAATGATCAGATATCTCAATAAAAAGGGATTCGGGGAAGACCGGCTGCTGTCCCAATCAATTATTACTCCAAGCTGCGGAACCGGAACTCTGCCAGTTGAACTATGCGAAAAGGTGATGGCATTTACCAGGAAGCTCTCCCATACCCTGAGAGGGAATATCCGCAGTTAAAGATACTTTTACATAATATTGAAATCAGGGTAAAATTTCTCAACATTCATATCTATTAAGGCATTAATATATTTCGGGGAAGTATTGATCAAAATTTCACCTGCCTCCCTATTAAACTGCGAGCCCAGGCGTTCCTCAATTTTCTTAAAGGCTGTTGACGGCAATTGAGCGGGGCTGTAGGGCCTTTCTGTTGTAATAGCATCATAGGCATCAACAACCGCTATTATCTGCGATATAATATTTGCAGTATCGGGGCTGTTCTTTTCAGGGTACCCTCTTCCGTCGGCCCATCTGTGATGGTTATAAACAATTTCGGATATATCACTAAAAGGAGTGACCTTTTTTAATATCTCGGAAGAATGAACAGGATGATACTTGATTATTTCCCATTCCTTTTTTGTAGGCTTATCTACTTTATTTAAGATATCATTGGGAATACTTACTTTGCCTGCATCATGGAGCAGCCCTGCAATTTCAGTTTTGATAACATCGTCCCTTGAAAGGCCCATCTCTTTGGCAACATATCCGGACAGCAGGGATACTCTTATTGAATGTCCTCTTGTATAATGATGCTTTGCGTCTATTACGCGTGCAAAGAGCCTTAGAATCGGATATAAACCCATAATCCCGTAATATTCGCCAAAATAATCATTGCTGCCGTTCAAAGGGAAGTTAATATATTTATCCTTTAATTGAAGAAACTCCTCAGAGGACCTGCCGGGGATAAGAGTCTTCTCCCTGTGCATTTCAAATACAAGGTCAATAATGTCAGGATTATAATGGGTGCCTCTGTATTGGTTCAGTATATTAAAAGCGTCATCCGGTGTATGGGCAGGCCTGTCCATTCTTGGGGTTTGAAGAGAATCGAAACAGTCAATTGCTCCCAGAATCTGGATCTCAACGGGAAGTTCATCTTTATAGAGCCCGTCGGGATAACCTGTTCCGTCCCATTTTTCATGGTGCCATCTCACCCATAATGCCATATCGCTCAACTCATGAAGGGAAGCGACTATTCTGCTCCCATAAACCGAATGGAGCTTAACAGCTTCGAATTCTTCCGCGTTTAAGGGGCCCTTTTTACTTAAAATATTCAGGTCAATTGATATTTTACCCACATCGTGTATAAGCCCCGCATAATAGAGTCTCTGAATAGTCTTCGGTTTAAGGCCCACTTTTTCTCCAACCAGAGCGCAGCCTTCGCCGACTCTGATAGCGTGCTGGTGAGCCGGATGATCCTTCAAATTATATTCAAGAATTAATCCAAGGGCTTCAATACACTCGTTAAGAACCATCTTATTGTTGTCGTCAATTAAATCCATTCTGCTTAAGTTCCGGCTTTTCTTTTTAATTCTTCCAGTTCTTCTTCCAGTTTTTCCAGTTCCATGATCATGTGAGGCCTGATCGTATGGGCAGGGATCCTTCCCTTAAGATCTTCGATCTCCTTCTCTAACCTTTTTATTTTTTCAATATCGGATTCATTCATAAAAAAACTCCTCTCAGCGCGCTGAATTGCCGCTTCTAAAATCTTCGATCCGTTTAAAAACGCTTGGGAAACTTCTGTGATCGGTATGAGGAAGGAACATGGCTTTTCTGTATTCTTCATAGAACATATTGGAGGATGAAAAATCGATATAGGTCATCTGTTTCGATACTTCAACCATCTCCTCTCTTATCTCCTGCGATACCAGGGCAAGATAGGCTCCGGCTATGGAACTGTTTCCCAGATAACTGTATTTTTTGATATCGATATCGGGAAGAAGTCCCATTACAATTGCCATTTCAAAATCAATATGCTTCCCAAAACCGCCGGCAATTAAGAACTGGTTTATGGACTCAAGGGGGATCTCTGCCTTGTTAAGGAGCGTCATTATGCCGCCGTAAACAGCGGCTTTACTCTGCATCAATATTGCAATCTCGCTTTCGGAAATATAGATGTCCTCTTCCAAGCCTGTATCCTTCTCCCATGCCACAACATATTCCCTGCCGTGTTCAGTCTCCCGTATCCTGTCTGTTTTAAGGTTATCATTCAGCTTGCTTGAGGAATCGATCACACCTGCCATAAAGAGAGAACCGATAAGTGCGATCATTCCGCTGCCGCAAATCCCCACAGGAGGGATATTGTCAATAACAATATATTCAGGTTCAAATGTTGCAGGATCGATCTGCACATCATCTATTGCGCCTGGCAGAGCTCTCATGCCATGCCTGATGCCGCCTCCCTCAAAAGCGGGCCCGGCAGAACAGGAAGCGGTCATCATCCAGTTCTTATTGCCAAGGACCATTTCGCCGTTAGTGCCCACATCGATAAAAAGAGTAATATCATCCTTATGATTTAATCCGGATGCAATTATCCCCGCTGTTATATCGCCGCCCACATAGGCCGCATTGCCGGGCACAATATACATTCCTGCAAGGGGATGTATATTTAATCCTATATCTTTAGCCTGCCATACAGGGAATCTCACTCCAACGGGCACATAGGGTTCGGTCCTGATACTTGCCGGATCAAGCTTCAAAACCGATTGTGTCATTACCGTATTTCCTGCAAGAACAAAAGTGAGTATATCCCTTCTGTTTATTTTGGTTACGGTTACCAGTTCTTCAATAATATCATTGATGGTCTTCATCGCATAATTGTGAAGCCTCTCCAAACCTTCGTCTCCCTTTGCGCATATAATCCTTGAAATTACGTCTTCGCCGCATACTACCTGCCTGTTCTGAGACGATGCGACTCCTATAACCTCTGCCGAAGAGAGATCAACAAGATAGCCTACAACCGATGTAGTTCCCATATCAACGGCAAGACCGTAAACTTTTCTATCCCTGTCATAGGGGGTTGTTCTGATTATCTCTTTTGTATAGCCTCTGTCAAGTATGGAAATACTCACCTTCCAGTTATAACTGCGCAAATCTGCAGACAATTCGGACAGAGCCTCCAGGCTGATACTCTGTTCATCCACATCAATACCGTCCGATTTCAAGGCCTTTCGAGTTCTTTCAAGGTCGCTTGAGGGGTCGTCCAGCGTGGGCGGAGGTATCTCAACAGACGAGACTGTAAGCATAGGTTTAATTGCCCGATTGCCCAGAAGTTTTTTTCTGATCTCAGATCCCTCTTCAACAATCTTCAATGCCCTTGCTTTATTTTCATCCGGTATTTCAATTTTCACATCCCCGGTAATTTCAGACGTACATGCAAGGACATAACCCCTCTCAATATCTTCGTCATTCAGAAGCGTTGTTTTTTTTGTTTTGAGATCTCCGCTTTTAAGTTTTACCTTGCAGCTCCCGCAAACGCCTTTACCGCCGCACCGGGCATTAATATAAACATCATTATCCCTTGCAGCATCCATAAGAGTTGTTCCTGTTTTAACTTCAACAACGGTATTACCCGGTAAAAAGGTAACCTTTGCGGTTTCAGGGATTTTTTTGATATCCTCTTTTTTTTCGCCATCCCCTATTTCCTTCTCTTTTTTTAATGCTGCAGCAGCTTTTTCCTGCATTTCCGGGGTTCCGAAACGTATAATTTCCCAGATCATACACATTTTTCTGAATTTACAGTATATTGTGGGATCCTGGCATGCAAGGCAGTCTTCGCAGAGATACCTGCCATATTTAGCACAATAGTATTTTCCCGTTTCTTCTTTATGCCTAAAACATTTTGGTTCCATCAGTTGAGCTCCTTTGGGTTAAAGCTATTTAGCATTTTACAATATTCTTAATTTTCTCACAATATAGCGATTTTCAGCAAATCTGTCAATAGCATTGATCTTTTTTTGTCGTTAAATTATCAGGGAAAAATTATTATAGCAAAGATAAAAATTATATCAAGTAAAATTCACAACTCTGCCTTTTTTTACAAAAAATTAAATTGCCTCTTTATAATATGGGCTTTTTTGATGACAGATAAAAATTAAGCGCAACCGAATTTACTATTACAACTTTATTTTCGATTTCAGAGAATTGCCGAATTCGGCCATTCTCTTCCCTCTGCATCAATTAAATAACTTGACTCATAACCGTTTTTAAAAGAAATGATTAATACATCACACTCTCCTCTGGATACTATAAGGAGGCCATTAAATTGGACAAAAACAGAATAGAAAAAGCAATTAAAGAGATATTATATGCCATTGGCGAAAATCCCGAAAGGGACGGCCTAAAGGAAACTCCCCGAAGAGTTGCGAAGATGTACCAAGAGATATTTTCAGGTTCGCAGGAAGAAGCAGCCACTCTGCTGATGAAAACTCATGAACTTGAACACGATGAAATGGTAATTCTGAAGGATATACCCTTTTACTCAATGTGCGAACACCACATGGTACCTTTTTTCGGCAAATGCCACATTGCATATATACCTCAAAACAAAAGGATCGTAGGAATAAGCAAACTTGTAAGAATTGTTGAAACTCTCAGTAAAAAACTTCAGGTCCAGGAAAGACTTACAACTGAAATAGCGGAAGTTATTATGAACAGCCTTGATCCCAAGGGGGCCGCCGTTGTTTTGACCGCGAGGCATCTCTGTATGGAGATGAGAGGCATCAAAAAAGCCGGCGCTCATACCATAACTTCAGTTGTAAGGGGTATTTTCAGGAACGATATTAAAACTAGAGAAGAATTTCTGAAACTAATCGAATAATGGATAAAATAACGATCAAAAACGCCCCTTTTTCATGCTTCATCGGGATCCTTGACCATGAAAAGAAGAGAAAGCATAAAATTTTCATTGACCTTGAACTCTATACCGATATATTACAAGCTTCCCGATCTGATAATATCAATTATGCAATCGATTACACTGCAGTTTATGAAGAGATCGGAAAAACAGTTGAAGCGAAACAGTATAACTTAATTGAAACTCTCGCTGAAGCGATTGCAGGGAAAATACTAAAAAAATTTGATGTCAAAAAAATCATGGTAAGAATAAAAAAACCGCGAGCATTGCAGCACAGAGATGTTGAATATACGGCAGTGGAAATAACCAGACCCTAAAGTGAATTGTAAAAACAGGCGCTCGTCCTGTTTATATTTATTTTAAAGTTACCGGTTGAATCGGCAAATACGGTTTGAAACTTTTACAGTTAAAATACCAATTTACAAGGAGTGAAATAAAATGGCAAGAGACGTTTCATCATTTAAAGACGTTTACAAAAAAGCAGTTCAAGGCAATTTCCCCGATAAAATCACCATGATCATTGGAGAGAACAGAATCGAATTTAAACTTGTGCCTTATGCTCTCAGGTACGGAACAAATCCGCATCAGCCATTCTCCGCTTATGCGCCCTTAAATAACCCCAATCTTTCAATCGGAAACATGGAACTCCTCAAAGGAGGTAAAGCGGGGCTCTCTCTTACAAATCTTCAGGATATGAGCCAGGCTTTGAATATATTGAAATATTTTAACAGGCCGGCATGCACGGTTATGAAACATGTTAATCCATGCGGATTTAAAGTTGAAACCGAAAATGAACCTATGGATAAAATATACCGGATCGCAAGAGCCTGTGACGAAAGAAGCGCCTTCGGATCGATTGTGGGGTTTAATAAAAAAATCGACGCTGCAGCAGCGGAAGCAATTATGGAAACTTTTGTTGAAGGGGTTATAGCTCCGGATTATGACAGCGAGGCGCTTGAAATCCTGAAAAAAAACGAAGGCACAAAAAAATTGAACAACTCGATCCGGGTGGTTAGAATCTCCAATATGGATAAAATACCAAAGTACATAGGCGACGACATTTCCGGTTATTATAATCTGAGGAACCTTGCGGACGGATCTGTTTCCATTGAAGCGCCCTTCCTTACCAGAATAATGTCGGCAGATGATTTTATTACAGACCCCATGATTCCCAATTCCGACCCTGCAAAAAACAACGGCAAAGATTTTATAGTAAAACGGCAGCCCACGGAAAAAGAGATGGACGACTGCCTCACTGCATGGTATTTAAATATAAATGTCAGATCTAACGGAATAGTATTTGTAAAGAACGGGGCTTCAATTGCCGTGGGGACCGGAGAGCAGGAAAGGATCGGAGCAGTGGAGCAGGCAATAGACAAAGCCATAAAAAAAGGGCACAGCCTTGAAGGATCGGTTTTGTCATCGGATGCTTTTTTCCCTCAAAGGGACTCCATTGATACTGCTGCAAAATATGGTATTACGGCAATTGTGTGGCCTGCAGGTTCACTCAATGATTCGGACGTAATCGAGGCGGCAAATGACCATAACATTGCATTAATGGCAACTCTTGAAAGATGTTTTCTGCATATATAAAAATACCTTGATTTTTAATTGAGTTTTAATAACTTATATTATATATGAAACGAAACCCGGGTTGTTCATAAATGGAAAAAATCCATAAGGATCAGTTATTTGAAGCTGTAACAGAGGGCAATATTCCTTTAGTTGAAAAAGCTTTAAAATGCGGAACCGATATTAACTTAAAAAACGACCTGGGCTATACTCCCCTGATCATGGCTTCCGTAAAAAACCGGGTTGAACTTGTTCAATACCTGATTCTCAACGGTGCTTCAGTCAATGAAAGAGACGACCTTGGCTATACCGCCCTTATCAGAGCCGCCTATTACAACAGAAAAGAGGTTATTAAATTTCTCATAAAGAACGGCGCAGATATTAATATAATATCCGATGACGGATGGACTGCTCTGGGCTGGGCATCCTTTTACGGACACAACGACATTGTTAGAATTCTCATAGATAGCGGCGCCCATATAAATAAAAAAAGCAAAACCGGGCAAACGGCTCTCATGAAGGCCTCTGTTGAAGGAAGAACCGAAACCGTATTAACTCTGATAAAAAAAGGCGCAGACCTGAACATCAAAAACAACAACGGCGAAACCGCATTAATTAAAATATCATACTGGCTTCATAAAAATATAATCAGCAAATATACCAATATCGCCAGAATACTCATTGAAAACGGAGCCGATATAAATGTAAAAGCAAATAACGGCCAGACTGCATTAATAAAAGCATCGCAAACAGGACATATTGATGTTGTAAAACTTCTTCTGAAAGCAAAAGCAGACCTCAGCATCAGAGACAATATGGGTTATACAGCGTACATGTATGCTGACAAAAACGGCAACAGCGATATTGCAGCATTATTGAACGGAGTAACAATTAAAAACTGACCCTACCCGGAAGCATCCCTCCTCATCCTATAAGGATGATCTAAACATCAAGTTTGTCCTTAAATCTGCTGAACTCTTCTTCATTTACCGAGAAACTTTCATCTGCGGACGGGAAGGCCCCGTTTTCAACGTCGCTTATGAAGTTCTTAATTGCTTCAACAGATGCATCAAAAACATCCGCATATTTTCTCACAAATTTCGGCCTGAATTTTCTGAAAAGGCCCAGAAGATCATTCAATACAAGAACCTGTCCGTCGCAGTAACTGCCTGCGCCGATCCCTATAGTGGGAATAGAGATCTTCTCCGTAATCAGTTTTGCGATCTGCCAGGGCACGCATTCAAGAACAATACTGAAACACCCGGCTTTTTCTAAAAGAACTGCCTGCTCTATTAATGTTTTTGCAGTATCGAGATCCTTACCCTGAACTACCGAACCGCCCAGCTTATCGGCTGTCTGAGGAGTAAAACCTATATGCCCCATAACAGGGATACCGGATTTTATGATCTCTTCTGTCACTTCAATTGCTCTGTCAAACCACTCAAGTTTAACCGCCTGACACCCGGCTTCGCTGACAAACCTTTGGGCGCTCTTAAGAGGCTGAGAATTCTCCTCCTGATAAGCGCAATAGGGCATATCCCCAACAACAAGACCCCTTGCGGAACCATTGACAACGGCTCTGCTGTGATTGATCATCTCATCAAGAGAAATTTCCGTTGTTGATTCCATGCCAAGAATTACATTGGCAAGGGAATCGCCGACCAGAATAATATCTATACCCGCAGAATCAACAATTGAGGCAAATGAATAATCATATGCGGTAAGCATTGTTATTTTCTCATTCTTTTTCTTTTTGTCAACTATGGAAGAAATTGTAACTCTCATTTTAGACTCCGGAGAAAATTTATTTTGTATGAAAAATTTTATGTAAACCCTTTTCAATATTCAGTCAATAACTTTTTCCTGAAAAGAAGTAATATATATGCTCGGCTTTGAGGGGGAGAAAAAAAATAAGCCTGCTTAAATTAAAAAGCAGGCTTGATCTATTATATTACAATTTTTGTGCTGATAAATCAAGTCATCCGATCACTTTTGCAGACTCTTAACAAATGCCGCACCTTCTTTAACATCATGGCAGTGAATACACACATTCTTTTCAACATGAGGCTTAACTTCGTGAATTGCCTTAACGCTGTGACATCTTTCGCAAACCCTTATATTCAATGTTGCTTTGTCATTGGTATGGCAGGTGCCGCATCCGCCTTTAAGCTGGATCCCATGATGAGTTTTCTTGAATCCGTAAACCTTCTCTCCGTTTACTTCTCCGTCTCTGTGACATTTGCCGCAAACTTTCTTTGTGGGCGTGATCATTGAAATTTTGTATTTCGGTTCTGCCGTACTGTAATCGCTTACGCCGGGACTTTCATGGCAAGAGGTACACTCTTTGTTAATTGCGGCCTCAGTCTGATGGTGAGGGCTTTTAGTATGACATAACATACAATTTGTTTTTAATTCAACGCCGGTTTTCTCTGCCTTTTTCATTACGCCATGACAGAAAACACAATTTCCCGACACTGCATTTTTTGTTTGATGATGAGTATCCGCAAGGGAATCGCCATGGCAATTCTCACAATAAGGTCTGTTTAAGTCTTTAAACTGAACATCCTTTAAACCAATATTTTGAGGAACAACATTTAACAGGTTAATTGCATAAATTGCACCAGCTGAAACAACCACAACCAATGAAATACAAAAAATTAGAAACAAACTCTTTTTTTCTTTCTGTATCATAATTTTCCTCTTTCTAATCTGTTTTTTTTTATTTAAATGAGCAATTATCCTTAAAAATAATGACTCACCTTTCAAAATCTTAACAAAAATAATTTTCGCCGCAAACTTAGTCAAGAGAAAATTTCATCGGCCGGCCCAAATTTATATCATTTGAAAAATATTTTGTCTTGACAACGGGGTTCCTCGGATTGAATATATGACACGATCACGATTTTCAAGGAACTATCAAAACTTCCCCAAGAGATTCAGAAGGGCTGAGAAGACAGTTTTTGAGGAACTATTAAGAGATCATACAAAAAAATCAGGCCCTGTGAGCCTGATTTTTTTTATTTATCTACAGTTTGATCTTTTTATCTATATTTATCGTCTGGGCCCCACACCACTGGGATTATGGCAGCCGTAACAATCCTTCTTTGTGTGGCAGGCAACGCATGCCTTGAGCCTTAATCTGGCTTTTCTCTTATGAAAATTGGGCGAAGTTTTGTCAACCCAGCCGGAAGGATGTATCTTTTTATATTTTGTAGCACTCTTATAACTTACGCTCTGCGATATATGGCAATTTCTGCACTGCCTTGTAGTATGACAGGCATAACAGTTTTTAATGCTGGTTCTCGCTTCATATTTATGAGTGACCTCAAAGTTTGAATTGTGCGTTTTTGCGGGTTTCTTTATTCCCTTATGGCAGGATATACAGAAATTTTTGCTCTGATGACACCCTATACAATTCTTGAGATCTCTGTTTGCATTCTTCCTGTGAAAATTATCCCAATCGTAATAGTGGTCCTTCGGCTTGGTGGGATTCAGATGGCACAGCATGCAGTACTGTGTTGCAGTCTCGTTGTCATGGCACTCAAAACAGTATTCCATCTTCGGAACAAGCTCGGTCTTTTTGGGCTTCTCCTTTTCATATAAAACCTTATGGCAATCCTTACAGTCCAGTTCCTGGTTCACTACATGTTCCTGATGGTTAAAACGATAAGTCTGTCTGTAAGGGAATACCACTACATCGGGGAATTTATCTTCGGCCTCGTGGCATTCATTGCATATTTTCTTAGGAGGAATATCGGGCGCTCCTGTTGTAAATGTGCTGTTTTTGATATTTGTATGGCAGCCGTCGCATTCCAGGTCATTCTCAAGGTGAAGTTTATGAGGAAATTCAACCTTTACTTTGTGACAGAGCGTGCATGTTTTTGGCGCATCATCGTTATTATGGCATTCAAAACATATCTTCATCTTTGGAAAGAAATCACCCGGCTTTGCATCCTTTTTATCAAGCCCCTTATGGCACTTGGTGCATTTCAGATCCTGCTCTATATGAACCTGGTGGTTAAAAACAACGACCAGATTCTTAGCCTGCTTTACAGCATCAAAGAGGATCACTTCAGCGCCCTTCTCAGAAGCCTCATGGCATTCCTCTGCGCATATACCCTTTTGGGGAATATCCTTACCCCTTTTTGTTTTGCTGCTGCTCGGAATTTCCTTATGACAGCTTTCGCATTCCACGTCGTTTTCAAGATGCACGGGATGAGGAAAGGGCATTTTTTCAAGATGGCACAGCGTACACGTTTTGGGCGCATCATCATTGTTGTGGCATTCGAAGCAGACCTTCATCTCCGGAAATGCGCTGCCCGGTTTGAAATTTGAACTTTCAAGCCCCTTATGGCATTTGGTGCATTTCAGATCCTGTTCTATATGGACTTCATGGTTGAACTTCAATTTATATTGAGGCTGAGAATACTGCAGATCCAATTCTTCCCTCATATCGCCTTCATGGCATTCTTCCGAACAGATGCCGTAGTTATCGGGAAAATTATTATCCTTTTCACTTTTGCTGGTTTCAGTTTTCGTATGGCATGTTTTACACTCTACATCGTTCTCTATATGAGTATTATGAGGAAATATTTTTTTCTTATCAGAATAGAGAATAGAGACAAAGGCAGATATTATTATTACTATTATAAATAAATATGTATTAGACTTTTTCATGATCATTACCCGAATTAAAAGATATATTTTACCGATATCAGACTTCTGATATCGTAAAGGTATTTCGGATTGTTAAAATATTCGAAATCCCCCGATATTATCAGCTTATTGAACAATCTCAGACCAAGACCCGCTCTGGCAACATAGGCTTTTGCCATAGTTCCCGTTACCGTGTCCTCTTCAAAATAGACGACTCCACCGCCTCCGCTGATATCAATAAGATTAAAGAACCTTCTTTTAACTATACCGATACCTGTCATTTTATCGCCTTCGGGCCCGCTGAGATAATTTCCGTTCACCATAATTCCGAATCCAAGGATATCTCTGATCTCAAATGTGGCGTCAGCCTCATTGCCCTGACCGTTCTCGGAATCATATATGAGCCTTGAATATTTCAAGTCAAGAGTCATTATGGGAGAGAAGAAAAACATAACAATACCATTAATTGCCTGATGACCAAGGGGCTCAAAGTATTTCCAGAAAAAGGAATCTTTAATAAAAACAGGCCTGTAGTACTCATGTTCAACCGCAAAGGATATCCACTTAATGAACATTCCCCTTACACCGGCCAGCGTATTTGACGGTGTTTTTTCAATAAGGTCAAAGGAACCGAAACCGTATGCTTTTATTTTTTTGGAAAATGTAGTATCAAAGTCAATGGATACATACTGTTCTGCAACTTTCGATTCGTTCATGGTCATCTGATAGTCCAGACTGAACATGCCTATCTTTTTTGCATAAAGGTTTGTTTTTACGCCGGCAATATAGTCGCCAACTCTCTGTTCTATATAAAAATTTCTAACGTCAAAACTGTTGAAACCGTTAATGTTGTCCGGATCCTTTTCATCTTCAAGATAATCGTCATTAATAAGAAGACCGCCGTATAGATCAAAGGTCAACTTATTTTCTTTGACCATGGTCCTAAAATTAACATTAAGACCGTCAAAATAAGTATATACAAGATTATTAATACCCATAATGCGGCCCACTTGAAAATTGAGTTTATTATTGAGCTTATAATTTACATAACCGTAATAGATATTCAGATCAAGCTTTTCAGGGTCTTCATTTGCATCCTTTTCAATCTCAAGCCCTCTGTAAGCAATTCTGTCACTGGTATGTATGCTCAGCTTGTCATTGAATTTTACATCAAGCAAAATACTTTCATAGAGCTTATAATTAGTATCCGTACCGGAAAAATCCTCCTTAACGGTACTGTAGGTATATGCCGATGTATCAACCGAACCGCTGATCTTCGGTTTTGAAAACCCGCTAATATCGGCAAGCATTACTAATACCAGAGCCGAAATAGACAGCACTGAAATTTTTTTAGTAAACTGTTTCCATTTCACGAACTTTTACCTCTAAAATTTATTTATCTGTTTTTTTAATAAGTCAATTTGCTTTAAATCAAATTCTCAGTCAAGAAATTTGCCCGCGGCAACACTTATTCATCTTAAAAGTAAATCTGTAAATAAATATTCTTCCTGCAAGCTGTATTAATTCACATTAAAGCGTTCATATAATTTTATAGAAAAAAACAAACAACCTTCCTCATTTATACATTTTAATTAATTGAGCACAACACTTTCTATTATAATATCGACATGATCTGATCCTGTCAATAGGTACTTGTACCTATTTTAGTATAATTTGAATATAACTACAAATTGTTAATATAATTTTTTCTGTATATATTATATTATTCAAATTTTGCCAAACACATCACCGATTATTTTCATAATTATATTTTTATATATATTTCTTTATGTTTTAATAAAAATGTTCAGTTAATAATTTCAACTCAAAATATCCTGTTCAATATGGACTATTCACCTGATGGTGTATGCCAGTAATTTGTTACACCGAGAGAATGACAGCTTGAGTTACAATAAATCGGATATGCAGTCATATTTGCATTTTCATAGTTCTCATCAGGTACCATTCTCTTATATTCATCTGCTCCATTTGTAAAGGCAGTAATTCCAAATTCATCATACGTGCTTCTGACAGTTCCGGCAGTGCCGTGCACATTATGGCATGTTGTGCATGATGCTCTTCCTACCATGCCCGAATCGCCCCTGTAGGCCCACATATTTCTAATCATAGAAAAATTCGGGCTTAATAAGTGATAATTATGAAGAGAAACATATACGTAACCGTCCCAGTAGAGCAAACCGGCTGCCGAGGCGCCGCGGTATGTCCCACTGGAATCCGATTCATCGCAATGTTCACGGAAAAG
>JAJRXZ010000057.1 GCA_024276015.1 Spirochaetota bacterium | reverse complement strand
TCGGAGAGTACGAAAAGGTGGACAAGACCTTCCTTGTCAAAGATATCGGCCAGTTTTCGCCCTGCCTGAAAACTGTTCTCCATGTTTTTAAGGTTTATCAGATTCCCTGTAAGTCTTGCAGACTTAAATTCAATTGCTGTTAATGAAAGGGTATCATCGTTGACTTCAGTGTTAAATATCTCACCTGCAGTGGAGCATCCGAAGAGAATTGCTCTTGGATATAGTCTTTTTATTTCATTGAAGTTTAACTCCTGTGAAATATTTTTCGTACTTCCGAATAAGAGGACAAGCTGCGCAGAATCGCTTAAAATACCCGGTTCTTTAGGAAACCATCCTCCCTTTTCCGACCATTTAGCCTGTTCTATTCTCATTTGTTAAACCTGAAATAATATTATCTTCAGAAAGATTTAATTATACAAAACTTTTAATCTGTAATATATGTCAAATAATTTATTTCAACAAATTAAATATTTAAAACGAATCGGATCAATTTCGATCTTTGCCGGAGTTAAATTAATGTAGTTTATTTAAAATTTCCTTTAAATAATGTATACTGCCAAGGGGCATCCCATGTGAAGGGATTATAACCGCAGGATTAAAACCTATAATTCTTTTCAAAGATTTTAAGTACATTTCCTTATTGCCGGTCTTCGGGTTAATTTCCGCTCCGGAGATCTTCCAGTCGGCAGCGTTTATCATGTCACCGATGAGAAACCATTCCATATTTTCCGAAGCCAATCCCACCTGACCCGAATCATGTCCATGGAGGCGATATGCTTTTATCTTCTTCCCGAGCCATCTGGTAAGAATATCTCCTTCAGAAATATGAATAACCTCAACGCCGTTAAAATTTGTTTCTCCGTAGTTTTCGACCAGAAGCTTATGCGTTACGGCAGTGCACCTAATATGGAGATCCAATCTCTTTGCAAGTGCCAAAACATTTTTATGATGATTTTTGTGATGATGAGTGATCAGTATGCCTGAAATATTAAATTTTCTGATACTGTTAATTAGCTTTTCAAGCTCTTCAATAGAATGGGGTGAAGGGTCAATAATATATGCCGGATCTCCCACTATTATTGCATTTGTAAAGTAAGGCTTTTCCCGCATATGCGATACTACGAAAAGAAAATGGATCTCATGCATTAATTACAATACAGGTATCTCTTCCCGGGGATTACAGGTTACATTCAGCGGGTCAATGCGGGTAATATTAATATCATTGGATAACTCTTCAATGACTCTCTTTGTCGGAATTACTGCCAGAACCTTTCCCTTTTTATATAATCTGCAGAGCTCTTCAACAGGGATCCACCCGCTGTCGAGAGCTTCTTCCGGTTCTGACGTGAAATCAATTTTTTTGTTCAGTACTATTTTAAAATGATGGGCAACAAATTTTCCAATTGCATTGACCGGGGGTTTCGCAAGCCCTAAATAAACTATTTCTTTTATTTCGTTATTCTCTATTGCGTCTTCAAGGTTGAATTTTAACTCTTCCTCCAGTTCACGGCATAAAGCGCGCATGATCTTAGGAGGATAATCTTTAAGATATTTTACATTATAGGGATCTTCAGATTCGTCAGAATCGATTTTCCCTCCCGGGAAAGCATGATAGCCTGGGAAGGCTCTCAGTGTTAATTGTCTCTGAAAATAAAATATTTCCTTCTCATATATGAATACCGCAACAACAGATTCAATCATTTCATCTCCATGTTAAAAAAGTTTAAAATATAGAGCGATCTTAATTGATTAAATAATAACATTTTATTGTGTCAATATTTAAAATTTTTATCTTAATAAAATAATTGCCATTACTGAATAGTAATTATAATCTGGTATTAATGAATAAAGATAAAATATATGACAGATCAGGAAAGAGGATTGTTTATGAAAGAAAGCAAAGTGACTAAACCGCGCATAAAACCCTTAAAAGAACCCGAATTAAATGAAGAATTGCAGTCATTGCTGGAAGGTTCAAAAAAGCTATTCAATGGCAGGGTGCCCAATATATTTATGACACTTGCAAATCATGAGAAGCTTTTAAAGAGATGGCTGGTTTTCAGCAATCACATTCTGAGTAAATCGACTCTCCCACCCAGAGAGAGGGAGATACTGATCCTTCGTATAGGATGGCTCTGCGGATCCGAGTATGAATGGGGACAACATGTTATAATAGGAGAACAGTGCGGTCTTACCGACGAAGAGATACTCCGCATTGCAAAGGGCCCCGACGAAAAAGGATGGACTCCCTTTGAAAGGGCTCTGATCAAAGCAGTTGATGAACTTCACAGCGATGCAGTTGTGCATGACAGCACGTGGGAAAGGCTTTCCGAAAAATATGATCAGAAGCAGATGATGGATCTGGTATTTACTGTGGGGCAGTATAACATGCTTTCTATGGCCCTCAAGTCATTCGGCGTTCAGCTTGAAGAAGGAGTTAAGGGATTTCCTGAAAATTTATAAATACCTATTTCACAACAGGTGTCTTGGTTATTCCCAGTGATAAGAGAGCTCCAAGAAAGGCAATAGAACCTGCCAGTATAAATGCGGAATTGAATGAACCGGAGCTGTCTGCAAGAACTCCTGCAATTCCGGGACCTGCTGCTTGGCCGATACCAAATAGAAGCGTAATAAAGCCAAGAGCGGCAGGCGCAAGCCGCGGCCCCAGCTTATCCCCGCACGCGGCAGCCATGATTGCCGGAATACTCCACGCGGATATTCCGAAAAGAATTGCCGATATTGTGAAACCCACAGGAACCGGCCATATACCGAATATAAGAAAAGAAACAGAGTGTATCAGAAACACGATCATCAGAGCATACTTCCGGCCGATTATGTCGGAAACAGTACCCCATAATAAACCGCATAACATACTGAACCATCCCATTATCATAAAGAGATTACCCGCTTCTTTTTGCGAATATCCTCCGGTTGACAGCAGATGTTTGGTAAAAAATGTAATATATATTATATAAGAGAAGCCGAATGCCGCGTATACAAATCCAAGATGCCATACAGAAGGTGATTTGTAAACTTTTCCCCATTGGAGCTTACTTTTTTCGGTGTTCGGAAGGGGCGGGGATGAAGAATTATTTTCGGAACCGATGGCCTCAAGTCCTTTTTCAGAGGGTCTGTTTCTTAATATGATAGATCCGGCAATTGCAAGTATCAGAGTAACACCGCCGAAAATAAACCAGCATGCCCGCCACCCGTTTTCCCCATAGGCAGCTAACACAGGAGGTACGGCAGGGCCCAGAAATATCAGAGCAATTGAAGATCCGGAAACGGCAACACCCGCTGCCATACCGCGCCGTTTTGCCGCAAACCATGCAGCAATAAGTCCCATAACCGGAACATTGCTGGCTCCGCTTCCGATCCCAGTCAGTGCCCTCCATAGAGCGGCAGGTAATACTGTGTCAACAAGTCCGGTGAAGATCATACATAATCCGGCCAGAGTGAGCCCGGAAGTGATAACAATTCTGGGCCCCAATCGCGATGCAAGGGCACCTCCTATTGCTGACAGGGATAGGTAACCAATAAGGTTCGCCGTAGCAAGTAAACCTGCTGCAGTGTTATCCATGCCGAGCCCTTTCTGCATAGAGGGCAATACTACCGTATAACCGAATCGTGCAAGACCCAGCGAACTGAAGACCACAAGGGTCGCCATTGCGAGCACAAACCATCCGTAATGTAAAGGGGCAGTTGACCGGTTCATATATTTTTCCTGAAGTAAATATTAAGATTGAATTAAGTAATTTTACTTAATTCATAAAATAAAGTCAACCATGATTTCATCATAGTTGACTTTATTTCAACATTTCTTTTACTTATCCTACTTTTATAACCATTGCTCCGCCTGTATCGCCTGCCGCACAGCCTCCCCAGACCAAGTAGCCTCCGCCGGAGGATGCAACAGCTTCGATCCCTTCAATAATGCTTCGTCCTGCTGTCGGAGCCTGAGGATGACCGTAGATAAGGGAACACCCGTAATTATTCATTTTATTAACATCAATGTTTAACTGCTGTGCAAGATATATATCATTTACCGCAAAGGGATTATGCGTTTTAATCTCAGCTGCATCATTAATGGTTATACCTGCTTTATCGAGCGCCATCCGGACCGCAGGAACAACGGCCATTGCCATATAACCTTTTTTTGCTCTGGCAAATCCGTATGAGAGGATCTGAATCTCTATATCGGAATTATCGCTCAGCTCTTTTGCTTTATCTCTGGTTGTTACAATTAAACCGCAATTGCCGTCTGCGGGGTGGGTCTGTGATCCGAATGTGTGTACCCCGTCGGGAATTACGGGTCTTAATTTCGCAAGACCCTCGGCACTGGTTTCGGTTACCCCTTCGTCTTCTTCAACGAGAATACTCTTCTTCTTGGATAACTTAACTTCAGCAGGGAACATGTATTTTTTCTGAAATTCGCGGTTATTGGCAAGCGAGTCAAGATACTGCTCGTAACGTCTCAGTGTTAGATCATCGCACTGTTCTCTTGTTATCCCGGCTTCCTTAGCTACGTTTTCTCCGGTCTGAATCATAGCTCCGCCGGCCCATGGATCTTTAGCAAAGTTATCCATCATCCAGTTCTCCGAAATTACTTCACCGCCCGGCCCCATGGGGTTAGGCCAGATTGTATGCGGCCCGTTTGAACATCGGTCTGTCATTAAGCAGAAAGCCTGTTCATAATAACCGGTTTCCACACCTATGGCAGCCTGATAGATACTGGTGGTAGATGTGGTACATGCCTGACTGATTGTAATTCCGGGGATCCCTTCCATGCCGGAAAGAGCGGCAGCCCATGGGCCTCCGTAAAACCAGCGGTGCTGCCCGATAGTTATGCCGAGGAAAAAATAATCAAAATTTTTCGGGTCGATTTTTTTGTGCTGAAGCCATCTTTTGACGGTTGCAGCGCCAAGCGTGACCGA
The DNA here is from genome assembly GCA_024276015.1 of Spirochaetota bacterium. Lineage (GTDB taxonomy): Bacteria > Spirochaetota > UBA4802 > UBA4802 > UBA5550 > JAJRXZ01. The sequence continues at coordinate 18,601 of JAJRXZ010000057.1, read as the reverse complement.
ATTCTCATTTGCCATACTGCCCTGCCACCTTGCAAAGGGAGTACTGTAGTAGCCTTTATAAGGAATGAAAGCTTTTGTTAACATATTTTTATCTCCATAATCAGTAAAATTTATTTTTTGGTAATAATTTTTTACAGCCTTTTAATTAATGTTGCAATACCTTGCCCGTGTCCTATACACATTGAAGCGATCCCTATTTTTTTACCGGTTCGTTCCAGATTATTCAGAAGAGTGACAATCAATCGGGTCCCTGAACATCCGAGAGGGTGACCCAGCGCAATTGCTCCTCCGCAGATGTTTACTTTTTCAGTCGGTATTTCAAGTTCTCTTACAGATGCGATGGACTGGCTGGCAAAAGCTTCGTTGATCTCAAAAAGGTCTATGTCCTTTACAGTGAGATTCTGTTTCTCAAGGAGCTTTTTAATAGAGTATACAGGTCCCATACCCATAACAAGAGGGTTAAGTCCTATTACTGCAAAGTCTATAACTTCAGCTCTCTTAGTCCAGTTCATCTTATCGCACATAGCTCCGGATGCCAGGAGGGTAAGGCTTGCGCCGTCGTTCAGAGGCGACGAATTCCCTGCAGTGACAGTTCCGTTCTCTTTAAAAATTGTTTTAAGTTTCAGCATGGCTTCCATGCTTGTTTCTTTTCTGGGACACTGATCTCTGGAAATTGTGTCTTCGCCGATGGTGACCGGTAATATTTCATTGTCAAAATGTCCTGCTTCCTGCGCAGCAACAGCTTTTTTATGGCTCTCAAGAGCAAATTCGTCCTGTTCCTGTCTGCTTATATTATAAATGTCGGCAACTTTTTCAGCAGTAAGCCCCATAATATTAAAGGGGAATTCATATCTTTCCTGCAATTCTTTATGATAATCTATCGCGGCATTTATTGGAACATGATGCATATGTTCAACACCGCCGGCAAGGAGCAGGTCTGCCTGTCTGCAATGGAGCGCCTGAACCGCAAAGTTAAATGCCTGGAGGCTCGATCCGCAGAGTCTGTTAATTGTTACTCCCGGGATGGTATCGGGATATCCTGCCAGCATAGCTGTAAGCCGCGCAATATTTTTGCCCTGTTCAAGGTGCTGCCCTACACATCCTATATAAATATCGTCAATCAGTTCGGGATTATACCTTGAGGCAAAATCCTGAAAAAGCTGAGCCAATAATTCGTCTGCGCGGATATTTTTAAAAATACCTTTTTCAGGATGTGAACGTCCAATGGGAGTTCTTTTTGCTTCTACTATAAATGCGTCCATTTATACCTCTTTTTTTATTCGTTTTTCCATTGAGGTTTTCTTTTTTCAAGAAATGCCCCGATCCCTTCTTTAGCGTCATGTGTAGCCATCAAATCATTGAGATAAAGATTTTCAAGATCATCTATGAAATCTTTATAGAGCCTGCTTTGCACCATTGCAGATGCTTTTTTTGCCATTCTCAATGACGAGGCGCTCTTCGGTTTCAGTTCTTTCTCAAAAAAATCCGATACTGTTTCGTCAAGTTTTCCCGTTTCTGAGGTATTATTAAGCAGTCCATGCTTTATAAGTTCGCCGGCAGCAAACTGTCCGCCTGTAAGGATCATCTGTGATGAAAAAGCGTCTCCGCACTTGAGGGGAAGAAGCACGCAGGCAACGGGCGGGAAAACAGCCAACTGTATCTCAGGAACGCCGAATTTTGCCTTTTCGTCTGCAAAAATAAATGTGCAGGCCAATGCAAGTTCAAATCCCCCTCCAAGACACATCCCCGATACTTTGGAAAGCGTGGGGATAGGGCAATTGATAATATCTCCGATCATTTTGTGAAAACCCGGGAGCATGTCATTTACAAATTCCGGTTTGTGCTCTTCAACGCTGGCACCAAAACTGAAATGCTTGCCTTCACCTGTAAAAATAATCAATTTTCTGTTTTTATTTTTTTCTTCTTCTTTGATAAATGCTGAAATCTCTTCCATAACTTTTGCAGTTATAATATTTGCCGGAGGAGGGCCTATTATAACCTCCACAGCTTCTCCGCCGTTTTTTTCTTCAATTTTCAAAAATTCGTAACCCATATTATCTCCTGAAGCATCAATAGTTTATTTAAAAATTTGATCTGATTGAAGAAATTACTACTTCGGCAATATTTCCTCAACAAGTTCTTCGGTCCAGGGCCTTGCCTCTGCAAGGAGCCTTCTTAATTTAATAAAATCGACTTCACGGTTATTCTTTGGCCCTTCGTTAAAAGCGCGGAAACCGGCTTTTGCTTCTGTCATCATATTAAGCCCCAGCCATGATCTGTTGGTTTCGCTATTCTTGAACCAGTGATCCAGTTTTTTCTTTCTGCACGATTCAAGAGTTTTTGTAAGGCAGCCCGGCATAGTTAATGAAAGAGAATAGGCCATCTTCTCAACTTCTTTGTCAAGGATACTCAGGTCTATTTCACATTCTGCAGATATTTTCTTCGCTTCTTCTTTGGCGCTGCCGGTTTTGAAATCTCCGAAAATCCAGTTGCCGAATTCATCGGTTTCCGAAAGTTCCACAAAGGGATTCGGTATAAACTTTCCGTCTTTTCTCTTCATCACAGGCACGATTTTATTGATGAGCCCGATTCTTAGAGCCTTATGAGCAGACCAGTGTTCGCACAGAGTGCACGATTCAATTGAATTCCCGATCCCAACAAAGAGATCCAGAAAATCTGTTGATCCGCCGTCAGGAGCGGACCCGTGTTTGGGACCTGCCTGGCCGAATCGTGCCGTATCTGCTGCAATTGTAAAATCACAGGCCATTCCGATTTCCTGGCCGCCTGCAATTCTCATGCCATTCACTCTGTTAATTACAGGTTTGTCGCATATTAGAATATTTGTTACCATGTCGTTAAAAAGACGCATATACTGCTTATATTCCGGCGGGTTCCCGGCGTAGTATTCGGCGTACTCTTTAGTATTTCCTCCTGTACAGAAAGCTTTATCCCCAACGCCGGAAAATACAACAGCAACAACGGATCTGTCGCATGATGCTTCTCTGAAAGCAATGATCACTTCTTTTACGGCATTGGTTGTGTAAGAATTGTACTGTTTGGGATTATTCAGCAAAATCCAGAAATTATAAAGGCCCTCCACAGGATTACCATTATGATCGAGAAGCGGCCTTCTTTCTGCAATGATCTCTTTGTATTCATAGTTCTCAATTAGTGTGTGATTTTTCATAGTTAGTTAATATCCTCCGAAATATTTTTTATAAAGTTAATTAGCAACCTATGGTTTTAAGATAGCTCTTTTGGACAGCTTGTGGTCCATTGCAAGCTTGATAATATCATTTATTGAATCCAGGGGATGTTCTTCAATATTGTCCAGAATGTTTATATTTCCCTTTAAAACTTTTTCTACAGCTCCGGGATAGTTCTCAGGCATACAGCCCCAGTTGCCGAAAATATCGGCGTCAAAAGCCATAACATTGCTGAGCCTTATTGTAACTTTATCCATTGTGAATCCGATAATTCCGATCGTTCCTGCAAAGGAGAGCAGTGAAAAGGCAGTTTCCTGTCCCGCGCCTGTCCCGCTTGTTTCAAAGACTTTCCATCTGTTTTTAGGCAGGTTGTTTTCCTTGACGAGATTTCTGATACTTTTCTTTATATCCTTTTCAGAAAGGCCCTTTGAATTGATCGCATACGAAGCTCCCAGAGCTTTTGCGGTACTGAGCTTGTCATTGTCAATATCCATTGCAATAACCGTTGCTCCCGCGTCTTTTGCAAATTGAACCATATATATGCCGATTCCGCCAACTCCTATTACGATTGCAAGGTCCCCTTCGGCTAATTTACTTCTGATCAAAGACTGATAGGGAGTAGTCACCGCATCTGCAACTACCGATAGCTGAGAAAGATCGATCTTTCCGGTATCGTCGGGCAGCGGGCACAGAAAACGGCCAGGTACTTTTATATGGCTTGCAAAACCGCCGTTAAAATCGTTGCCCGGCATTTTTTGAGCTCTGCAAACATTGCTTCTTCCGCTTTTACAGAAGTCGCATTCGCCGCATGGGAGTACTGCAGGGATTATTACATTTTTCCCCACAAGGTTTTCATAAATCGAACCGGATGCCGCAACTGTTCCGCTTATTTCATGTCCGAGAATTAAAGGCAGCTCATGATTTGTTTTAACATTACCGCTTATGAAACCGAGGTCTGTGTGACAGAGACCGCAGCCTGCTACTTTTACTACAACAGTGTCGTCTTCGATACTGTCTATTGTAAATTCTCTCCTTTCCAAAGGTGTTCCCGCATTTGTAAAATAATAACCATACGCTTTAATAGTTTCCATATTTTAACTCCATCTAATAGATTAAATTATTGAAAATGTTTTTCAGATAAGTTCACTTGATCATCTGCCATACGGGGCCTCTTACTTTTACCGAATCGGGTGAAGACCATGTGATCCTCCATTCAAGATCGCAGTGAGGACATTTTGCAGTCGCTTTGCCCTGCGGCGGCGCAAATCTCTCAAAGCAATTGAGGCATCTTACCTGGCCTTTGTGAATGTTTTTTTTCTTCATTGTTGCTTCCTCTGCATTATCGTAAATTTTAATGAAATATTATTAAATTTTTATGTTCAAAGTATTGATGATCTCTCTCTTAAAATTTCTTAAACTCCATAATTCCATTGCCCTGTTTATGTTAAGAGAATTCCCGATAATTCCTTTTTTTAAAAGTATTTTCAGTATTCCTCCGATTATATCGACCCGGCCCAGAGTTTGGGCTCCGATGAGGCAGTTATTCCTGAAGATAAGCCGCAGCTCGCCCAAGTGGCTTTGGCGGTGTATAATTTTAATATCGTCTTCAGAACATTTTCCTGCCATAGTGCCGATAGCGGCAGCGCCGGTATTAAAAATATCTACGGTGGTTACATTAATGCTTCCGGGGTATTGCAAGTTGCCGCCTGCGGCATTTATACCCGCGGTTTTGCCCTGAAGCCTTGCGTTATTACACAGCATATATATACCTTTTTTGCCGCTGAGTCTGTCTCCGGATTCGACGCAGTCTCCGCAGGCAAAAACATTCTCAACAGCAGTTTCCATCTTTTCATTAACAAAAATACCGCCGGTTTCGCCCAGGGGAGGCCCCTCTTCGCCGGCAAGCTTTACAACGGGCCTCATGCCTGCAACAACAACTAACAGGTCGCAGTTATATGTGTTTTTATCGGTTTTAATTTTTTCCGCGTTATCTTTCCCGATTATTTCGAGAAGACGTTCTCCTGTATGAACCTCAATCCCATTTTCTTCCAGCAATTTTTTTATGCTTTGGGAAACAGGAGCGTCGAAAATACTTGGCAGAATATGGCCCAGAAGTTCAATTAGAATTACAGAAAAGCCTCTTTTCCTTAATGCAATTGCAGCTTCTATCCCAACGGGACCGCTGCCCACAACCACAGCTTTATCACCTTTCGCCTTCTTTATGGAATCTGCATCGGATAGATTTTTCAGAGAATAGATTCCCTTTTTATCTATACCGGGTATGGGAGGGATAAAAGTTCTGCTTCCCATGGCAAGGATCAGTTTATCGTAAGGCATTTCCCGGTCATTTATATATATTGCAGATTTTTCCGGCTTCCATGCGGTAACTTCTGTTGACATTAATAATTCAATACCTGCTCTGCTGTAATCGCTCTCTTTGCGCAGCAGAACGTGTTCTCTGGGAATTTCATCAGCTATATAATCGGCAAGAACGCATGCGCTGTAGAGAGGGCAGGGGTCTTTTGTAACGATAACGACATTTGCGGCCGGATCGGTTTTTTTTGCAGCAAATGCAGCTTCATCACCGGCAATTCCGCTTCCCACTATTATAATCCTCTTCATCATCCTCCGCCCATCATACGCATAAAAATTATTTTATCTCCATCCTTAAGCTGCTGTGAAGAATCGTCTCTCTTTATCCAGTTGCTGTTGTTCTTTAGTATCTGCACAGTAGAATCTACTATCCCTTCTTTATTCAGGATAGATCCTTTAAATCGCTCTTTATATTTTTTTTCTAATAATTCTATAAGATCACTGAAAGTGCTGCCGTAAAATTCCAGTTTAAGGGCTTTCTTCCCGGTTACGGCTTTTAATTCAGGGAATCCTATAAATTCAACATTAATGATCATCTTTTGTCAGACGCTATTTCCCTTTTAGAGCAACATGCAATTTGTGTGCAGCGTTGCGCTGTTTTTTTAATTGTACTTTATCACTATCTACATACTGAAGCGCTTCAGTTTCGCAATATTTTACGCATGTGGGATCTCCGTCGCATAGATCGCATCTGAAGACTTTTTTATCTCTTTTGTCAAATCCTATTCCACCCATTGAACAAACGGATATACATGATTTACACCCGATGCAGAGCTCTCTGTCCACTGTTAATCTGCCAAGTTCGTCATCTCTTTGAATCGCATTAACAGGGCAAACGGCAGCGCAGAGAGGTTCTTCGCATTGCTGGCAGAACATGGGAATATAGAGGCCTTCGGTCTCCCATTTAATTACATGTATTCTTGACATGGTTGGGTCGCTGAATCCCTCTTTATTAACAGAGCAGACCATTTCGCATAAACGGCATCCGGTACATTTTTCATAATCGGCAATTAGTATCTTTGTCATTTTGAACTCCTATAACATATTACTCGGTTCGTTGATCAGATTAAGTCTTTTCAATGTTTCAGGTGTAGCCTTGCCTTCGGAATCCCATCCGTGATATGTGTAATATTCTTCCAGCATCTTTTCGAATTTTTCCCTGTCTATAACCTTACCTTTGACAACGTCAAGACCGTCCGGCGTGGGCTCTTCAAAATATCTGTCAGGCAATGTATCATCGGCCTTTGTAAAACCCTCCCGCATGTTGAACATTCGTTCAAGGTTATATATTCTTTCGCCCGTTTTCATTAATTCATCAGGAGTAAATTTTAAACCTGTAATAAGTTCGATCGTTTTGCTGTATTCCTCCCATTTGGGCATATTGGGCGACAGAAATACAGTTTGAAATTTGCATATGCCCAGCGCATCAACAAGCGCATACAGGCACTCCTGCCAGAATACCATCCAGGGTTTCCCCTCATAATCTCTGTAATCGCTGGTCATGCCTTCATGGCCGTAGATCTTTTCCAGAACATTTTCAGGCAGATGGTACAGGTCGATTGCAGGCCGGCTTCTCAGATGATCGGCTCCTCTTGTAGAAGTGGCAATGCCCAGCGCAAGGGACGGCGTAGGTCTTTCATCGGAATGGAGATTGCTCATCCCCTTAACCTGGATGTTATATTTCAGCGTATCCTTTCCCAGTTTTTCAGCTGCTCTTTTGGGCCCTTCGGCAAGTATGTCTCCAAGACCTCTTCTGTTTGCTATATCATCAACCAGTTGCAGAACCGCATCCATATTGCCCCATCGAAGGTCAAGATCTCCCCTTAGTTCGTCCGGGATTAATCCTTTCTCATAAAGTTCCATCGCCCATGAAATCATACTTCCTGTACTGAGAGTATCCATGCCATGTTTGTTCACAAGATGGTTTCCTTCAAGGGCTCTGTGAAGTCTGTTGTTTCCGACTTCGGTGCCGAAGGCTCCCAGAGTTGTGTATTCAGGCCCTTCTGCATATTCTCCTTCCATTGGCCCTTCTTTTAATAGATATTTATGCCTGCAGTGCATTGTGCATCCGAAGCAGGCTGAAACTCCCGTAGAATACTTCTCCATCTCTTCGCATTCCAGCTCCTCGGAATTTGGCAGCTGATTTGTCTGAAAATTTCTTGTACGGATCAATCCGGTGGAGTTAGTTACATCATAGATGAACATGGTACCCCAGTGTCCCATTATTTCGGCATATTTAGACGATTGAATAAAATCGATAAGTTCCTTATGATTTCTCAGAGCTTCCTGAGGATTGGCTATCTCAATGGGTATATTGCCTCTTACAGCTATGGCTTTCAGATTTTTCGAGCCCATTAGAGCGCCCATTCCCGAACGTCCGCCCGCATTTTTTATACTGGTTCGAACATTTGCAAACCTCACAAGATTTTCACCGGCAACGCCGATAGTCATGGATTTCACTTCTTCGTCAGCCAGTTCTTCCTGAATAAGAGCCTGAGTGGTAATGGAATCTTCGCCCCAGAGGTGAGAAGCGTCTCTGATCTCAATTTTGCCATTATATATCCATAAATAGACCGGTTTTGATGCTTTACCGGTGATTATAAGATGATCAAATCCTGCGAATCTCAATTCAGGTCCGAAAAATCCTCCCATATTTGAACTGCCCACTGCACCGGTAAGGGGTGATTTTCCGCCCACATGAGTACGCGAAGATGCCGGAGCCGGAGTCCCTGTGAGAAGACCGGCGCTGACAAGAAGTACGTTCTCAGGACTCAAGGGATCAATTCCGGGCTTGATATGGTTGTATAGAAGGTACATGTCAATTCCTCGTCCGCCGAGAAATTTCTCTCTCAGCTCCTTAGGGATCTCTTTGATTTCTATATCTTCCGTTGTCAGGTTTATAAATGCAGCTTTTCGGTTTAATGCCATTATTAAAAAATCCTCCGTATTTTAGGATAGAAAATCATATTATGTTGATATGTCCTCAGTTATCACATTAAAGTTCCCTGCCGAGATTGAAAGCCTTTATATTCATATCAACAAACTTTTCTTTCACTGTTTTTCTTATGGCTTCTTCCCACTGTTCCTTTCCGAATTCAAGATAATTGGAGAGAACTCCGAGCATAACAATATTGAGCGCTTTTCTTGAGCCCGCTTCTTTCAGTGCTTCTCTGGTATCGATTATTTTGACATTTTTCGAATTTGATTTCAGCCAATCTTCAATGTCAGGAGGGTATTTCATGGCTCCGGTCTGAACAGGGGCGGGATCGATCTGTTCACGGTTTACTATTAAAGTCCCCTCAGGAGACAGGTATTCAAGTTTTCTCATCAATTCAAGCAGTTCAAAACTTACCAGAAAATCGGTTTCACCTTTTTTTATCAATGGCGAATACACTTTTTCTCCGAATCTTACATTGCAGTCCACACTGCCTCCTCTCTGAGCCATGCCGTGAACTTCCGATTCTTTTACGTCATATCCGGCATTTTTTGCAACTTCCATTGTAACCTTGCTTGCTAATATAACTCCCTGACCGCCGACTCCGGCAAATATTATATTTTTCATGAAACTATCCCTTATTTTATTAATACACATTTTCTTAATGAAATTATTACAGAAGGTTCCTTTGCAGCAACCTCTTCCTTAACGATCCTCTCAAATTCATCCATGTCCTTCGGATCGACCTTTACCACTCTTTTAACTCCAACAGCTCTTGAAAGCATTTCCAGGTCAAGTTCATGGGTTTCTTCGCCCATTAATGTTTTCCCGGTAGCCGGATTATCCTGATGGCCAGTCATTGCAGTTACTCTGTTGTCAAGTATCAAAACCGTTCCTGTTCCTTTGTTATAGACAAGGTCGATCAAAGGAGTTATTCCCGAGTGAACAAAAGTTGAATCGCCTATAACAGCAACGCTTTTTCTGGCGAGTTTGTCGCCGTGAGCTTTTTCAAAACCGAGGTGCATACCGATACTTGCTCCCATACATCCCTGTGAATGCATTGCCGAATATGGAGGAAGCACCCCAAGAGTATAACACCCTATATCTCCGTTAACATTTAAATCGAGTTTATTGAGCACTCTGAATACATATCCATGAGGACATCCTTTGCATAACTGCGGGGGCCTTGGCGGCATTTCAGTAGTGTAATCGGGTAAAGCCTGATCAGGATCTTTCCCGTTCATCGCTTTATCAACAATTTCAGGCTTCAACTCTCCAAGCAGGGGAATTATATCTTTGCCTGTAATGGATATGCCCATTGCTTTTACATAGTCTTCTATAAATGGGTCCAGTTCTTCGACAACATAGAGCTCTTCTACCGATTCGGCAAATTGTCTGATCATATCGTCGGGGAGAGGCCATACCATACCGATTTTAAGTATATTATCATCGGGACAAACTTCTTTCACATAGTTGTATGCAACTCCGTTGGTTATTATGCCCCGTTTTGTAGTTCCTTTTTCAATGCGGTTCAGGCCTGAAGTATTGGAGTACTCTTTGAGTTTTATAAGCTGCTCTTCGATTATTTTATGCCTGACGCGCGCATGAGCCGGTATCATCACATATTTTTGAGGATTTCTTACAAATTCCTTTACAGGGACCTCTTTTCTGTCTCCAAAATTGACTATTTCCTGAGAATGAGCGATCCTTGTGGTTATTCTTACAATAACCGGCCTGTCATACTGTTCGGAAATATCAAAGGCAAGTTTGACGAATTCCTTGGCTTCAGCAGGACCTGAAGGTTCAAGCATGGGAACTTTAGCAGCCCGCGCAAAATGCCTGTTATCCTGCTCATTCTGAGAACTCCATGCGCCGGGATCGTCTGCATTGATTATAACAAAACCGCCGTTTACTCCCGTATATGAAAATGTAAACAACGGGTCTGCCGCAACATTCAGCCCAACATGTTTCATCGCAGCAAGAACTCTGGCGCCTGCAATAGATGCGCCTGCTGCAACTTCAAGGGCCACTTTTTCATTGGGTGACCATTGAGCTTTTATTTCTTTAAAATCCCTTGCAACGGATTCAAGAATTTCAGTACTTGGTGTTCCCGGATAAGCAGTTGCAACATGGCAGCCTGCTTCGTATGCGCCTCTGGCAACAGCTTCATTGCCCAATATTACCTTATTTGTCATTTGCTATTCTCCATATTAAAATTTTATTATGCTAATTTTCTTTTATCAATAACCCGAACCGCTTTTCCTTCGCTTCTTGCAATTCCCATCGGTTCTACAAGAGTGATCTTAACAGTAATGCCCAGAGCGCTTTTTAATTTATGTACAACCGTACCGGTTAATTTATCAAGCGCTTCTTTCCCTGCCGAGTGTATCTTTTCGTTAACTTCTACTTTTACCTCGATTTTGTCCATTGCTTCCACTCTGTCAACAATGACCTGATAGTGAGGTTCCAGCCCGTCAATTTCGAGCAGAACTGCTTCAATCTGCGATGGAAATACGTTTACACCTCTTATTATAAGCATATCATCGGATCTGCCTGTAACTTTTTCCATCTTTACAAGAGTCCTTCCGCATTTGCATCCGTCATGATAGAGCCTTGTAATATCTTTGGACCTGTACCTTATGTTGGGAAAACCTTCTTTGGTAAGTGAAGTGTATACTATTTCGCCTTTTTCGCCTTCGGGAAGAATTTCTCCGGTTTTGGGGTTGATAATTTCCACATAGAAATGATCTTCAAAAACATGAAGGCCCGATTTCGAACTGCATTCGCAGGACACGCCCGGCCCGATAACTTCGCTTAATCCGTAAAGATCATAGGCTTCTATTCCGAGCCTTGATTCAATTTCATTTCTCATATTTGCCGTCCACGGTTCTGCTCCGAGAATGGCCATCCTCAGATTTGTTGATTTAATATCATAATGGGGCATCTTTTTTTCGATGAAATCCGCTATATTTAATGCATAGGAAGGAGTTGTGGTTATTATTGTAGTGCCAAGATCTTTTATCAGCATCAGTTGTCTTTCGGTATTGCCGCCGCCTATGGGTATAGTGAGGGCGCCCAGTTTTTCCGAACCGTAGTGGAGACCAAGTCCGCCTGTAAAAAGGCCGTATCCGTATGCCACCTGAATAATATCTTTTTCAGTTGCGCCGTAACTTGCAAGACACCTGGCGATCACTTCTGAAAAGACTTCGATATCGTTTTTTGTATATCCGACAACAGTTGCATTTCCCGTAGTTCCCGATGACGAATGTATTCTTACTATTTTTTCAAGCGGAACCGCGAAAAGCCCGTATGGGTACTGGCTTCGCATCTGCTCCTTTGTTAAAAAGGGGACCCGTTTCATATCGTCAAGAGTTTTGAACTGATCGGGGTGAAATCCGGCCTTGTCATATGTCTCTTTATAGAATCTATTATTTTCGTATGCATGCCTGATGGACCACTTAAGCCTTTCAAGCTGTAATTCTTTCATCTTATTTTCAGGCATTGCTTCATATTCTTTATTAAACATATTTAAAACCTCTCAATCTAAACGAATTTTATATTTATTTAAAATGATAATTAACCTGTAAACTCCCTGTTTAAATCATGCCGTAGCCGCCGTCCACACAAATGAGCTGGCCGGTTATATAATTGCTGTCATCGGATGCAAGGAATACAAAAGCAGGCGTAATATCTTCGGCTTCGGCAAACCTTTTTAACAATATTCTGTTCATATATATGTCTTTGAGCTTCTCATCGGTTCTGATCTTTTCTGTCATATCGGTTGCAACAATCCCAAGTGATATTACATTGGCGCAAATATTATATCTGGCAAGCTCCCTTGCCATTGATTTTGTCATGCTGATAACTCCGCCCTTTGCAGCGCTGTAATTGATCTGACCCACGGTTCCCACTATACCTGCAACAGATGTAACATTTATTATTTTACCGCCTTTATTCTCTTTCATATATTTTCCCGCGGCCTGAGCACAGAGGAATGCTCCTTTCATATGAATATTTACAACTTCGTCCCACTGTTCTTCAGTCATCTTAAGCATCATTGATGGCCGCGTGAATCCTGCATTGTTTACAAGTATGTCAAGTTTTCCGAAATTATCCATTGCAGATTCAATGAGTTTTTCCGCGTCGGCTTTATTGGCAACATCAGCTTTAACTGCAAAGGCATTGCTGCCGATTTTCCTTATTTCATTTACAACTTCCAATGCGGCATCTTCATTTGAGCTGTAATTTACTATTACATTGGCGCCTTCTTTGGCATAGTCCATTGCCACCGACCTTCCCACACCTCGGCTGCTGCCCGTGACAATAGCAACTTTATCTTTCAGTTTCATATATTATTCCTTTTTTGTTAAAGTTTAAAATTTCAGGTATTCCCTTAATAATTTATAAATAGTGTTTCAGCTGAATTGGTTCCTCACGCTAAGTATTAAACAGGTAGATGCAGTAATGTATTTTGAGTGCGAATAGATCATAGTTATTTAATATAGTGTTAATTCTATGTAATGTTTCAAAATTATACCTGAAAAAAAATAATTGAATCAGTCTAAATTTTTGCTCAAATTAATAAAACTGCTCCTGTCAAACCCCAGTGTTTTAAAAAATGATAACAGATCGGTGGAATCCCACTTTACAGTTGTATATATTTTTTTTATTCCTTTATCGGAATAGAATTTGTAAATTTCTTCTGCCAAAAGTTTTCCTATTCCCTGGCCCATATACCTGGGGTGGATCCCAAGCATTGCAAGCCATGCGCTTTTTTTAATGCCGAAAACCCCGGAAAGGGTGTAACTCATCATAAAACCTACAATTTTGTCATCGGCAATTGCAACAAAACTACCGTTTTCGGATTTGTCTGCTTCGTCTTCAACGATTTTTTCGTAGTCAATTTCAGGGGGGTGCTGTTCTATTAATATAAGTATATCCTTTATCGCTTTCCCGTCACTCCGGGCCAATTTTCTGATTTTTATCTTTTCCACACCTGTTTCCTTAAAATATCAAATATCAATCTTAATCGATCCTGATTATTTTTACCTGATGCCCCACCCAATCCGGCGGCAGATATACTCTGCCGCTGTTGCCGCTGGATTTAACTTTTTTTTCAATCATTTCCCATCCAAAAAATTCGAATTTCACCTTTCCGTCATTCAGCATTTTAGCAGAAATTTGATCACTCCTGTTATTTTTTTCTTCCGGCACTTTTTACCTTTCCTTATATTATATGCTTGCTTAAGTATTACCTGATATTTATGTTGTAATAACTTTACTAAATAATAAATTTAAACCGGTTATTATTCAGAAATCATAATCTATATTGCAACCTTCAGGCAATACAATTTGATTACAATTTAGCTATAATATAGCTATAAGAATTGGACTGAATAAAGTCAAGAAAAAAAAATATTTTTTAGATTATTAAGCGGGAATTCCGGTTTCAGCTGCTTAAAGAAGAAAATATATTTTTTTTCTTGACAGATTGTTACTTTGTAGCTAAATTGTAGCTAAATTGTAGCCGGTCGGTTCCGGGTTCAATATCTATCCGGAAAGTATATATATTTTTCTGTTTTTTAATGTTGTATACGTCACCATAGACCGATACAGCTTCAATGGTTTTAGTTTGAAATAATATAATTATATAAAATCAAGAAAAAGACTATAAAAATTTAATATTTAGATTTTTTGCTTGCGCCTGAATTTAGTTAGTCAATCAGGTAATTTATGAGAGGGTAAAAAAATGAGGTACGCAGAAACAGGGTTTAATCTGGAAGTTGATCTGACCCGCGGTAACATTGAGAGAGTGGCAACAGACCCGGCAGATACCGAACTTTATCTCGGAGGCCTGGGTACTAATGCAAAGATACTCTGGGACAGAGTCCCTCCTGAAGTTGAACCTTTTTCTCCGGATAATCTTTTGATATTCAGCGCAGGACTTTTGTGCGGAACCCCTGCCACTGGCTGCAATCGTACTATTGTTTCAACGATTTCCCCGCAGACTTTGCTGATGGCATTTTCCATGATGGGGGGGTTCTGGGCGCCCGAATTGAAATATGCCGGTTATGACAAAGTAATTATTCGGGGAAAATCCCCTGATCTTGTATATCTGTGGATAAACAACGACAAAGTAGAAATACGCGATGCTTCTCATTTAAAGGGCAAAGGCGCTATTGAGACTGCAGAAATTATAAAAAAGGAACTAAATGAGCCCAAGGCCCAGGTGGCTGCAATCGGCCTGGCCGGCGAGAACAGAGTATATTTTGCTTCAATCGAGCAGGGCAGATCCAGCGCCAGCCGCGGCGGAATAGGCGCTGTCATGGGAGATAAAGGATTAAAGGCAATAGTTGTTCGGGGAACAAAAGATATTAATATTGCCCGGCCCGAGGAATACCTTGAACTTTGCAATGAAGTGCTGGAATATATAAAATTTCGGGAAGAAAATCCGATCCCCGGAGTTATACCTATTTTAGCCAGACTGGGATCGCCCCAGGAAATGGCAATTCATGATGAAAAATGGCATACGGAGAATTTCATGTGGGGAAATTCACGGCTTCGCAGAAAGGGATTCTGGAACGAAGAAGTCGAAAAGGAATGGACCGAAACTATGGAGAGAGTGCGGACGAGGCTCATAAGCTGTTACAACTGTCCGTTAAAATGCGGAGCAACAATTTCCGTACCGGGCCTTCCCACATATATGATGAAATGCTTTTCAAAACTTACATATACAATGGCTGCCATGTCCGATCTTGATTTCGGTTTCAGAATAGCTCAGCGGGCTACTGAATACGGAGTTGACGGGTATTCAACGCCCCAGGTTATGGCTTTTGCTCTTGAGCTTTACGAAAACGGAATTTTAACCGATAGCGACATGCCGGGCCTCCCCTCCGATAACGAAGAGAGATTCTTCTGGCTTCTTGATAGGATTGTAAGGAGGGAAGGTATCGGAGATGTTCTTGCAAACGGTACTTACTGGGCTGCCAAAGAGATCGGCAAAGGCGCTGATGAATATGCCCATAACAATATAAAAAAACATGAACAGCTGCCTCTTAAGCTGTCGATGTTGAATCCGGTTTACTTTCTTATGTACTCTACCGGAGAGAAAATAAATATTACGCAGATTGAAGGTCAGTTCCCTCAGGCTCCGTTCCCTGAAAGAAAGGACAGGGAAGAGTTCGTTAAAGGCTGGTTTCAGGTTCCTGATGAGAAGTTTAAACAATATTTCCTTGATTGGGAACTGCGCGGAGAAAACTCGCTGCCCTATTATCCGACTGTTGATATGGCGTGCGATATTGTGGACTGGCAGGAAATGATGCATTACATAGATGATGCTCTGGGCATGTGTGCCGGTTTATCGTCATTTCACCTGAAACCGCCCTATCATATACACAATTTCCCTAAATTCATCTCATCGGGTGCCGGAATTGATATGGACGAGGAGAAACTGATGAAAGCAGCGAGAAGATACAGAACTTTAGTGCGGGCAATCAACATAAGAAGAGGCATGCGCAGAAAAGATGAAAAGCCGCCTGAAAATCACTGGAAGAAAAGATTTCCCGAACTTGAAGCAAAGCTGATAGATGCCTATTATAAACTGAAGGGATGGAATAATGACGGCATACCTACCAGGGAGTCTCTTCATGAGTTGTCTCTGGATTATGTAAGCGAAGATTTTATAAAGAGAGGAATATTAAAGGATGATGAAGAGAATTGATCCGGAGATACTTTATCAGGCAAAGAGTAGAAATTAAGCGCAGGAGTGATAACGTGACGGTTGATAAAAAGAAAAAAACTATTAAAACAATAAATATAAATGTTGATCTATGCAATGGCTGCCGGGCCTGTGAGGTGATCTGCTCGGCCTTTCACTCTGAACCGAAATACAGCAGCAATAATCCGGCAAGGTCCCGCATCCGTGTAATACGAGACCCTTTGAGAGACATATATGTTCCCGTATATGCAGGCGAGTATTCCGAAGCCGAATGCGCAGGCAGAGACAAATACACAATTGACGGCAAGGAATACGATGAATGCTCATTCTGCAGAGCTTCATGCCCCTCCAGGGATGACTTTAAAGAGCCCGATTCCGGCCTTCCTCTGAAGTGTGATATGTGCGAAGGCGAAGAGGAACCCCTCTGTGTTAAATGGTGTCTTGTTGATGCTCTTACTCTGGAAGAGAGAGAAGAGGAGGGTGAAGAAGAAGAGAAGCGCGAAGAGCTGGAGATAGGATTGGAATCACTGGCCGACAAATACGGACTGGATAAAATCATAGACACCATAAACCGTATGTCAAAGAAGTGATAATCAAAATTACACTAAAATGAAGAGGATTGGTAAAAGCTGTGGAGAACGTTGCCGACTTCAAAGAGATAATCGATTTAATTAAAGAAAACGGCGGGGATGCTTTTAAGTTATGCTATCAATGCGGTTTATGCGATGTTGTTTGCCCCTGGAACAGGGTCAGAAGTTTCAGTATGCGCAAAATAGTACGGGAAGCTACCTTCGGTTTAACTGAAATTGAAAGTGAGGATATATGGCGATGTACTACATGCGGAAAATGCCCTAAGGCGTGCCCCAGGGATGTAAAGCAGATTGAATCGGGGGTGTCTTTGCGAAGAATTGCCGCTGAATATGGAGTTTTCCCGGCTCATGTTCGTCCGATCCGCGCAGTAGGAGCAAGTCTTAAAGGCGAAGGCAATCCTCTCAATGAAGATCGTGATAAAAGAGCCGATTGGGCCAAAGGCCATTCGGTAAAGCCATTTACCGAAGATATGGAGATTCTCTACTTTCCGGGTTGCTATCTAAGCTATGATCCCAGATTAAAAAAAGCTGCGCAGGCCACGGCAAATATCCTGAAAAAGGCAAATGTAGATTTCGGAATACTGGGAACTAAAGAAAACTGCTGCGGAGAAAGTATCCGCAAGGCCGGCAGTGAAGAATTGTTCATAAGTCTTGCCAAAGAAAATATTAAGACATTTATTGACAGCGGAGTGAAGAAGATACTTGTTTCTTCACCGCATTGTTACCATACCTTTAAAAACGAATATCCTGAATTCATGGTCAACTTTGAAGTGGTTCATATTTCGCAATATATATTGGAGCTTATTAACGAGGGGAGGCTTGAGCTTAAGGGTGAGTATAACAAAAAAGTTACCTATCATGATCCATGTTATCTCGGCAGGCATAACGGTATATTTAGCGAACCGAGAATAACTCTCAACAAGGTACCGGGTCTGCAGCTTATTGAAATGGCTGATTCTATGCAGGACAGTCTATGCTGCGGAGGCGGGGGAGGCAGGATATGGATGGAAACCCCGAAAGAAGAAAGATTCTCCGACCTCAGAGTGGAACAGGCTATTGATATAGATGCCGAGGTGCTGGCTACATCCTGTCCCTATTGTATTACGAATTTTGAGGACAGCAGATTGTCTCTGGATGACAGTGAAACCCTTGAAATTAAAGATATCGCAGAAATTATTAATGAAATTATATAAGTCTGAAAAGGATTTGAGAAATGGAAAGAGAACAAGTTGAAGATCAGCTTTTAAAAAGTCCGGCTCACAGTAATTTTGGAGATGTTCTGGTTGTCGGCGGAGGGATCAGCGGCATACAGGCCTCTCTTGACCTTGCAGCAGCGGGTTATAAGGTTTACATGGTTGAGAAAGCGCCCAGCATCGGAGGGCACATGGCTCAGCTTGACAAGACCTTTCCCACTAATGACTGCTCTATGTGAATACTTTCTCCTAAACTGGTCGAGGTCGACCGGCATCCGAATATAGAGATACTGACTTATACTGAAGTTGCTGTTGTGGAAGGCGAGGCTGGAGATTTTAACGTAACTCTTGTTAAAAAGCCCAGATACATTATAGAGGATAAATGTACAGGCTGTACTACCTGTGTTGAATACTGTCCCGTAAAATATCCTGACCAATTTAATCAGGAAATATCTATGAATAAAGCGGTACATATATATTTCTCCCAGGCAATACCGCTTGTTACTTATATAGATGAAAGTTGTATATACCTTAAAGAAAAGAAATGCGGGATATGTACAAAAGTATGCAAAATGGACGCCATAGAT
>JAJRXZ010000056.1 GCA_024276015.1 Spirochaetota bacterium | reverse complement strand
CCTGCGTCGATCAATAAGGGATACCAGAACAGAAGAAGTATGATATTAAAAAGCATCAATAATATAAATGTAAAAAACATTGCCCATGCCTTCAAATTGATCAGGAATTCCGGGAACAGGTTTATTAAATTCGATTTTGTCGGGGGAGCTGCAATAGTACTGGGCAAAAAAGAAGCTGAGAAAAGCCTGAAGCAGATACTTTTGAAATACAATATTGACAGGGCATATTTTATTTCAGCGGCAGAAGAATAGTATATAAAAACTCCATGAATGTAAATTATGCCTTTGCAGTTGCGGCCTAAAAAATAATTGAAAAGAGCGTAAAATGAAAAAGACTGCATCTCTACTATTGACATTATCCACCAGCGATATGAGATCCTGAGGCATAAGGACCTCTACATGAATCATTAAAAATACCATACAGGCTTTTTTTCTAAAAAAATTTCTCCTTTTACCGGTTCCAATCGTATTAATAACAAATGATAAAAAACAGGAAGTATAATCATGCTTTCACGAGCGGTAACGCTGGGCATACACGGCATTGAAGCAAAAGTTGTTGAAATTGAAGTTGATATAGTAAAGGGACTTCCCGGTTTTACCATTGTGGGTCTTCCCGATTCAACAATCCGCGAATCAAGGGAAAGAATAAGATCGGCAATTGAGAATTCCGGTTTTGAGTTTCCTCCGAAGAATTATATAGTAAATCTTGCTCCTGCCGGATTTAAAAAACAGGGAGCTAATTTCGATCTGCCCATTGCCGTATCAATTCTCCATTCTACAGGAATGATCGAAGCAGATCCTGGAACCGTCCCAATGATCGGCGAACTCTCACTAAGCGGAACAGTAAAGCCTGTAAAAGGAGTAATATCAATGGCAATTACCCTTCACAGACAAGGTTATAAGTCCTTGATGGTCCCCTATGAGAACAGAGACGAAGCTTCCGCCATTGACACACTGAAGATATTTCCGGTAAAAGATATAAAGGAAGCGCTGCAGGTTCTGGAAGGGGGCGGCGTTGAATATCATTCTTCTCAATTGATACGGGAAAGGCATCCATCTCCTCCGGATTTTTCAGATATCAGGGGCCAGGAAACGGCAAGGAGAGCGGTAGAGATAGCTGCTGCGGGTCATCACAATATCCTTCTCTACGGATCGCCCGGCTCCGGTAAAACGATGCTGGCAAAGAGAATCCCCTCCATCCTCCCTCCCCTGTCAAAGGAACAGGCCATCGAAACTACAATGATCCATTCCGTAGGCGGCAAACTCAACGGGACATCGGGACTCTTAACAACACCCCCCTTTCGTTCGCCTCATCACACTTCCTCGGACGTTGCTCTTACGGGCGGAGGCCAGGTACCTTCGGTTGGAGAGATATCATTATCGCATAACGGAGTATTATTTATGGATGAATTTCTCCAGTTTAAAAGCAATGTTATTCAGGCCCTGCGCCAGCCCCTTGAAGACCGCATAATAACCGTATCAAGGGCTATGGGATCATTTCAGTTTCCCGCAGATTTCATGCTCATTGCAGCAACAAATCCATGTTATTGCGGCTATATTTTTGACAGCGAT
Organism: Spirochaetota bacterium; assembly: GCA_024276015.1. Taxonomy (GTDB): domain Bacteria; phylum Spirochaetota; class UBA4802; order UBA4802; family UBA5550; genus JAJRXZ01. Next base: position 2,776 of record JAJRXZ010000056.1, on the reverse strand, counting down.
ATATCCTGCTCATGCCCGTCCTGGAGTATTAAAAGATTTTTTCAAAAAATAGCAGGCCCCATACTGGACAGGATCGATATTGAAATTCTTGTAAACAGAGTAGATTATAAAAAACTGCTGAAGAATACAGAATACGAAGATTCCAATTCAATAAGGGAGAGAGTCATTTTGGCAAGAAGTATTCAAGAAAAGAGATTCCGCAGTTCCGAAACAAAATACAATTCGCGAATGACCGCTGAAGAAATTAAACGGTTCTGTTCTTTATCAAAAGATTCCGAAACGCTGCTCGAACTTGCTGCCAAGAGAATGAATCTTACTGCCCGCTCATTTTATAAAATTATTATGGTGAGCAGAACAATTGCCGACCTTGAGGGAGGCGGGAATATTGACAAAAACCACATACTGGAAGCTCTTTCATACAAAAATCTAAGTAAAAATTATAACATTTAAAAGAGAGCGGATTTATGATTAAATCTTCTTCTTACTGAAAATTCTGTTAAAAATTAACGATCTGTTTTTATACACCGCACCTTTCTTCCGTCTTTGCAGTCAATCAACGGAATCGGCTTTTCAGTACATTCATCCGACCCTGCGGGGCAGCGGGGATGGAATACGCACCCCCCGGGATCTGCGCTGATTGCTGGAACAACACCTGGTATGGTTTTCAGCCTTTCCGCATTTTCGCCTATCTTCGGTATAGCTTCAAAAAGCCCCTTTGTGTAAGGGTGGAGAGGATCACCGAATATCTCGTCCGTCGGGCCGTATTCAACAAATTCGCCTGCATACATTACGGCAATTTCATCGGCAATATTTGCCACTATACCGAGATCGTGCGTAATAAGCAGTAGCGACATTTCTCTTTCTTCCTGGATTTTCATAAGAAGATCAAGTATCTGAGCCTGTATTGTAACATCCAGCGCTGTTGTGGGTTCGTCTGCAATGAGTATTGAAGGCGATGCCGAAAGGGCCATTGCGATCATAACACGCTGTCTCATCCCTCCGGAGAATTCATGAGGATATGAATCGTATCTCTTATGAGGATCGGGAATCCCCACGAGGCTCAGCATATCTACCGCATATTCCCTGGCATCCTTCTTATTCATTCTCAAATGAAGCATTATGCTCTCTGAAATCTGTGAACCTATTGTAAATACGGGGTTCAGCGAAGTCATGGGCTCCTGAAAGATCATTGCTATCTCCTTACCCCTCATACTTCTCAATTCATCTTCACTCATCGAGAGAATATTTTTATCTCTGTAGAACATGCCGCCGGCTTCAATAATTCCGGGAGGAGACACAAGATTCAGTATCGAATAGGCAGTGACCGATTTGCCGCATCCCGACTCGCCCACAAGGCCCAGAGTTCTGCCCTCCGGAAGCCAAAAGGAAACATCCCTCACTGCAAGAACATCACTCTCCTTTAAAGGAAATTTTACTCTTAAATTGTTTACCTGTAAAAGTTTTCCCATTGACTGCTATTTCCTGTCAGGTTATATTTCTGCTTATTCTTGTTAACTGAAATCCTTCATCAAGAAGAATCCGGTATATATGATCAAAATCCGCATCATTTAACAGGCACTTATAAATTATAGAATGCCGGTAAGCCAGCAGTTCCAATTTTTTTATCGGAATTACCTTTAATGTATCCCGCTTGACCTGTACCGGCCTCTTTTCATTAATTTCGGTAAAAGCAATTTTTTTAATTTTCAATTTCTTCAGAGTATCTATATAACCCTCAAAAATATCAATTACAACTTCACCCGGCATCTAATTCCCGCTGTAAATAGTTATTTTAATGAAACGCTTCTGCCGTCAACTTTAAATGAATTGCCGTCATAGTCAATAATATAATATTGATTAGAATGCCCCTGCTTTGCGCTTTCGCCATAACCGCCGCATCCGGTAACATAATAATCGATCTTATCCTTTCTCAGATGAAAAAATCTTGAAATACTGCCGGAAAAGACAGCTTTAACAGGGTACCTTTTAAACAGACTGTGAAGCTTATTGCCTCTCTCAATTATCATTTTATGCCTGTCAGAAACAAATAGGGGATAATGCGTAAAAATTAAAACAGCCGGAGATGATCTATATCTCTGCAGCTCTCCCTTAAGCCACTGTAACTGTTTTTCGTCAATCAGGGGCATTTCTCCGCTATATGTTCTTAATATTATTATATGAATATTGCCGTAATTGAAGGAGTAATAGTCCTTTCTCTTTAAAAATCTTCTGTATAATAGCGGAGAACCGTTGTAAAGATCATTTTGACCCGCAACCGTATAGAAGGGTATTCTTAACTTTGAAATTTCCGACAAAAAAATTCCGTACTGCCTTTCAACATCTTCTACGGTTATTCCCATCCAGTCATATCCTCCTCTTACCATGTTGCCGGTATGTACAACAAAAACAGGATTCTCGCTTCTGATTCTCCGAACAACAGGAGGCAGTTTTTTCGTAAAACCTTTAAAGGGAGAACCAGGGGATGTATTTCCGAAAACTACAATTCTGAACCTTCCAACTTCCTGATCTTTTAAATTGCCCGAGCAGGAAAAGAATATCAACAAAATAATAGACACGACACTTGTAAAGTGTCTATTATATTTTATGTTATACTGCATGGAAGGGCTCATTTATATTTTTTTCGTTTACTGACATACAAATAATTTTTTTTCACATGTCAATCCAATATTGTCTGCAAATTAAATACTTGATAATATATTTATATTATCAGTAATGGCAATAACATTACAACACGATTTAAACGGACTAAGTAAAT
>JAJRXZ010000055.1 GCA_024276015.1 Spirochaetota bacterium | reverse complement strand
ATGTTTCGCAAGGCATAACGGCCAGGCTTCACCCGCCGCGCCAGAGCGCAAGCGAAGCGTAGCGCGGAGGCACGGTCAAGTGCAAGCCATTGTTGGACTAAACCACCTGCGGTGGTGACCTTAATAGTTTCATAGTACTTAAAATAAAAATACCTGCATACGATAATAATATCAATAACAATTTAAAAGGAGGTGTATAATGCAAAAATACACAAGAAAAGAAATGCGTGAAATCATGGAGGTTCGCGGTTTCAGCGAAAGAACAATAACTGTTTATATCAACCACATCATCAATCTTGCAGGTTTTTTCAACAAAGCTCCGCATACTCTGCAGCCTGAACATATTCACCAGTACCAGGTCTTTCTGGTTCAACAGAAGCAGGTTTCCTGGACATTTTTTAACCAGGCTGTATGCGCCATGAGGTTTTTTTTAACCATGTTGCAGGTAAAAACTGGCCTGTAAAACATATTCCATTCCAGAGAAAACACAAGACTCTTCCAGCAATACTAACACAGCAGGAAGTTAAAGCATTCCTCTCAGTCATCGGGAATCCCAAATATTATGCCATTGCCTCTACTTTTTACGGCAGCGGGCTACGCCTTTCTGAATGTCTTAATCTTAAGATTGAAGATATTGATTCATCCAATATGGTAATTACCGTAAGAGACGGGAAAGGGAAAAAAGACCGGGTGACAATATTATCAGAAAAACTCCTTTCAGCACTCAGGGAGTACTATCGGAAAATACCCGTTAAACCAGTGACATATGTATTTCCAAAGAAAGATGACACGTTCAGCCATTTTTCAAAACGGCAGACACAGCAATTCATACGTGATGCCGGGCCGAAAGCAGGTATTAAAAAAAATGTATCTCCTCACATATTGCGTCATTCCTTTGCCACGCATTTGTTGGAATCCGGGGTCAATCTAAGGAAGATACAGGTTATTCTGGGCCACCGTTCTTTGCAAACTACAGCAGTCTATACTCATCTGACAAAAGACTTTCTCTGCGATGTTAAAAGTCCCCTTGATATACTGGAGGTATGAATCATGGAAAGTAAAATATTTTCAATAATAGAGAGAAATTTTGAAAGAATGGAAAATCTTTCCGGTTATGAGAAATCGGTATTTCATAAAATTTTAAATTGCAGAACAGAGCCAGTGCCGTCACTTTTTACCCGCTGTGATTCCTGTTCTTCTGTTCATCCGGTTTACAAATCATGCAAAGATAGAATGTGTCCGGTATGCAATGGCTCCGCTTCGCTTAAGTGGGCTGCAAAAAGAGAAGCGGAACTTCTTCCCACCGGATACTTTTTGCTTACCTATACCATTCCTTCCCAATTACGTGCTCTTTTTCTGGCAAACAAAAAACTATGCTATAACCTGCTTTTTAAATCGGTTAGCCGTTCTCTTTCAGAGGGTATTCAAAAGAATAACCGTAAATTCCATGGTAAGGCCGGTTTCTTTGCAATGCTTCATACCTGGGATCAGAAACTGCATTATCACCCCCACCTCCATGTTGTTGTTCCTGCCGACTGCCTGAAAAGTGACGGAACAGGATGGGTAGCTTCCAATCCTTCGTTTTTTTTGCCGGTAAAAAAAATGTCTGCTGATTTTCGTCGAAAATTTTTGTTCTATCTTCGTAAAGAGTATAAAGCCGGCTCTTTAAAGTTCCCGGGAAATATTGATGACCCCGGGTTATTTTTTAAAAAACTTGAGGATATTTCCTGGGTGGTTAACTCTCAACCTCCCGGTACTGAGAGAAGAAAACCGGAGCTGATGTTCCGTTACCTTTCACGTTATGTTGCAAAAAGTGCAGTTTTGGCAGGCATTGTATTTTACTAATTGCTTTTCCTGCGGTGAAATCTTCAAAAATGAGGTTTTAAAATGCGGGGTGGTAAAGGACAAAACTGCATTTAAATTCCTATGTACGGGAGAAAGTGGTTTCGTCCAACAAAGTCTTAACACAGCTTTCCTGTGAATATTATAAAAGATTTAATTACTTTTGTTTCCTCTAATTCAGGTTGGCGGGTTTTTTTTATTAGCTGCGTTAAGACTTCTATTTGTTAGACGATGTTAATGCACGCATGCGAACAAGAAGTCAATCATTTTGATGAAGTAGTTGAGCCCCATGAATTACAGCAAGTACATCTATTTGCTCATCCTTTATAAAATAGATTATCCTATAAGAACCCTCTATAACTTCTCTAATGTTTTCATTTTCATATTCAGGCACAACCCGTCCAGAAAAAGGAAATTTACTAATTTGAATTGATCGTTGAGTGAGTCTGTCAACCATCCGTTTAGCATATTCTTCTGAATTTCTTGAAACATATTCGTAAATTGCGTCTAAATGATTTTCTGCATTATCCGTCCAATGAACTTTCAACTCTATAGCCTATATTTTTTTCGAATATCATTCACATCTTTTGTTTTCCCAGATTTACTGTCATTTAATCCAGCTTCAATAGTTTGGCGAACATATATTTCATGCATTAGATCATCCCAAGTAAAATTGTCAGGCATTTTGTCAATAATAGATTTCGCTTTTTTTTTCATAATTGCGGAAGACATGCTTTTACCTCGATTGTTAAAGTTTATGATAAAATATAATTAAATATGAAATTTTGTCCATAAGATTTTCAACTTTAGTATAGTAGCAATTAGATAAAAATGTTCATTCGAGCGTTAAATCTATGAATCATAACAGACGCTTACTGCAAATCGTCTTCAAAGTGGCAATTTTTACAGATATTGTTATCCTTGTCAGAATGGCACAGCAGGCATGAAATATTAAACCTGTCCTTTATTGCTTCTTCTCCATGATCAGCAAACCAGGCTGAAGTATGATTGACCGGTTTTATATACCTGAATTCCTTTATGTGGCAGGAGGAGCAGTTACTGATAATGCCCACTCCGGAATACTCATGGCATTTCACACAGGTATCCATTTCAGGAAGGAGGTTATCTCCGGTTACGGTATCCAGAGTGCCGGCATTAACATGGCAATCCGTACATTTAATATTATTTGTGATATGCTCGTCATGGTCAAAATGAACCAGAGGACTCAATTTAATGTTCTTTCTTATATTTGCGGTATTTTCAGGAGCATTATGGCAGTATTTACAGTCTTCATCAAAATCGCTTTTAATCTTATCGCTGTGACATTCCATGCAGACCGAATGATCCGGAAAATCCATAAAACGGGAATTCTTCTTATTTGTGTTATGGCATTTTGTACAGCTCAGCTTATATTCCGATGCATGGACCCTGTGATTCATATTAATTCCGCTTCTTGTTGTTTTCTGCAGAAGCCCGAAGAGATAACCGCCTCCCGCAATGTCAATAATAATTATTATGCCTATAAGTTTCAGCGGATTTACACTGTTAATTTTATTGTATAACTTATCAATTGCTTTCATTGCCGGTACCGAAATTCCGATAAAATATGCTGAATATAATGCCTATTAAAAGAGCTCTTTCTCTTTGGAGAATAAAATATGAATACATTTTCATATTTGTCAATGATTAATCTGAAAAACCTTCAAAATATTTCAAAACAGAAATATTCACGGCTTGACAAAAATATTAACAGATTGATATATGATTTCACTGATATATACCGATCGTCATTGAAAATTTCCATATTAAATGAATCGGTATATGATTTGATCAGGATTTTGCCCTTTGTCAAGGGACAAAATCGATGCTTTTTGATATATTTTAAATAGGGTCTGCAAAAAGCTCATAAGCCTGCGGAACAATTAACTCAGAAAGGAGTTTAACAGCCAATGAAAATGCCGAATATCCCGCGACTGATCTTTTGGGAACTAACAAAAAGATGCAATCTCTCATGCCTTCACTGCCGGGCCGAAGCGGAAGATTTCGACTTCTCCGGAGAACTTGGACTTGATCGGATAAAAAAAGTTATTGACCATATTGCCGTAATTGCAAAACCGATCCTTGTTCTTACAGGCGGGGAGCCTCTGTACAGAAAAGATATTTTCGACATAGCTTCTTATGCAAAAAGCAGAGAATTCAAAGTAGCCTTGGCCACAAACGGAACGCTTATAAATGAAGAGTATGCGGAAAAAATCAAAAATTCAGGAATTGAAAGAGCCAGTATCTCTCTTGACGGATGGGATGCCCATTCTCACGACAGCTTCAGAGGAGTCCCCGGATCCTTTGACGATGCCCTGAAGGGAGCCCGTCTGTTAAAAAAAGCCGGCGTGGATTTCCAGTTTAATACTACAATTACAAAAAGAAACGTACATAAAATGGACGCTATTCTGGAGCTTGCTGAAAAGGAAGGAGCCGTTGCTCTGCACCTTTTTATGCTTGTACCTGTTGGATGCGGAGTTGAGATCGCAGAAACAGATATGATCTCCAGTGAAAAATATGAAGAAGCCCTTAACTGGTTTTACGACAAGTCAAAAGAGACGAATATGGAATTTAAGGCAACCTGCGCTCCTCACTATTACAGAATAATCAGACAGAGAGCCGCAAAGGAAGGCAGAAAAATCACTTTTGAAACAGACGGAATGTCCGCAATGACAAGAGGGTGCCTTGCAGGCAGCGGAGTCTGTTTTATTTCGCACAGCGGCGAAGTTCAGCCCTGCGGATACCTTCCCATATCAGCCGGTAATGTATTAAAAACTCCCTTTAAAGAGATCTGGGAAGAATCGGAATTATTTCGGTCATTAAGAGATGTTAAACAGCTCAAGGGAAAATGCGGCGACTGCCAATACAGAATGGTCTGCGGAGGATGCCGCGCAAGAGCATTCTATTCCGAAGACGATTATCTTGACGAGGAGCCTTACTGTGTTTATGAACCGCGAAAAAAAAGCGGTTAATATGGAGTTCTCATAATGAAACTCTACCCCATTATGGCGGACCTTGAATCAAAGCCTGTTGTAATAATCGGAGGCGGCAATACAGCTCTGAGAAAAATTAAGGATTTAATTGAAACAGGCGCTCAGATAAAAATAATATCCCCGCATATTCATGAAGAAATTGCCCGCCTTGCAAAGGGATCCTCCGGCAAAGTGAAAATCATAAAAAGAGAATACAGGGAAAAGGATATTGAAAACGCTTTTATGATATTCGCTGCCGCTAATGACCCCGAAGTTAACAGCGCAGTTTATAATGAGGCGAAGAAAAAAAATATCCTCATAAATACGGCAGACGACCCGGAAAACTGTTCCTTTATTATCCCGTCATTTACAAGGAGAGGTAAACTCTTATTATCGGTTTCAACATCCGGAGCTTCGCCGGCTTATTCAGCCAAACTCAGAAGAGACCTTGAAAAACATCTGCCCCATGACATAGAGTATATACTGGAATCTCTGGCAAAAGCAAGAGAAATATTAAAGAGCCGCCCGGAATTTTCTGCTCTCAATTCATCTCAGAGGGGAGAAATACTAAAACATATAGCGGGCAGCAGATCCGCTTTGGAAGAAATTACAAATTACTGCAGCAATGAAGTTGAAACAGCGGTTTTTTTAAAGAGTATCTTAAACAGAATCGGTTAAATGCGCAAATTTTTCACTCAAAATAGCTCCTAAGCTCAGAGGGTATAACATTTCTGTTTACTTCAAAGTATTCGATAAGAATATCATCAGGCGCCGGAACCATAATATACTTCATGTAACCCAGGTCGGTTATATCTTTTATGAATGCAATTCCCATCTCCTTCATCCTTTGAACATTATCTTCGATCCAAGATAATCGGGATTCATTCCGGCAAGTTCGGCAAGTCCTTCTACGGGTAAAATTCGCATAGGCTCAGGTAATATGGAAAATTTCAATGATGATCGATATATTCTAAATCAAATTTAATAAAATTTATTGATATAAAACATTTTTCTTTATATCATAGATAAATTCAGATAAAGATGAATAAAACCATCTATATATTAAGGCATTACATGGCTCTGTAAAAGATAAAGAACGATAATGAAAACAGTAAAAAATGTGCTGGTAACAGGGGCAACAGGATTTCTCGGAACAAAAGTATGTTTTGAACTTTACAAAAGAGGATATAACATATCCGCACTGGTAAGAAAATCATCGGACAGATCGGCAATTGAAAATTATGTTAACGACTATATTATTTCTGACCTTTTCAAAGAGGAGAATGTCAATTATATTATAAATAATATCAAACCTGAAAAATTAAGCATAATATCCCTTGCAGGTTCGGTAAACTACAACCACAGTTACGAAGAATCAAAACCCGCAAATGTTGAAACGGCAAAAAATATTGCAGATATAGCAATAAGACTTCAAAAAGAGAAAAGGCTTAACAGGCTGATCTTTATAAGCAGTGCTGCAGCAAGAGGATTTCCTGAAAAAAGGACCCGGCAAAAAACGCTGATCAGCGAATCCGTAAGCTTTTATAAAAAGGGTTTGTCGGCATACTGCGATGTAAAAAATGAAGCGGAAAATATTGTTAAGAGAGCGATTCTCGAAAATAATCTCAATGCCGTAATAATAGAACCGGGTTCCCTTGTGGGTAAAAGCTCTGGCAGCAGAGGGACCACCAATACAGGTCTTATAAAAAAAATCATCAATGGCTTTCCGGTTTTAAGAGGAGGCGCAAGTTATACTTCCGCTGCAAATGCTGTCCATGGGATCATCTCTGCGCTTGAATCCGGAATAAACGGTGAAACATATTTACTTGGCGGCGAAAATTTAACCATGAAAGAATTTGCTCTCCTTGTACGGAAAGTATACAAAAAAAAGTATAATGATCCGCACCTCAGGATCCCCCTTTTTTCAATTCCCAAATGGATATCTCTGCTTCTTGCAAAAAAAAATATAATACTTAATAAACAGCAGGCTCTTTTAGGAAACGCGTTTCACTATATTGATCACAGCAAAGCTGAAAGAGATTTAAAGTACGCTCACTCAGCAGAAGATATAGAAAGTGCTGTCATTGATACTATTGACGAGCTTTTAAATAAAATTTAAATACTAAAAAAATTACTTGTAAATTCTTCGGAATATTTATGAAATTTATTATAGAATGGCGGTTATTTATCCAAACCATTCAATAAATTGGACATTTAATCTTAATCAATAGATTAGATTGCTAAGAACATACAAAAGAAATTATAAATATTGGGGCTTTTTAATGATAAAGATCCACGGATTGGAACTATCCCAAAAAAAATATAAAAACTCGGATATTTCCATATACACCGGATTTACGGAAAATAACGACGAAAAAACCGAATGCGAAATTGCTGTAATCAATAAATCGAACATCAATACAGATATCCTGATCGAATTAAAATCCGACCTTGAGAAGATCTTGTCATTAAAATCAGAGGGGATCTGTAAAATATTCAGAATTGCCGAACAGGAAAATGAGATCATAATTGCTTATGAAAAATGTACAGGCGTTACAATAGACGATTTTTTTGATAATAAAAATATTGACTTAAAAATATTTCTTTTAATCGCAATAGAAATATCGGAAACTCTTGGCCTGCTCCACAAAAAAGAGATCATCTTTAAAGATATCAATCCTCAAAATATCAAAATAGAGGTCAAATCGAACCGGCCGCATGTAAAACTTATAAATTTCGGAATAACTTCATTTATAAATCACAGCAATAATTTTCTTTTTGATAAAGGATCAACCAAAAAAATTCTTCCTTATATTTCACCGGAACAAACCGGCAGAATAAAACGTATCATCGATTACAGAACCGATTTTTACTCTCTCGGGATGATATTTTATATGATACTGACCGGCTCTGCGCCGTTTATATCTGAAAACCCGATGGAATTGATCCACTATCATCTTGCAAAAAAAGCTGTTCCACCCTGCGAGATCAACAAAGGTATACCGGAGCCCATATCGGATATAATAATGAAACTGATATCAAAAAATGCCGAAGACCGGTATCAGAGCAGCTATGGCTTAAAATCCGATCTGGTAAAATGCCTGAAACAATTAGAAAATTACGGAGAAATTATAGAATTTGAATTATTTAAAGATGACATATCCGACAGATTTTCCATACCGGAGAAACTTTACGGCAGAGAAAAGGAAACCGAAAAGCTGCTGGAAAGCCTGAAGAGAGTCTGCAAGGGAGGAGTTGAAATAATGCTCGCAACAGGGCATTCCGGAATAGGAAAATCCGCTTTAATCCATGAAATAAATAAGCCTGTTGTCAACAGAAACGGATACTTTGTTTCAGGGAAATTTGAAAAACTAAAAAATTCCGTGCCATACAGTGCCATTATACATGCCTTTAAGGAATTGATCAAACAGGTATTAACCGAAGATGAGGAAAAGATCAACAGATTTAGAAATAATCTGCAAAGATCCTTGGACCCCAACGGACAAATAATTGCGGATATGATCCCGGAAATCGAACTGATCATCGGCAGACAATTACCTGTATCCGAGCTGGCTCCTCCGGAGTCGCAAAACAGATTTAATATTGTTTTTCATAAATTCCTCTCTGTTTTTGCGAAAGCGGAGCATCCGCTTATAATATTTCTCGACGATCTCCAATGGGCCGACCACGCAAGTATAAATCTGATAAAAAGCCTTGTTACTGACCCCGAAAGAGAATATTTTTATCTGATAGGAGCTTACAGAAATAATGAGGTAGATACTTTCCATATCTTAACCGCAGCCATGGATCAGATCAACCGATCGGGAATTCATGTCAATTCTATCAGTCTCGGGGCTTTGGAGCCAAACGATATAAATATGATCTTAAAGGATACTCTTAAGATCAGTAATGGGGGTATATCTTCGCTCTCGGAATTAATTTATAAAAAAACTTCAGGAAATCCACTATATATAAAACAATTCCTGATCTCTCTGTACAGAGAAGATCTGATAACCTACGATCAGAATTCAGGATGGCAATGGGATATAGATCATATCAAAAATATGCTTCCCACAGAGGATATGATCGAACTTATGACCGAGAGAATTACCAAACTCCCGGAAAATACTCAAGAGGTTCTTAAAATTGCCTCCTGTATAGGCAATTCATTCAGTCTGAAAACGCTGTCCATTGCTTACGGCAAATCCACGGAAGACACATATTCTGAGCTGAGCAGTTCTGTTCAGGACTGTTTGATATTACGATTTGAAGAATTATACATGTTTGCGCACGACCGGATCAGAGAATCCTGCTATAATCTGATCCCCGAGACCCACAGAAAAAAAATCCACCTCAGCATCGGAGAAAAATTACTTAAAAAATTTAAAAAGAATGATATTGATATTATGGTATCCGATATAGTTAATCAATTCTATTACGGCCGTGATCTGATCACAGACCATCAAACAAGAAGAGAGGCTGCCCGATTAAATTTAAAAGCCGGCAGAAAAGCGAAATCATCCGCTGCATTTCAGGCAGCATTAAAATGTTTTAAAGCGGGAATGGAAATGCTGAATGAAGAAAGCTGGTGCAAGGACTATGATCTAACTTTTAATATACATATTGAAATAGCCGAAACAGAATATATCAATACAAATTTTGACGAAGCTGAAAAATTATTCGACATAACTCTATTCAATTCAAAAACAAATATCGATAAGGCAAAAGTATATTCAACAAAAGCGACTCTTTATACCAATATAAATAAAATAGAGGAAGCCGCTCTATGCTGTATTAAAGGACTTAATCTTTTCGGTTATAATATATCCTGTTCTCCGACCAAATTTTCAATAATTAAAGAATTGCTCAAAACAAAAATGAAACTGAGAACAATCCGCATTGATGACCCGATCGACCTCCCGGAAATCAAGACCCCGGAGCTGCTTTGGGCCTTAAATCTTTTCATGAATCTCACTGCGCCGGCTTATTTTATGAGCAAAGAGCTCTTTACTCTCACGGTCTTAAAAATGCTTAATATCTCAATTGAGAAAGGTATCTCCCCTGTTTCAGGATATGCCTTTGCAGCAGGAGGGATTGTTCTCGGCGCAGGTGCGGGTGATTACAGGTCGGCTCACCAACTGGGCAGGCTTGCATTAAGGCTAAGCGAAACAACGAACAACAGATTGCTGAAAGGAAGAATAAACTTCTTATTCGGAAATCTGATAAATCACTGGATCAACCATGCAGATTCGGACAAAGACTACCTTCTGAAGGGATTTCGTTTCGGTCTTGAATCGGGCGATCTGGTTTATGCGGGATATAATATAAATATGTATATTCTCACACTGATCTGCACAGGGAAGCCTCTTGCCGGCATATACAGAGAATTAAAAAAATATTTTAACTTGTTCAGAAGAACAAAGAATCCTGCGCATATACATGTCTGCCGGAGCAATACGGATTATATCCTTAAACTTACGGGACTCCCTCTTGAGAATGACGCTGTTTTGGGAAAAGATCTTTTTAACAGAGATTCTCTTTTCATCCCGGATGAGAAAAAAGAGATCTGGCTGAATACGGACCTTTTCATTCATTATAACCATAATACAAAGATATCTTATATCATGGGAGATCACTCCCGGGCTTACGATCTTCATATAGAAGCTGAGAAACATATTGACGGCTCATTGGGATTACTGGACTCGGCGGAATTCCATTTCTATGGGGCTCTCACTATGACAGCGTTATGCGCTGAAGCGTCGGGTCATCAAAAAAAAATATATTTGAAAAAGATCAGCAGGAACTGCAAGATCCTGAAAAAATGGGCTGAGAACTGCAATGCCAATTTTCATCATAAATATATCCTTATAAAGGCCGAACTTGCAAAAATTTTCCGCAAAAACGAAGAGGCTGTAAAGCTTTATAATGAATCCATCAATTCGGCTCTTGAAAATAACTATATCCAGAATGCCGCTATAGGCAGCGAACTTGCGGGCAAATTCTACATGGACATCGGAATGGAGAAAATTGCAAAAAACTACTTTATTGAGGCCTGGATATACTACCATAAATGGGATGCCGTAACAAAGGCTAAAGCGCTGGAAAAAAAATACTGGGAACTCTTTTTACATTCTCCTGCAGCCAAAGTCAATTCATATTCTGCCGCTGCTCTTAACCTGAAAAGGTCAGCCGGTTACGGGACCGAAATTCTCGACCTGGCAGCGATCATCAAAGCTTCTCAGGCTCTTTCGGGCGAAATTATATTAAGCAAACTTCTGAAGAAGATATTAACGATCGTAATCGAAAATGCAGGCGCGGAAAAGGGCTGCCTCATCCTTGAAAGATACGGCAATCTATTCATTGAAGCGGAAGGGAATTTGAATTCCGCAAAGATCAGAGTATTCGAATCAAAACTGATCGAATCCGATATGCAGATCCCTCTTGCTGTTATAAACTACGTAAAGCGGACTCATGAGAATGTAGTTCTCGGCAATGCTTCCGATGAAGGCTTATTTACATCGGACCCATATATAAAATTTAATAAACCGAAATCGATAATCTGCGTTCCCCTTATGGGGCATGAAAAATTTATCGGCCTCCTCTATCTTGAAAACAATCTTACGATCAACGCTTTTACAGAGGAAAGGCTTCGGATATTATCTGTTCTTGGTTCTCAGGCTGCGATCTCTCTTGAAAATGCAAAGCTATATGAAGATATGAGGAGATTAAATTTCGATCTTGAAGAGGAAATATCTTTCAGGGTTAAAATAGAAGAAGCCCTTGAAACCGAAAAGGAAGGCCTTGCCATAGTCAACAAACTTATGCAGATAGGATTAAACAAATCCACCTTGGAAGAAAAACTTCAGACCGCGCTTGAAAATATTATCTCCATACCATGGTTATCCATAACTCCGAAAGGAGCGATCTTTACAGTCAGAGAAGGCTCGGATTTGCTGGAATTAAAAGCTTATATAAACTTTGACAGTGAGCATGTAAAAACCTGTTCAAAGATACCCTTTGGGAAATGTATATGCGGTAAAGCGGCGCAAAGCAGTAAAATCATCTATATGGGATGTATAAATTCGGACCACGACATACTTCTCAAGGGAATGACGCCTCACGGGCACTATGCAGTACCCATTGTTCAGGAAGACAAAATTCTCGGAGTTCTTATTCTTTACCTCAAAGAACAACATAAAAGAGACACCCGCAAGGAAGAATTTTTATACACTGTTGCCAATACTCTGGCAGGTATTATTAAACATAAGATCGAAGAAGACGAATTTGAAAAACTGCAGGCACAGTTCATAAGATCCCAAAAACTCGAGTCTATAGGAAGACTTGCAGGCGGAGTTGCCCACGACTTTAACAACATGCTCTCGGTCATTATAGGATTAAGCGAACTGTCAATGATGGAGCTTGACGATAGTGATCCCGTTAAAGAAAATATTAAGTCTATTTATAAAGCAGGCGAAAAAGCCGCAAACCTGACAAGACAGCTTCTTGCTTTCAGCAGAAGACAGTTTCTGGAAATGAAAGTATTGAATTTAAATAAAGTTATTTCCAATATGGCGCTGCTCCTGAATTCAATTATTGGGGATGACATAAGTTTAATATTTAATCCCTGCAATAAACTTAAAAATATAAAAGCCGACCCCAGTCAGATTGAACAGATCATTATGAACCTTGCAGTCAATGCAAAAGATGCCATGCCTAAAGGCGGCCAACTGATCATTGAAACGAATAATATTATTTTCGACGAAAATTACGCGTCAACTCATGACGGTATTCAAACCGGAGAATATGTTTTGATCTCTGTTACGGATACGGGCGCGGGAATGGAAAAAGATGTTATGGAAAATATTTTCGAACCCTTTTACACAACCAAAGAAGCAGGCAAAGGAACCGGATTAGGTTTGTCTACCGTATACGGGATAGTAAAACAGCATAAAGGATACATCTGGGTTTACAGCGAGACAGATAAAGGAACAACCTTTAAGATATATTTTCCAATAACATCAGGTTCGCTTCACAGTACGGCAAAACCTGCTCCAGCAGAAATTGCAGACGGTTCCGAAACAATTTTAATTGTGGAAGATGAAAAGGCTATCAGAAAAATGATCATTAATACATTGACACCCCTGGGATACAAAATATTAGAAGCCTCATCAGGAGAAGAAGCAATTAAGATAAGCGATCAATTTAACGGCAAAATAGATCTTTTAATAACCGACGTTGTCATGCACGGAATAAACGGTTTTGAGTTGGCCGAACATCTCAAGAAAATAAGAAAGGGCCTTAAAGTTCTTCTCATGTCAGGATATACAGACAGAATGCTGAAGGAAAGCTCAATAATAAAGGCAGAACGCGAAAATAACAGCACCGCGTTTATACAAAAACCATTTACACTTGCTCGCTTCGCAGGGAAAGTAAGAGATATTATTGAAAACAAAAAGACCCCTTGAACTTGAACTATTTCCCTACGAATATATCATTAAGGAACTTGCCTTTTTCAACAGTACCGTCTTTTCCTGTCATTACACCAAAACCATGCCTTTTGTTATCTTTCCATTGACCTCTGTAGTTTGAGCCGTCAGCCCAGGTATATATTCCATTACCGTTTTTTTTATTATCCTTCCATTCACCTATATACTTGCCCCCGTCCGCTTCCGTCAAAACTCCATGGCCGTTCTGCTTATTATCTTTAAATTGCCCCGAATAAACCGAACCGTTTGCCCATGTAAAGGTTCCCCTGCCTTCCATCTTACCGTTTACAACATTTCCGCTGTATTTATTTCCATTCGGGTAATTAAATGTGCCCTTCCCTGTCATTTTATTCTCTTTCCACTGCCCTTCATATTTTGTCCCGTCCGGCCATATAAATGTCCCTTTCCCATGCCGCATACCATTCATCCAATCTCCAACATACCTTGAGCCGTCAGCCCAGGTATAGGCGCCGCGTCCGTCCATTCTGCCCTTTAACAACTGGCCTTCATACCTTGAACCGTCAGGGTACTTTATTGTCTCGATCTTTCTTTTATTTGTGCCGCAGCTGATTGTAATTCCCGGAATAATAAATAAAACAACTGCTATTATCAGTTTATCTCTCATTCTTTCTCTCCTGAAATTAAATTTTACAGTTTACAATAACAGGAGATAATTTATTTTAAGTAAATATAGAAAAAGCAAGAAATTTTTATATAATTCTTGATTATTTTAACTTATTATGTTTTTTTGATAATTGACCGGGATAATCCTGCCGGATTTAATGACAGATCTCCCTCAATGAAAAAATAATAAATTTCCGGGAGTAAGCGCCGCCATGAAGATAAAAAATATTTTGCTGATCATTATTATCGGGATATTAATTATAATTTCAACTCAAAACACTCAGGAAGTGAATATTAAACTGATCTTTTGGGATATAACAACATCGCTGATCATTCTGATATATATAATATTTGTTATAAGCTTCTTACTCGGCATGATATTCTCAGGTATGAAGAGAGCTGTCAGAGAGAGAAAAGAGAAAAAGATACAAAAACAGAAAGAAAGGAGCCAAAAAAAACTTCAGGTATAATTAAACAGCACTGTCAAAATAACCGAATAATCAAATAACCGACTGAAATTTTCTCCCCAATTCAAATTTCAACATCCAAATTTCAATTTTTTTCACGGTCCGGAAACACAACGCACATAGTAGTTGTCCGTCTTACTGTAGTTGTACACACTGCCGTTGTAGAAGGACACTTCCCACGCGTTGTCCGTATCGAAAACGTTGGTACTGGAAGACCAGTAGTAGGACGACACTGTTCCCGGAAAATAAGCCGTATCTATTTCAGGGTTAAATGTTCCTGTATGGAGCAGAGTGATAAGCTCCTCTATTGCAGGGAGCCTCCAGTCGGTTCGCGCCGCGTAGCCTGCTCCGCTGTTTGCGGAATTGAGGTTCTGACATGCGTTCTTTGCCTGTTCCCAGGTATATGCTGCTGCGCTCCCGCCCGAACAGTCGGCCCCGCTCTGTCCTTCGGAGCATGTTTTCCATATAAGACCCGTTACATTGTCGGTTGTCGTATGATCGCTTGTGTATGTTGTATGCGATGTCGGGCCTGTGAAACTTCTTGCATTTGGTATATCTGCATAATCGCTGTCTTCTCCGAATGTTGCTGTGTAATCTCCGGTCTGACCCGTATCTGAAACAGAAAAGACCAGCGGAGTTCTAAATGAGATGGAGGTTGTTCCGCCAAGATCGGCTCCGTCAATTTGAGCAGTAAAACCTGACAAAGTAACTGTGACAAAATATCCCCATAAAAAATCTGCCGACGGATTGATTGTCAATACATTGCTGTTCCATGAAACTTCCGATGAATTCTTATCGTAAACGGTACCATCAACAGTAACTGTCCATGAATTGCTCTGATCCATTGCCTCGCTGAAGGTTATTATGATATTGGAATCGGTTGCTATGTCAGCAGAGCCGTCTGAAGGGTCTATTGATGCAGTAGGCTCTGAGCTGACAGCAATGCTTGCAGATTTTTCCGGGAAAGCGGTTCCGTCATATTGAGCTGTAAAACCTGCGGCCGAAACCGAAACTGCGCTTCCCCTTGCAAAATAACCCTCCGGATCAACGGCAAGAACTTTATTGCCGGAACTCCACGCGCCGGTTCTGTAGTCTGTTCCGTCTATCGTAACCACCCATGAGGAGCCGGTATTAACAGGCTCGCTGAAGGTTAAGGTTATATCTTCCCAGGGATAGATATTGGAAATTATTGATATATTCAGCAGTAACTGCGATACATAGCTGTCACTGCCAAGATCATTCCTGCTATCTCTCGGCGGCTCATAAAAGCAGAGAGCGCCGGATAAAACCGCTGAAAAAATCAGATGCAAATATACTCTTTTCATAATCTTTACCCGTACAATTTAAAATTTCAGATCAACAGAGAGATCGATTCTGGTTTCACTCTTCTTAAACGAAAGAGCGTCCATATAAACATTAAAGCTCACAGGGGCTCTTGAAACCGAGATTCCGGGATCGCTGTCAAAGACAGGTTCGTTAAAATAGAGAAGGTCAACCCAGTTTGCGGCATAGTATGCAGCCCAGAGAAAGAGGGAATATATTGTTATATTTGCCGCTTTCTTATAATCGTTATATATTGAATCAGCCTCGCTCTCTGAGGTCCGGTAAGGGATACTGTTATAGGAATCTCTTTTATTACTGTAATTTTTATAAGAATACAATAGACCGGCAGTTATGCACACAAATCCTCCGAGAAACATATAACCCTTCATATTATTTCCGTAATATATCTGACCAAGGCCGGGTATGATCCCTCTTAAATAATATATTGCCTCGGATCTGCCCCTCATTCCCGCCTTAACTTCGCTGAACCTGCCTGTCTTTGAATACAGCGCGCCCCGCACCTTATAATAGTACTCCTCTCCTTCTTCAGCCGACCTGTCTGTAAAGGATAGTTTCTCGGTACTGCGGATCATCTTATATTTGCCCGAAACTGTTGAAGAGCGAAATACATAATACTTGTTGGCTCCTTTTACCGAGTCCCATTTCAGTTCTATTCTGTCCCTGTACCTGCCGTGACTTACGGTAAAATTCCGAGGCGCGTCTATTTTTGTGACAAATCTTCCGGAAGCTTCGCCGCGGAGCCTTGCAACGAGTTTTCTTACTATCTTATTTACCGCTTCGTCAATAGATTCGATCGATCTTGCTTTCTGGCTTACGGAAAACTCAGCCAGGCCTTTTTCAACATCAACAATACGAAGGGTTAAAATTATCGTTCTGCCCAGCCTGCTTATTTCTCCCATTAAGATCTTATTTGCGGATAAAAGTTTCCCTATCTCAACCGCGCATGCGCTGTCCGTACAGCCGGTCTGCTGGAGACCCTGCTCTTTAAGAATTTCATCGATCTGGTCTCTTTCAACCACAAGAAAAAGCCTTGAGTCAACCACGTCCGATTCCAAAAGCTTGGATATTGCCCTGCTTTCCGTTTTTGATACGCCAATGGGGTTCAGGTCAAGGACTACCACTCTCATCTTTTCCTGCGGAAAGGCGGAATAAGTAAAGTAAAAGATCATAAAAAATGCGAAAACAAAGTATTTTTTCATTGTGTCTGATCCTAATTATTATTATTTAAAGCTTCTTCTGTTTTTAATAATACCGAATCCATATTCTGTAAAACATCCGTACTGCTGAATCGAATAGTTTTTATTCCCATGCTCTTAAGAAAGTCATCAATGGATTTAGAAGAAATATTCCCCCGAATATCTTTTGGATTGAATTATGATCCGAATATCGATCTATGTCAAGTTTTTTTATTCTCCGGTCTTTTCAGAGAGCTTGAATTCGGGCTTGACATATTTTTTTTTGTTGTAATATAATGAACTCTTATATTTATCTCTTGTTTTTTTATCCGATGAAACTTATTCAGCTGGAGAAAACAATGTCTGAAAAATTAATAAATATTTTGTCAGAAATCAAAATTGTACCGGTTGCCGTATTTGATGATCCCGACGACGCATTGAGAATAACTGAAATACTTATGACTAATTCCATAGGACTAATTGAAATAACATTAAGAACTGGATCT
>JAJRXZ010000054.1 GCA_024276015.1 Spirochaetota bacterium | reverse complement strand
AGCGTTTTATTGAGATCTGCGGTAAAATATCGGAATAACATCTATTTACTCGAGTTAGGCGAACTTTACCTATTTTTTCAGCAAATGAAAATTGACAGTAATCCTTATATAAGGCATTATTGTCTTATGTCTTTATCCGTTAACGAAATATTTTACTCCATTGAAGGCGAAACAACTTCTGCGGGGTTTCCATCTGTTTTTGTGAGGCTTTCGGGATGCAACCTCAACTGCAGAAACTGCGACACTCCCCATGCAAAAGAGCATGGCAGGGAAATGTCCATTGATGAAATTGTCGACAGAGTTTCCCGATATGGGAACGCTCATCACATAACCGTAACCGGAGGCGAACCATTGATCCAGAACGATACGATCAGACTGCTTGAAACGCTTACGAAAATAAATCTGTCAGTGCAGATTGAAACAAACGGTTCTGTGAGTCTCAAAACTATCCCCAACGGCGTAAGAAAAATTGTGGATATTAAAACGCCGTCCAGTTCGGAAGAAAACTCATTTAATATGGACAACCTGAAATATATAGATCAAAATGACGAGATCAAATTCGTAATAAGCCACGACAGGGATCTGACTTTTGCCCGAAACTTTATCGAAATGTATCTTTCGGATATAAAGGCAGTGATCAATCTTTCGCCATCTTACAATAAAATGCTCTGCAATGAACTGGCAAATAAAATCCTTGAAAAAAAACTCAATGTAAGATTAAATCTTCAATTACATAAAATTCTGGGTATAAAATAAAAACTCTTATGCAATATCAAAATAGTAAATTAAGAGGACAATCTCTAAAAAAGAACTCAGCATATTGAACCCGGTAAAAATAACATTTCAAAGGAGGAAAGTTATGGCTTTGATCAACTGGGATGACAGTTTATCAGTTGGAATAAGTATAATTGACGAGCAGCACAAAAAACTCATTGGATTGATCAATGAATTCTATGAAGCCCTTAAAGAAAACAGAGCAAAGGAAGCTCTGGGAGAAGTAATAAAAGGCATGATCGATTACACCAATTACCATTTTTCTGCAGAAGAGAAGTATATGGATCAGTATAATTTCCCCGGGTATGAGGCTCATAAAAAAGAGCATGCTCACTTTGTTGCTAAAGCAACGGACCTTCAGAGCAGACTGGCGCAGGGGAGACTTGTTGTTTCCGTTGAAG
Source organism: Spirochaetota bacterium (assembly GCA_024276015.1). Classification (GTDB taxonomy): domain Bacteria; phylum Spirochaetota; class UBA4802; order UBA4802; family UBA5550; genus JAJRXZ01. The sequence continues at coordinate 2,327 of JAJRXZ010000054.1, read as the reverse complement.
TGACAAATTTTCTTAAAGAATGGCTTACCAAACATATTAAAAACTCTGATAAAAATTACAGCCATTATTTCAGTGAAAAGGGTTTTACCATAGAATAGATCAACTCAGGAGTTCCTGCAATGAAAGATATTATGTACGACTATATTGTAATCGGTTCGGGCTTTGGGGGCAGCGTTTCTGCAATGAGACTGAGCCAGAAAGGGTATAAAGTGGCGGTAATTGAATCCGGCAAAAAGTGGGATTGCGACGATTTCCCGGAATCCAACTGGAATTACAGAAAATTTCTCTGGATGCCCTCTATTTTTCTGTATGGGATCCAGAGAATGAACATACTTAAAGATATTTTTATTCTCAGCGGAGCGGGAGTCGGCGGAGGAAGCCTAAACTACGCAAATACCCTTTACATTCCGCAGGACGATTTCTTTGAAAAAGAGTCTGTTAAAAATCTTGGCGGTAAAAAAGAATTTATACCCTATTACAAACTGGCGGAAAAGATGCTGGGCGTAACGGAAAATATCAAGCTGACGGAACATGATTATCTCATAAAAGATACGGCAAAAGAGTATAAAAGAGATCACACATTTACTCCCACTCCCGTTGGCGTTTATTTTGGTGAGGAGGGGAAAGAGGCTGAGGACCCCTATTTCTCAGGCGAAGGCCCTAGAAGAAGAGGCTGTGAACTTTGCGGCGGATGTATGACGGGCTGCAAAAAAAATGCAAAAAACACTCTCGACAAGAACTATCTCTATTTTGCTCAAAAATTCGGAACAGAGATCATCCCCGAAAACAAAGTTACGGAAATTATCCCCCTCTCTAAAGAAGGAGCACAAGGATATATTTTAAAAACAAAAAAAACCACCGGAATTCCGGGCAATTTAAGGGGACGCACGTTTAAAACAAAAAATCTCGTAATATCAGCAGGAACGCTGGGAACTCTGTCTCTTTTATTAAAAATGAAACAGAAGGGGAATCTGCCCCGTATTCCCGATTCTCTCGGCAAAAAAGTGAGAACCAACAGCGAAGCGCTCATCGGCGTCAGATCAAAAGAAAGGTCTGCCGATTATTCAAAGGGGATTGCCATAACATCAAGCATACACATTGACGACAAAACTCACATAGAGCCTGTAAGATACAGAGAGGGGAACGATTCCATGTCTATACTGTCAGTCCCTCTTACAGACGGCGGAGGCAAAATTCCGAGACAACTGAAATTCATCGCAAATATTTTTAAGGATCCTATTAATTTTCTTAAAATACTTTACCCTTTCGGGTGGGCAAAGAAAACAATAATTCTTCTTGTAATGCAGAGCCACGATAATTACATCAATCTTTACAGGAAACGAAGATTTATCTGGCCTTTTATTAAATCATTGACTTCAGAACAGGCAAAAGAGAAAAAAAATCCGGTTTACATCCCCATTGCCAATGAATTTGCCCGAAAACTGGCTGAAAAGATCAATGGGATCCCCACAAGTGTAGTTACCGAAGTTCTTATGAATGCTCCGTTGACCGCCCATATTATGGGAGGATGTTCATTCGGAAAAGATGGAGTAATAGACAATCAAAACAGGCTAAAAGGATATAAAAACATTATAATTGCAGACGGCTCCCAGATCCCGGAAAATCTGGGAGTCAACCCTTCCCTTTCAATAACGGCTTTCTCTGAAAGGGCAATGTCCTTTATTCCGCCAAAAGACGGAAAGACAATCAAACTCCTTAAAGCAGAAAAGAAATGGAAGGTGAGAAAGATCTTATACAGAAAATAAAAATAATTCTGTTCGATCAGATTTTGCAGAAAACCCTGTTACCTTTAAACAGTGAAAAAAGATACCATCTCCTTAAGCCTGATCGTATTATCTCTTAATAATTCAACAGTTGAATTGATCTCTTCAGCAGCAGCTGCATTCATCTGCGTAGTCTGTGTCAATTGATTCATCCCTTCATTTATCTGATTAATACCCTGTTCCTGCTGTTCCGACGATATTGATATATCCTGCACCAGGTCTGCCGTCTTTTCTATACTTGGAAGTATTGTGTTAAAAAGATCTCCCGATTTTTTCGCAACTTCAAGACTCATAACCGCAAGGTCATTTATCTCCTTCGAGGCTTCCTGACTCTTCTCGGCAAGTTTTCTGACTTCAGAGGCAACAACTGCAAACCCTTTGCCGAACTCTCCTGCCCTTGCAGCTTCTATAGCGGCATTGAGAGCCAGTAGATTTGTCTGGTATGCTATATCATCAATAAGTATTATTTTCTCGGCAATTTTATTCATAGCTTCCACTGTTTCGTTAACGGCCTTGCCGCCGTTTACGGCTTTTCCGGATGTT
>JAJRXZ010000053.1 GCA_024276015.1 Spirochaetota bacterium | reverse complement strand
TCGTCAACAACTCCTTCCTCAACCGCAGCGGCCGGCATACCGTATATTACGGCCGTGCTTTTATTCTCCGCAATTGTTCTGCCGCCATACTCCTTGATGAGTTTCATCCCTTCAACTCCGTCTCTTCCCATACCTGTCATAATAACTCCTATGGAATTTTCTTTAAATGCTGAAGCAACGGAACACATCATAACGTCAACAGAGGGGATGTGGATATCCTCCGAATTACCCTGCTCCAGTCTGATCACCGCTTCATTAACTCCCGGTTTCTTTACAACTTTCATGTGCACTCCCCCCTTTGCAAGGTAAGCCACGCCTTTTATGACGCTTTCCCCGTCTTCAGCCTCCTTCACGGAAAGCCCGCTTATGGAATCAAGTCTCTCCGCAAAAGATTTGGTAAAAAATTCGGGCATATGCTGAACGATGAAGACATTTGCGTCAAAATTTGCCGGAAGTTTAGGAACAACCTTTAAAAGATTTCTGGGACCGCCGGTGGATACGCCTATGGCAACGGCTTTTACACCTGTTATAGTTCCGAAATCACCGGTTAATATTTTTCTGTGAAATTCCTTCTGCCTGTAATAATTATCCAGCTCTCTGATATTATTTTGAATCTTTCCTTTCTGGCCCACATCAACAGACGAGGCATAGAGCACTTTCTTGACAAGGTCCTGCCTGAGCCTCTCTCGTATGGAAGGATCGTCGTCCGAAGGCTTAGAAACAAAATCCACCGCTCCGGCGTCAAGACATTTAATAGTAATATCCGCATCTTCTCTGGAAAGAGAACTTACCATAACTACGGGAACCGGATATTTTTCCATGATTCTTTTAAGGGCGGTTAATCCGTCCATTTTGGGCATCTCTATATCAAGAGTTATTATATCCGGTTTCAGTTCTTCGGTCTTTTCAACAGCTTCAATTCCGTTCCTTGCTATTCCGATCACTTCTATCCTGTCATCCGATTCAAGAGCCAGAGTGATCAATTTCCTCATAAAGGGAGAATCGTCAACTACCAGAACCCTCCGTTTGTTCATAGTGGCCTCCTGCAGAAAAATAATTCTTTGTAATAAAACCGCTACAAATCTTTATTTATGCTGTCCAACCCCTTTAACTCGTCGGCAGACAATATTTTCTCCATATTTAAAAGAACGACCAAACCTCTTTCGAGTCTGCAAATTCCGTCAATAAACTCGGCTTCAATACCCTTTACAATTGAAGGAGCCTCCTCTATGAGCTTGTTCTCAAGGCGAATCACTTCCGTTACCGAATCCACAATAAGCCCGATCTCAGTATCGCCTATATTTACAACAAGTATCCTGGTATCCTCAGTATGTTCGGCAGCATCAAGACCCAGCCTTTTTCTCAGATCCATCACAGGAAGCACAGATTCCCTGAGATCTATAACGCCCTCTATAAACTCAGGAGCTCTCGGAATTTTTGTAATCTTAGGAGGAATAATAATTTCCCTCACCTGCATTATACTGAGGGCATATTCTTCCCCGTCTATTGCAAAGCCGACTACCTGCGTCTCTTCGTTAAAGTTTTCTTCCTCAATATCATCAACGTGTTCGGTTAAGATCTTCTCTTCTGCCATACTCATCTCTGTTGTCCTCCCTGTAAAAATTATTGCTGAAGTCCCTGCGCTATTGACGCAATTTCCTGCACAAACTTTGCAACTTTTTTGAACTCATCATAATTAGTGCGGCCTACAAGGGACGCTTCATCGCAGTTTCTCGAAGATTCCTCGGCAGCAGCGGCAATCTGCTCAACTGCCGAAACGGATTCCTGAATATTTCTTCCAATCTCGTCAACAAGATCCTTGATCTCGGTAATACCTCCGGCAATAGCGGATATATTATCTACAACAATATCCTGATCTGCGTGTATCTTCTTCACTCTCTCAAGTTCGGCCTTTGCGCCCTGCCCCACAAGGGAAATCTCATTATAAAAATTCTGAACCGCTTCCGACATTCTGTCCACCTGAATTTTTATCTCATCCGCCGACTTTGCCGATTCATCGGCAAGTTTCTTGATATCGCCGGCTACCACGTCAAAACCTCTGCCATACTTACCTGACCTTGCGGCTTCAACGGAACCGCTCAGGGCAAGCATATTTGTCTGAATATTAACCACGCCGATGGATGCCACCGTATTTTTTATTTCATTGACCTTTTCGCCAAGATATTTGATGTTGTTGAGAGAAGATGATATGGCTGAGATGGAATCTTCAATCCCCTCGGTTATTTCATTCATATACTTTTTATTCTGTTCAAAAAGTCTCGTTATATTTTCCACATTTTTTTCAAGAGCGGCAGACTGCTCCGTTACTATTTTCATCCCCTTATTAGCTTGAACAATGCCTGCCTGCGACTGCTCCACCATGGCCCCCTGGCTCTTTGCCGCATCGGCTATTTCATCAAGACTTACGGTTATTCGCCCATAGGAAGCAAGAATCTGCTGAATAGTGGCCGAAAGCTCCTCAGACGCAGCAGCAATATCGAGAAGCTCTTTTTTACCCGCGGTTCCGCCTAATATCCCCGAAACCATACCGCCCAGTTCTTCCGAAGCGGCAAGTATCTCCTTAAGTGCGCCTGACTGTTCCTCAATGGCGCTCAAGGCGACTCGCGCGGACGAAGCACTCTGCTGAGCTGCCGCAGAAATAGTTTCCGCTCCTTTTCTGATCTCCGTTGCGCCCTTTAATGTCTCCAAATTGAGACGATTGATCTCCTTTGCTCCATCTTCAACAATTTTGGTATTCTTATTGATTTCGGCAAAATTCTCAATAGCGTTTCTCCCCTTCTCTACCTGTCTTCTTCCGGTTTCCACAACATTTTCTGTATTTTCAACAACAACCTTTACCTGATTTAATATCTCCGTTATTATTTCCCTTGTATCCTCGGCATTCTTCTTTGATATCTCCGCCTGATTTCTCACTTCATCTGCCACAACGGCAAATCCTCTCCCGTGCTTCCCTGCTCTGCCGGCTTCAATGGCAGCATTTAAAGCAAGAAGGTTGGTTTGAGCAGCAACTTTTGCAATGTCGCCCACATTTTTCCCCAGCATATCCGCTATGTTTTCCAGCTCCGAAATGTTTTTACTTGACGTCTCCTGCTGCTTTCCAAGTTCATCTATGCCATTGATCAACTGTTCGGTATTAAGGTATGAAGAGCGAATAAGCGTCTGAACAGCCTCAATCTTGTCCAGAGATTTTACAGCCTTATCGCTTGCATTCTTTGCGGCCTGTTCCACAGCTTCCGAACCGTGAAGCGACTGAATTGAATTCACGCTGGACTCTTCCGCTGCCTGCTGGATCTCCTTCATCATAGCAATCATTTTATTTACCGCATCCATTGAAGAGGAGACCATTCCGGTCATCTCCTGCATTATGGACGCAAGCCTGTCCGCTTCCGCCTTATTGATCTCGGTTTCCGTTAAATCTTTTTCGGCAAATCTTTCCGGAGGCCCCTTTTGAGCAGATCCGCTTTCGGTTAAAGGCAAATTCTCTTTCTGTATCTTCTCCTCAACCTCATTGATCAACTTCTCAAGTCTGGTCTCGTCTCTATTTTCCACTGCCATAATACACCTCCTCAAATCTAATCTTTTAAAGATAATATCTCATCAGCAAGCAGACGATACTGAACCGCTCCTGCCGATTCGGGAAAACACCGGATGAAAGGCTCACCCAGGTTCGATGCAATCTTTATATTGGGATCGTTTTCAATTACGGTTTTAAAGAGAAACCTGCTAAAACGCTTTTCAATTATGCTTAAATATTTCTTCCTTTTGTCCGCCTTTCTGTCGTACATGGCAAGGAGGATCTGATACTTCGACTTATTATTCCTGTATCTGTCCACAAGCCTTACGGCATCGATCATTCTGCTTAAACCGTGAAATACGGTAAATTCGGGCTGAACAGGAATAACAATCAGGTCTGCGGCAAACAGGGCATTAAGAGTTAACCCGCTGAAAGACGGAGGGGTATCGACTAAAATAAAATCAAATTTGTCCTTTAACGAAGCAAGCCTTTTTTTCAAAAGGAAAAGCTTTATTTTTTCTCCCGACAAAAGACGTCTTTCAATAGACGCCAGCTTTCTGTCTGAGACAATAGAGAAAAGATTCTCTTCGGCGCAAGCGGGTTTAAAAATTTCCGAAAGGGCAGGTTTGCCTTTTAAAAAGGAGCTCAATGGAAAAGAATTTTCTTCAGCTAACTGGGCGGTTAAAGATCCCCCCGGATCCGCATCCACAAGAAGAACTCTGCAGCCAGTCATAGCAAGGCAAAAACCGAGAGAAAGAACAGTTGTTGTTTTCCCTACGCCGCCCTTCATATTTGCCGCAGATATCACCATAAAACCACCCGGAAACAAAGATAAAATTCGAGAAAAACATATTATACTAAAACCAACGGTCTAACTAACAGTATTAATACATACATTATTTTCGAAAGTCAAGCTCACAGGGGAAAATATACACTTTTCTTTAAAATAAACATAAAAAAAGATGAACTTTTTACTTGCTAAAGACATTTTATTAATATATTTTATTAATTGGTTGTTTGCAAAACCGTTTCTGCGGGGACAAAAAAACAACACCATTTTTTACGCGTCTCTTAATGATCAGTGGGGTGTTTGCTGTTTTAGCGGCTCCTGTAAAGAATAATTATTGCTCACTGTGTTATATTAAAAAAACAGATGTTCCTTTTCTGTTAAAATGCTTATCGATCTTTTTCAACAATCCGGCACTGCCGAATTTAAAAAGAGAGGTCCCATGAATAATTATCATAAAACAAAGAACAAAGGCATACTAATAGTTGAAGACTCTGCAATTATATCTTTGGAACTTCAGGAAAAACTTAAAGATCATGGCTATAAAATAGCCGGATCGGCTATGAGCGGCAAAGAAGCAGTTGCGCTGGCTCACAAAAGAAACCCCGATCTTATAATAATGGATACAAAGCTCAAAGGCAAAATGACCGGAATTGAAGCGGCAAAGGAGATAAACAAAAGTCTCGACATTCCTATTATTTATTTAACGGCCCATTCGGATAAAGCAACCATAAACCTATTACAGGAAACAAATCCCTATGCATATCTGAAAAAACCATACGATGACAAAGAGCTGTTTGCTGCTATTGAGATAGCCCTTAGAAGCCATGAACTCAACAGAATGATAAAAGCGAACGAATTAAAATACCGCTCGCTTTTCAACAATTCCATGGAAGCCATATATTTAACCGACAGGGAAGGCCGATTTTTGG
>JAJRXZ010000052.1 GCA_024276015.1 Spirochaetota bacterium | reverse complement strand
TGCGTCGGATCTCACGTGAAATTGTTGATGGGCTATATCCCATATATGCAGCTATCGTTCTGATACTTTTTTTATCTTCAAGCATTTTTTTGATGACTTTTCTGTCACATGAATTAAGATGTTTGTATGACATCATAAGACTCCTTGAGAAAAAGTTTTAGTTGCTTAACCTCTTAGGATTAAAGTCTTATGATGTCATCTAATTTTTTCAAAGTGTTGCACTTCAAACTTGAATTCGGGCCGCAACTATTGAAATTTTCACATTTTTTCTTGACTTTTTTTTACGATAAAGTTTTATGGCATGACAATAAAAAAGAATATATGCGGGTGTAGTTCAGTGGTAGAACATCAGCCTTCCAAGCTGACTACGTGAGTTCGATTCTCATCACCCGCTCATAAAAAAGCGGTAATAATAATTACCGCTTTTTTATGGCGCTGCCTTTAAGATCTGTTAAAGCACTAATCAAGCATATCAGCCAGATCAAGAATAAGTCTTTCGGTTTGTTCCCAGCCAAGGCAGGGGTCTGTTATTGATCTGCCGAATTCATTTCCCGAAGGATCCTGTGATCCGTCAAGAATATAACTTTCAATCATTAGACCCACCACCATATCTTTGATCATGGGCGATTGCTGCATACTTCTTATCACCTCCATAGCGATCCTGGGCTGCTCAAGATGCTTTTTACCGGAATTGGAATGATTAGTATCAACAATTATTGAAGGGTTTGATAAGCCGCGTTTATTATACATCTCAGTAAGCTTAATGAGATCTTCATAATGATAATTGGGGATATGATTGCCGTTACGGTCAACGGAGCCGCGAATTACTGCATGAACAAGATCATTCCCCTCTGTGGATACTTCCCAGCCGTTATAGACAAACACATGGGGCTCCTGAGCTGCCTGGATGGAATCGAGCATTACACTGAGATCGCCTGCCGTGGGATTTTTCATGCCCACAGGAACGTCCAATCCGCTCACTGTCAACCTGTGCTGCTGATTTTCAACCGAGCGTGCTCCGATTGCAACATAGGCAAGGAGGTCTTCAAGGTAGGGATAATTCCCCGGATAGAGCATTTCGTCCGCGGCAGTCAGATGCGATTCCGAAAGCGCTCTGATATGCATACGGCGGATAGCCTTTAATCCCTTGACCATATTGGGACGCTTCTGATGATCGGGCTGGTGAAACATTCCCTTATAGCCTGTTCCCTTTGATCTGGGTTTGTTTGTATAGATTCTCGGAGTTATTATGATCTTATCCTGCACTCTTTCCTGCAATTTTGACAATCTGGCAACATATTCACAGAGAGCATCCTCGTCATGGGCAGAACAGGGCCCCACTAAAAGAAGAAATCTCTTATTCTCCCTTTTGAATAGGCCCGCGATTTCTTTATCCCTCTTCTCTTTTATCTCTTTCAGTTCCCGCTTTAAGGGCATTCCATCAATGATCTCCTCCACAGAAGGAAGTTTCTGTAAAAATTTAAAATTCATAATTTCACCTCAAGAAAAAGGATTAAACTTAACGGGCTAATGCCGGGGTCATCCGCATACAGCCATCAAGTCATATACAAAACAAATTTCAAGAAAGCGTTTTAAGAAAAATAGTTTACGGCATTTCTGAAAATCATGATCCCGTCAGACTCTTCGGGGATCTCTTTATTTTCTCTAATATACTTCTCTTTTAAAAATGTCCAGTCATCTCTCTGAGTGAAGAAGATGGCTCTTTCCGGGTGCGGCATCATCCCCATTATTCTGCCCGTACCGTCACAGATAGAAGCTATATCATTCATTGAACCGTTCGGATTAAAGGGGAAGAGCCCCTGCGCCGGCGTACCCTCCGGTTTAACATACCTCATTGTAACCCTGGAACCATTCTCAATGGCCTTCAGCGTGTCTTCAGGAGCATAAAAATTCCCTTCACCGTGAGCTACCGGTATGTGCAGTCTTCTGATCCCCCTGATAAAAACCGAAGGGGAATTCTTTTCAATCATTAGATCAACCCATCTGCATTGGTACCTGAATGTATTATTATGCACAAGAGCCGCTTCCACTCTGCCTGTGGTTCCGTCAGCCGAATTACCCGCTGTACTTTGATCTCTTTTCAGCGCCGGCACAAGTCCCAGATTCACCAGAACCTGGAAACCGTTGCATATTCCCAAAACAAGGGTATCTCTTTCAATATAAGCCAGAAGCTCATCCATTAAATTATTCTTAATTCTGTTTGCAAGGGCAAGGCCGCTGCCCGTATCATCACCGTATGAGAAGCCGCCGGGAAATACCAGTATCCGGCAGGTATTTAACATACTGCGATTTTCAATAAGATCATTGACATGAACAATGCGGGATTTTGCCCCCGAATATTCAAAAGCGTATGCAGTTTCATCTTCACAGTTTATTCCGTATCCTGCGAGGAGAAGAACTTCCGGTTTAGCCATTATATGAAATTCCCCGATTCTGTCTTGTTTCTATATTCATAGTTAAAATCCTTTAAACCTGTTCTTATACGATTCCGCAAGTCTGTTAATACTTACGTCAACGATTTTGCCGCCATCCAATCCGGTAATTACACCTCTTCCGCTTTCATTAACAGTGCCGATAAATCCCATTGGGATCCCTTTGAAAAGCTCCTCAAACTTTCCCTTTTTGTCGGGATTAACCGACACGAGAAACCTTCCCTGCGATTCGGAATAGAGTACGGTATCGTTTCGCCGCACCTCTTCCGCAGGGACTGATAAAAGGTCCGCAGAAAAACCCAGCATACCTGCAATTGCAGATTTGCATAGCGCAACGGCCAAACCGCCGCGCTCAATACTGATACTCGACGTTATTAAATTACTCTTTACCGCCCTTTCAAAAGTTCCGTATATTTCGGCAAAAAGAGGAGCATTGACTCGAGGGATCCTATCTCCGATATACTTTGTACCGGAAATTTTTTCACCCATATATGCAAGATATTCGCTTCCGCCGGTCTCATCCAGCGTTTCGCCTATTATATAGATCAGATCTCCGGCAAATTTAAAATCAATACTGAGAGCAAGTGTAATATCCTCAATTATACCTGTTGACGAGATAAGAAGAGTCGGCGGTACCGAAATAAATACTTCATTAAAATCTTCATCATATCCTTTAAAATCATTAAACATGCTGTCTTTACCGGAAATATAAGGCGTTCCATACTGAACTGCAAAATCGTAACAGGCTCTTGCCGCTTCTTTCAACTGCCCCAGTCTTTCAGGATTATTGGAATCACACCAGCAAAAATTATCAAGGAGCGCTATCCTGTCAAGAGCGCCTCCTGCAGAAACAATATTTCTGACTGCCGTATCAATTGAACAGGCAGCCATCCAGTAAGTATCTATATCGCTGTAGGAGGGATACAAACCATGAGACAATACTACTCCCCTCTTTGAATCGAGCAAAGGCCTGATCACTGATACATTGCCGTTGACCCTCCCCTTCCCCTGCAGAGGTTTAATAACGGAATTTCCCTGGACCTCATGATCGTATTGATAAGATATGAATTCGAAACTAGCCGTATTGAGCCTGCCCATCATATCGAGGAATATATTATTAAAATTATCCGGTTCGTCAAAAGGGGGATATTTATTGCTTTTTTTCGGATACGAGGTTTTCAACTTTTTTTCCGGAAGGCCCTCATGAAGGAAAGTCATATCCAGGTCAAATATTACTTTATCATGATATTTTACTATCCCTCTGCTGCTGTTGTTAAATACGCCGATAACCGTTGCTTCAACTCCTCTTTTTTTCATTAAGGATATAAACCGGTCAAGTTTTTCAGGAGGTACCGACAGGGTCATTCTCTCCTGTGACTCGCTTACCCATATCTGCCACGGAGAAAGGCCGGGATATTTCAGGGGAACTCTGTCAAGGAAAACTTCAAAGCCGCCGCATTCTCTTGCCATCTCTGCAACAGAACATGAAAGCCCTCCTGCGCCGTTATCGGTTATGGAATTATAGAGCCCCATATCTCTTGCTTCCTTTACAATGGCGTCGGAAAATTTCTTCTGAGTAATGGGGTCGCCTATCTGTACCGCAGCAGCAGGACTGCCGGAATTCAAAGCTTCCGAAGAAAAGGTGGCTCCATGGATCCCATCACGGCCAACTCTGCCTCCTATCATAACGATATTATCGCCAGCTCTGGCTTTTTTTACCACAGAGAGTTTCCCGCACACTTCCCTGGGTATCAACCCCAGCGTTCCTACAAAAACAAGAGGCTTTCCTTTATATCTTTCATCAAAGTAAACAAATCCCTGAGGCGTGGGGATACCGGAATGATTGCCTCCCACATTAACTCCGTGAACAACTCCCTCAAGGATCCTTCTGGGAGGCAGGAGCATTGATTCGCCTTTTTTGTCCCTGTAGAGCAATCTGTTATCAAAAGGATCTGCAAAGCAGAAACCGTATCTGTTGGCAATAGGCCTGGAAGCAATTCCGAAACCTATGATATCCCTGTTAACCCCCACAATCCCCGTTATAGAGCCTCCAAAAGGATCAAGGGCGCTGGGACTGTTATGAGTTTCCACCTTATCGGCAATAATATAGTTTTCATCAAACTCTATTCCGCCTGCATTGTCGGAAAAAACAGATACGCAAAAATCCTTTCCCCCTTTCTCTCTTCGGATCCTGACAGTTGCTTCTTTTATATATTTTTTATATATTCCTCCTGTTACATCGTGGTCCATCCGGGCCGCAAAGATCGTATGTTTGCAATGCTCGCTCCATGTCTGGGCAATCGATTCAAGCTCTATATCGGTGGGATTTCTCTTTTCCACTTCATTAAAGTATTTTCTAATTGTTTCGAGAGACGCCATCTCCAGCGCGAGAGGGCCTCTTCTTGTACCGTCCGGATTAGGAATACCTTCCCGCCCAAGTTTGATCAACTGGTCATCGGGAACCGACAGGTCAACCTCATCAGCTTCAGGATTTTCAAATATCTTTACAACGGGAATTTCATTGCCCATGCCGCCCCTGTTGAAGTATTCCTGCCTTGAGAGCACTTTAATTCTCTGTATTAAAGGATTGTACATTTCACTGCCGATTTTCCGAGCCTCTTTTTCTGAAATGCTGCCCCATAAAAAATATGTAACCGTAGTAAAAACAGAATCCTCTATGCTAAGGCTTACTTTTAGAAGATCTTCTATGGATTCTCTTACAGTATGAGCAGCATTATCGGTTACACCCGGAAGAAAACCGATCTCAACGGCATAATCAAATTCATCAGGAGAAAAAGCTTCATTAATTAAAAAATCCTGAGTTACAGGCTGGATAAGCGAAAGAGCCGCTTTAACCGCATCACTCTCTGATAAATCGGCATTAATAAGGTAATTATCTGTTATCAGGACTTTCTCTAATCCGAAGCCGCGGTTTTTTAATCTGTTTTTTAAGACATTTCCCCTGGAATCTTCCGTTTTGTAAAATACTTCTATCCTGAATCGGGCCTTTTCCATTTGGAATTTCCTTTACTTGAATAACAGCTAAAAAAATTGAGTCTTATTGTCCACAATTTTTCCCTCATATTCCTTTTTTTGATTTCCCATTATAATTCAAAGATCAAGCCGAAAGGTTATTAAAATCATGAACAAATGGATATAACCAACATCATGGGGATATGGGAAGTCTCTTCGAATCGGGCTGTTCAACAAGGATCAGCCCGTCTTCCTTATATTTTTTCAATAGAAAATGCGACACGGTTGACTGAACTCCATGAATGGGGGCAAGTTTTTCCGATACAAAGAGAGCAACTTCCCGAAGATTTTCGCCTTCGACCTGAACAAGGAGATCATAACCTCCCGAAAGGAGGGACACCGATGACACTTCGGGAAACTTATAGATCGCCTCAGCCACTGCGTCAAAACCAACCTTTCGTTCAGGCTGCACCTTAACCTCAATTAAAGCTCTTACATGATTCTGATGTATTCTCTGCCAATTAATATTTGCTTTATACCCCAGAATAATTTTATCTTTTTCAAACTTCTTAATATATTTATTAATTTTTGCAGCAGGTTGATCCAGCTGTCTGGCAATATCTTCCGGAGTGGACTTTGCATTCTTAGTAAGAATTTTCAGTATCTCTTCGCCGGTTTCATCAACTTTATAGTGTTTCATAACTGCTCTCCAAATCGGTAAGTTCTTTTTTTTAAACTTTTATTTAATTATTAAAAAAAAGCAAAACCGGCCTTAAGAAATCGCATTACCGCTATTTGTCAGTCTGCCCAAATCATTATCAGGATCAGAACAATCTAATATCTCAATAAGATCTTCCCAATAGATGAATAAGGACATCTATAGTTGAAAAGTATCAATTGAGAAATGACCGGTTTTTAATATCTGTCTTTTTGCGGGCTTAAAATATTCGTTATGCTTCAATGCCATTTAAGAATTATCTTTTTTATCTTCGTCGGCATTGTCCGGTTCGGAAATAGATTTCTTAAACTCTCTGATCCCGCCGCCAATGTCTTTTGCAATTTTTGGTATTTTATTAGCACCGAAAAGAACAAGAATAATCAGGAATATTATTACCAGTTCAGGAACTCCCAGGCCGCCAATAAAAGCAAGATTTGGGGAACCTAAATGAATATTCATTCGCTAACCTCCAAAATATTTTTTATACATGTACATGAAAAATCCAGTAACGTACTTTTGTCAAATAAATTCCATGAATAATGATTTATAAGAAAAATAAATTACTTATAAAGTAACATTTTTTACCCAAAAAAGCAACTATGCCTTTAAAAAGGAGATATTCTGATATTTATGAATGATCTGCCGGTTTAATTGGCAGCAGTAAATCGTACTATCTTTTCTGCAGGATCCTCATAATATTTTACATTGCTTGCAATTGAATCGATCTTCTTAACGCTTCTCTTAATGCTGATAATTGTGCCGGGATAGACTTTATCTGTAATTCTGATCACAGGGTCTCTTTCAAGTTTCAAGCCCTGCTGAACCTTTCGGGCATTCTCCATTAATACTTTGAGTTCTTTATTGCCGGCATTCAGCTCCTGAAGAAGAGTTAAACACTTTTTCTTTTTTATTGCAGGCAGGATTGAAATATATTTTTTCGGATCTTCAAAAACACCTTCTCCGAAATTAACCTTCAAAAGCCTCATTGTTTCGGCAACTTCATCCTTAACTCTTGCGATTTCCTTTTTCAGGTCGCGCAATTTTCTTTCTATGAAAATATTTCTGCCCACTTTTAAAACCGTTTCGGTTTCATTGGGAGCGCCTGATACTTTTACAACGATCTCATGAAGAGCAGTAACCTCGCCTCCGATGATTTTCCCCGATTTTGCCACAACAGAGATCATATTATTTGAAAAAACGTAACAGTTTATAATAGAATCCTCAACTATTATATCACCGCCGGTCTCAACTTTTGCATTTAACAGATATTTTGCATTCAGATTGCCGCCTGCAATTATCTTTACCGCTTCCTTACCCACAACTCCCATCTTTACCGTAATATCGCCGTCCGCCTGTATAGTGGCATCCTCAACCGTTTTCTCTACAATAATATCACCGGTAGCCTTAACATTGAATCCGGCAATTACAGAGCCGTGGATATGAACAGACCCGTTAAAATCGATATTACCCGTTTCATAGTTAACGTCTCCATTGATCACCGCGATGGGCAAAACAGAAAATATTTTATTCTCCACAACAACGCAGCCGTCAATTGCAGAACAGAAAATATTCTCGTCATTTCCGGATTGTACGATATTGGCTCCTTTTTTCAGACCGTTCGCTATTTCGGTTTCCGCAACAACTTTGTCTCCGTATATATTGTACCCGTTTTCAGGCTTGACTGCAGGCACCCTTTTTAACAGTTCCTGGTGTTTGGTTACCTGTATAATGGACCCAACTTCCTTATAATTGATCCTGCCGTCTGAGAGAATCTCACCTGCCTTTTTGTCAATATTGATTATAGGAATAAAATATTCATCATGGCCGGTTACAGGTTCTTTCCCCTTTGCAACAAGAAGTTTTGTTAATTTCTTTTCCTCAGGATTTATCCTCATCAGGTCTTCTTCTATCTTTTTCTGGCCAAGGCCCGCCAGTATCTTATTTGCAAGAAGATATTCTTCTATATCCTGATAAGAAGGGATTTTCCCAAACTTTGTAGGATGAACAAAAAAATACGCCTTAAGTTTATCGCGGGTTACTGACATAGCAGGAAGCAAACGAAGCGTCCCGTTATTGTATGTTATAAAACCGAATTCCGATGCCTTATAAGCCTTCTCAGTAGGATCAAAGTATACACCCCAATCCACCTTTAAGGATTTAAAATCAGCAACATTGTAATAAGTATAGCCCGGATCCAATTTGTTCTCAATATTTGTATCCTCATTAACGTCAATTACTCTTGCGACAATTTCAGCTCTGGCCACAAAATTATTTGGTGACGACAACGCAATTGTTTTTTCACCGGCTTCATTAACTTTATCAACAAACATTTTTACAGCGTTCCGATCAAAATAAAAAAGAATTTTCTTCATTCAATATTTACCCTACAAAGGACTATACTTAACTAATATGTATTTATTTTCGTACAAAATCTATTAAAAGTTGAATATATCTCAAATAATATCATAAAACATATTATCTTACATTGAATTGCTTTATAATTACTTTTATCATCTCAGAGAAAATCAAAAATGTCATATCAGGCTATCAAACGTTTGAGAAGTCAACAAAGGAAGATATATTACTTTAATTCATCGGATCCGGTTATCATTACCCGAAAGGATATTCGATTAAATGAGCCCCTTGCCAATCATAAGTTCGGCAATCTGAATTGTATTCAGCGCAGCGCCCTTTCTGATATTATCCGAAACAATCCATAGATTAATGCCATTCTCAATAGACTCATCTTCCCTTATCCGTCCGATAAAAACATCATCTTTGCCTGCCGAATTAATAGCCAGCGGGTATTCATTTCTTTCAGGATTGTCTGCCAGTTTTATTCCGGGCTTTTCTGAGAGCAATTTTCTTACATCCTCAACAGTCAATTTTTTCTCAGTTTCAATATTTACAGATTCCGAATGACCGTAAAGGACAGGGATACGCACCGTAGTGGCAGTAACACCAATTGAATTATCCTTCATTATCTTCTTTGTTTCATTGACCATCTTCATTTCTTCTTTTGTGTAACCGTTTTCAAGAAAAACATCTATATGAGGCAAAGCATTAAAGGCTATCTGATGAGGATAAACCTCCGGTTTTGAGATCTCCCTGTTGTTAACAATATCCTTTGACTGTTCAAGGCATTCATTTATGGCCGCAAGACCGGTACCGGAAACAGCCTGATATGTACTGACAACAATCCTTTTGATCCTTGCTGCATCGTGAATGGGTTTCAGAGCAACAACCATCTGAATTGTGGAACAATTAGGGTTGGCAATAATTCCCTTATGTTTTTCAACATCATCAGGATTGACTTCAGGCACCACAAGGGGAACTTCAGGGTCCATCCTCCATGCAGAGCTGTTATCAATAACAATACACCCCGATTGGGCTGCCGCAGGGGCAACTTTTTTGCTGATCTCTCCTCCTGCAGAAAAAAGAGCTATATCATATCCTTTAAAACAATCATCCGTGACCGCTTCAACAGTCACTTTTCTAGTGCCGAATTGAATTTCCCTTCCTACACTGGATTCTCCCAGAAACCTGATCTTGTCAATGGGGAAATTTCTTTGCAGCAGGATCTTTCTGAATTCCATACCCACAGCACCTGTTGCACCCAGCACAATAACATTAAACTTTCTCACTTTTCAAATCATCCTTTTAATAAACAGAATTTATTGCTTCCCAATTATTGACCAACGGATCAATAATTCATTAAGATCAAACAAATTAAATTTATAACTTTATGCAGCCTGTCAAGAATAATAACTGTCAAATAACTACTTTACGCTCCTCTTCATCCCTGTTTTGCCTGAAAAAGACGGCAATATTTCCGATAATGCTCACCAACTCACCCCCGGTCTTATCATAAATAGTGTGAGATATCTCCTCTTTTTTCTCTTTCAGATCAATAAACTTGATCTTGATCAATTCATGATCCTTTAAGGCCTTATCAATTGCAGAGAATAGACTCTCTGTAAGACCTTTCTTCCCGATATGAACAACAGGCTTCAGGTGATGGGCAATGGATTTCAATTTTCGCTTTTGTGAACCGGTCAACATATTATTGTTTAAAAAATAAATTATATTTATCTATATATTCCCGACAGATAGAGTTCCTGCAAACAAACAGGATCATCAATTCATATCAAGTATTTTTCCGGGTCAACTACATTTCATCGCACCCTTTCAAACAGGCGGCCTTTTCAGCTTCACATTTTAATAATTTTGCCGAATCTCCCTTTGTGTCGCTTTTACAGCTGTCATAACTTGATTGACATCCCTGTTTACATACAGCTTTTTTAGGATTACCCATACTGGAACAGTTCAAAAGGGTTGCCGCTAAAACGGAACTAATGATCAAAAGATATAATTTATTCATTTAAAACCTCCTAATCTATAATATAGATATACTGTACATACTGTTTATTTTTTTCAACCTATTTTTAAATGATTTTGAACTTTTGGATAAATAAAAATTCTCTTGATTTAACTGACCGAACATAATCAGATGTTTTCAGCAGCGACAAAGGGTTTAAAGGCAATGAATTAAACATAAAAAAATAGTTCTTTTATTATCAATAGTATTTACTGCGGCAGCAGTCAGTTCGGAAAATTTAAAACACCGGAGATGGGGCTATTTGCTCCATTCATCAAAATTGAGCTTCAACTATCTTGACGCTAAAATAAGAACTTTTAACAGAATATCCATAACCGGATTCAAAATTGACAGGCAGGGAAATTTAAAATATAGATTAAACAGAGTGATGAAGAATGTATTATTATTGTCTGAGAAGTACGCTGTTCAAATATACCCTCTTATATCTTTTCAGTCTGTATCTGCGGGGCGCAAAGTATTAAACTCAAAGATCCTTTCCAAAAGATCGATCACCCGGATTAAACAAATTATTTTTAAATACGGCTTCCCCGGCATACATCTCGATTTCGAATATCTGCCTCCGAGAGATTCAACAAATTTTGCGCGATACTTAAAAACCTTAAAAGAAAACCTTTCAGGGAAAAAAATAACAGCTGCGATCTTTCCTCAGATCGGTTTTCCCAAAAGATACTCCCGTTTCCATGACCCGGTTATAATATCCCCTTTTCTTGATGAAATAGTGATCATGTGTTATGATATGCACAGAGCAAATACCGCTCCCGGGCCGGTCTCCCATATCAAATGGGCAGAAGAAAACATTATCGAAATAAAAAAATATTTTAATCCGAACAAAATCTGGCTTGGCATTGCGGCTTACGGATATATGTGGCCGCGGGAAGGAAAAGCTCTGGCGATTTCAGCAGCTAAAGCTGCAAAACTTGCAGTCAAGAGCAAAGTTAAAAGAGACCCTTCCGGAAATCTCACATTCAATTACATTCATAAAGGGAAAAAATATATAATATTTTTCTCCGACAGCATAATGAGGGAAATGATGTCATTACTGGTCAAAAAATACCGTCTTGCCGGCACAGCTCTTTGGAGAATCGGTTTTGAAGAATAAAAAAAAAGATTAATTGTTTGTTAAAATCTTCCGATAACTATTATGTCGCATATATTTTTTTAATGACGAGGATGATATGAAAAAAGCTAAAAAGAAAAAAACATTTAAGGAAATGCTTGAAATGTATCTTCAGATCAAAGGGCTCGATATAATCATCCAGCTGGAAAACGGAATTGAAATTCAGCTTGATAAGAACAGACAATTAATTGATGACATGATAATTACTACCATTAATGGCAAGAAAGAGAAAAAAATTCCCATTTCGAAGATAACAGCCGTAGATCTCTACGCGGCATAAACAATTTGGCAAACTCCCATATTTGAAACGAACAGCTCAATAACCGGCTTGAGCTGTTTCTCCCGATTAACCCTGCCGTAAATCTATTTATAATTAAAAATTGCTTGAAAATGATTCATTTTATTGAAATGATAATAATTAACTGAAAGAGATCATAGAACTAAACAAAAATATTAGAATTATACTGCATAGGATATTCATAATGAATAAGTTATTTAAAATTTGCACTGTTTTATTCATTATCTTGCTAACACTACAACACTCTTTTTGCAGCAGTAAAGGAGAAGTCAGTATGAAAAAATTACGTGAAATTATGGTCAAAAGGCAGATTGAAGCGCGGGGAATTACAGACAGGAAAGTACTGGATGCCATGCGAAAAGTAGAACGACATAAATTCGTTCCGGGTATGCAGATGACAAGAGCTTATGACGACCACCCCCTTCCGATCGGTCACGGCCAGACAATTTCACAGCCCTATATTGTTGCATTGATGAGTGAATTATGCCGGCTTAGCGGAAATGAAAAGGTCTTAGAGATAGGGACAGGGTCGGGATACCAGGCCGCGGTACTGTCTCTTCTTGCAAAAAAAGTATATACTATTGAGATTGTGAAACCTCTGGGGGAAAAGGCTGCTCTTAGACTGAAAGAGCTCGGCTATACAAATGTCATTGTAAAAATTGGAGACGGATATAAGGGCTGGCCTGAAAAAGCGCCCTTTGATGTAATAATACTTACGGCATCGCCTCCGGAAATACCTGAAACTTTGATCAACCAGCTTGCCGACGGAGGGATATTGGTTGCTCCTGAGGGAGATTCCATCCAGAAGTTAGTACGCGTTACCAAGAATAACAATAGAATAAAAAAAGAGATAATCACATATGTCAGATTTGTACCTATGGTTCATGGGAAATAATGTAAAAGTGAGATACCCAAAATTTTTACCCGGGCTTCTCCAATCACCTGTTTCAATAAAATTATTGACAAATTGCAGGTGTGATAAGATAAACTGTAGTGAATAAACCAATAATTAAATCGGTACCAGATGGCCTCTCCCACATATAACTTAAGAGAAAAGTTTAAATTTGTCGATCCGCAAATTGCCAAAGAACCGTATATCTTTGATATACTCAATGAGATATCCAGGTATCAGGAAAATGCATTAAAAAATGAAGAAAACAAGCTGGCAACCATTGATGACCTTTATACGTCAAGAAATATAAAAATTCCATTTAATACAACAAGAAAAAAAAATATCCTATATATAATCGACACTCTGACCAAAAATTATCCTGAGATAATCAAAACAATTATATCTTTTAACTTTCATATAGACGCGCCCACAAAAAAACTCACCATAGATGAAAAGCTCGAATATACAGTAGAATTAAATGGATCCCAGTATGAACGTTTGTTCAAAAGCAGAAATGAAAAATCTGTTGAAAGCCTTTTAAACCTGCTGATCAAATTCAGGCTTTTTAACATGACAAAATTGATCAATAAATCAAAATATAAAAAATATCTCAACGATCTTATCCAGGATTTGATCGGAGTAAAAATTTTTGTATATAATAACTACACAATAGATAAAGAGAATCGGGAAATTACTGAAAAATACTGCTTCCATTTACAAAATTACAACTCCGTCAGGAACAAATTAAATGTTAATCTCCTGAAAAAAATAATTGCCGCTCATAAGGAACAGATCAACAGAAGGTTAAAGAACTACGGTATACTTAACAGTGACTTCACTGATTACAGGGAGTCCAAACTGGATTACCTGCTTAATATAATTCTAAAGGAAATCCCCGCCTCTCTTAACAAGAAAGAACTGTCAGAAGTCAAAAATTTCAGTTCTTTAAGAAAATGCCTTATTGAAATGGATAAAGTAATTGATCCTATAATACCAATCAGCAGCGATATAAAAAAATGCATAGAGGAGAGCGGTATATGCAAAGAATCGGATCTATACTCCATATTTGACAATCTAACGAGAGAATCTCTTGAAAAATGGATAAATGAAAACATTGAAAGATCCAAAATTTTTTCATATACAGACGGCACGTCTGAAACTATATATATCGACGGCAAGATCTTTCTGCCAAAATTAGCGGAACTGCATAATATTATTTATAAGGACCCGGACAAATTTGAAAGCTTAAATGTATTTCAAAGACAGGAATATATGTCACTTCTGGATATGTTATGCAGCGTTGGCAAAAGCCTGTTAAAATCGGAAACAAATAAATTGCACATTTTAGACAATGAAGACAACATAAATACTTTAAAAACAATCATTGAAGAACATGACCGGTCAAAAAACAGAACAAAACAGGCTGGATCCGAAGAGGTTGAAGAGATCCCTGTTAAAGAGTATCCCCAAAAAAAATCGATCTTAAGACACATAATAGATTTCATAAAATCGCTTTTTTCAAGAAAAAAATATTACGAGGAGAGCCGCAGAAAAACGTCAAAAACAGCATCAGCAAAAAGCAGCACCGGTTTTTCAAGGGAAACAAAAGATATTTACACAAAGATCAGACTCATGAAAGACCCCCTGATCCCCCTTTCCGACTTCATTGAGATCATTCCTGAAAACGAAGTGAAGATAGACCGCATAATTGCCGAACTGAGAGGCAACAATTTAAAAATTGTAATTCCAATCTATAATGCAAGGAGTGTTCTTTATCCCAAAAGAAGCAGAAAAGTTCTTATTTCCGATGTAGAATACCTTCTGGTAGAACCCACAGTTGTTAATGACCCCGATACAATTAGGGAATTTACAGATTCACTGGCCGGCTTTAAATTCAAAGATGACACAATAACCCCCTCGGCAATCGTATCAATCGAAAAATATCTCTTAACACTTTACAGGCAAAAGAGGAAAAAAATTATCCGGTAAATTATTAAAGCTCTCTTTGCCTAACCTGCGGCACTGCACGAGGCATCGCAGGTACTGCAGGCATCGGATTTTTCTTTCTTGGCGTTTTTGCCGGTATTATTTGCAGCACCGTTCTTTTTATAATCATTAACATAAAATCCTTCGCCTTTGAAGATTATACCGGCAGTCCCGAAGATCTTTCTTACATCCTTGCCGCACTTTTCACACTTCTTTACAGATTCATCAGTAATAGACTGAAATACATCAAAACGATGTTTACATTCAAGACACTCATATTCATACGTGGGCATAGTTTTAACTCCAATACTCAGTTTTAAATTTTATTTGATCTGTACTTTAATTCGGAAAAATATTAAAAATACCATTATCCAATAAATTCTGTATAACCGTATATTAAACGGTTACAAATAATTAAAATCGGCTGAAATTTTTTTTTAGGAATACGGAATAATTTCCCGTAATAGAACAAAAATCTGATATTATTAATATTAGTCAAACAAAATTTTATTGATTATCATCTGATAATTGAAATAGTAACGATCAAATTCTCAAAATTTTAACAAGAATGAGTAAAAAACATATTACAATTCCGATTTTCATACCCCACATGGGCTGCCCTTTCAGGTGTATTTTCTGCAACCAGCGGCACTCCAGCGGAGCGAGATCACTTCCCGGCAAGACCGAAATTTTTAACAGGGTCCGAAACTTTATTAAAAATATTCCCCGCACTGTTGAGCATATCGAAATCGCCTTTTTCGGAGGAAGTTTTACAGGAATTGATCCGGCTCTGCAGGAAGACCTCCTATCTGCTGCAAATTTTTTTCTCGGAACCGGCCGGATCAAGGGTATCCGCCTGTCAACCAGACCCGATTATATTGATGCCGAAAAACTGACTCTGCTGAAAAAATATAATGTCTCTACTATTGAACTTGGCGTACAATCATTTTCAGACAGCGTTCTTGAAGCGTCCGGACGGGGACACAGCCGGGATGATTCGCTGAGAGCAATTGAAATAATAAAAAAATCGGGATTTAACTGCGTCATTCAGCTAATGCCGGGGTTTCCCAGAGACTCAAGAGAAAAATCGATCAGATCCGCACTGACCGCATCTGAAATGAAACCTCTTATAAGATCAAGG
This sequence comes from Spirochaetota bacterium, assembly GCA_024276015.1. Classification (GTDB taxonomy): domain Bacteria; phylum Spirochaetota; class UBA4802; order UBA4802; family UBA5550; genus JAJRXZ01. The sequence continues at coordinate 1,013 of JAJRXZ010000052.1, read as the reverse complement.
AGACCGATAAATTGACCGTTGAAGCGGTGTGATATGATCTCAATTAAATAATCCACCCCGCTGAGAAAATAATACTGTAAATGAGAAGATACTTCCCCGTATTGCCAAGGATCTTATTAAAATGCGGGCCCGGTTCCTCGTTAAAAACAGTTCTGACAGAAAATGAGGCAGGGATAATAACAAGGCATGATGCAAGCGAAAAATAATGCCCCCCGGTTTTCAATACCAGAACGATGGGAATAATACATGGGATTGTCATACAGAAAAGGTACTCCATTCTGGCAAATCCTTTACCGAAACGAACCGCAAGGGTTCTCTTTCCTGCTTTTTTGTCGCTTTCAATATCTCTCAGATTATTTATTGTAAGAATTCCGGTAGAAAAGGATCCCGAAGCAGCGCCTGCAAGCAAAACGGTTCCGTTTATCTCACCGGCCTGGACATAGTATGTTCCGCCGACAGCAATAAAGCCGAAAAAAATAAGCACAAAAATATCGCCCAGACCGTGATATCCCAGAGGATAGGGCCCCCCTGTATAGAGAATACCTGCAATAATTGACGCTATTCCGATAACAAGAACAGGGATCCCGCCAAGGAGGATCAGATAGATCCCCGAAAGCGCTGCAAGGGCAAAAACAATAATAAAAGCTCTTCTCATATCTTCAGGCTTGACAAGCCCTGCCTGCGTTGCTCTTAAGGGACCCATGCGGTCTTCACTGTCGGCTCCCTTAATAAAATCAAAATAGTCGTTGGAATAGTTTGCGCCGATTTGAAGCATAACAGCACAGAAAAGGCACGCAGCAACGGCAAACCAGTTTACTTTACCATCGCTGACGGCAATAGCAGTACCCATAAGAACAGGAGCTATTGCCGCTCCGAGAGTTCTGGGTCTGCTTGCAAGTATCCATACGTTTTTAACCGTTTCAGCCATCTTATTCTCTTCCTGAAACATCAGAATTCAGCTTCCTTTCTATCTGGTTGCCATATATATATATGCAATTCCGAAGGAGAGCCTG
>JAJRXZ010000051.1 GCA_024276015.1 Spirochaetota bacterium | reverse complement strand
TTCGCGTATTTTTATTTTCATAATGTGACTCCGTTGATGTTGTTTTATTTTAATACGATCGGGCAGCGATTATGGTAAATTTTTTTTTAATTTTTTCCGGTTTTTTCGGTTTTTGGGCCTCAGAGGTGAGAACAAACAAAAAGATGAAGTAATTGCGAAGTTGAAATCGATGGTGCTGGAGATTCTAAAAGAAAATGTCATAAAATTCTGAACAAAATCGATTTCCTTGAGACGGGTGTTTGCCCGCCGCTACGACGATCGATCGGTATCAGAGATAAAATAATCAGTGGTTTCTCAGAGGATACATCTTCTTTCACCTCTGACACAATGCTGTGCCATTAATAATATGAATCCGATCTTTTAAGTCTGATATTCAGAAAAACAAAAAGCAGCAACGATGCTAAAAGAATTGAAAACCCCGAAATGTAATCCTGAAAAATAATTTTTCCTATTGAAAAAAGAGAAAGGTAGACTAACAAAATTCCGGCAAGCCAGTTTAAAAATAATCCCCACATTGGTTCTGACTTTTTATCAATAACGCCCGGTTTGAGTCTGATAGCATTCCATCCCGGGCCGCCGGGAAAAACCCTGTTATAAAAACCGACTAATACATCGTTATCTATAGGTTTTGTTACGAATGTAGCATAAAGCCATGATATTGTTGTTATTGCAACAATAATAAAAAGGCTTTCGGGAAATTCTGTCTTAAGGTACAATTTGCTGATCACTACACCAAAAAACGGAGCTGTCATGGCAACAATTTCTGACCACGCGTTAATTCTCCACCAGAACCATCTGAGGATGAGAACAAGCCCCAGCCCTGCACCACATTCAATAATAAATGTCCATGCACCGGAAATGGACTTTATAAATAAAACAAGTAAACTTGACAAAACAACAAGCAACATTGTTGCTATCCTTGATACTTTAACATAATGTTTATCATCTCCATCGGGCTTAACAAATCTTTTATAGAAATCATTTATAATATAAGAACTGCCCCAGTTAAGGTGAGTTGATATTGTTGACATGTATGCAGCCAGAAATGCCGCTACAAGGAGTCCCAGCAGTCCGGGCGGAAGGTGATCCTTCATAGCAAGAATAAACCCGGCTTTCTTATTATCAGGTGATAAATCGGGATACAGAACCAGTGATGCCAGAGCCACAATAATCCAGGGCCATGGCCTCAATGCAAAGTGTGCCACAGTGAACCACAATGTGCCGAGAAGCGAATGCCTCTCATCCTTTGCAGACATCATTCTCTGGGCAATGTATCCACCGCCGCCCGGCTCTGATCCCGGATACCACGATGCCCACCACTGAATAAATATATGCGCTACAAAGGCGCTGAAAGAAAGAGCCATAAATCCGCCTGCAACTGTTTTGCCGCTAAAAGAGATATCCGGCAAGAATCTTAACATTTCTTCAGGAAGAGATCTTTTCAGGCCCGCTACCCCGCCGATCTGCGGCAGGTCAAGTATTGTATATGCAAGGATAATACATCCTGCCATAGCAATGAAGAACTGGAACATGTCGGTAAATGCTATTCCCCATAATCCCGATAATGCAGAATAAATGCCCACTATGATCATTGCGAAGAGGATATAAAAAAATACGGCTTCATTGCTTATATTAAAAATATTTTTAAGGATCTCCGCCAGTGCAACATTTACCCAGCCCATAATTATTACATTCATAAAAACGCCGAGATATATTGCCTTGAATCCTCTTAGAAAAGCGGCGGCTTTTCCCGAATATCTGATCTCTATGAATTCAACATCGGTAAGGATATTTGCCCTTCTCCACAGTTTTGCAAAGAAAAATACGGTTAATACATTTCCTGCCACCATGTTCCACCAGAGCCAGTTTCCCGAAATTCCTCTGCTGGCTACCAGTTCGGTTACTGCCAGAGGCGTGTCTGCTGCAAAGGTTGTGGCAACCATTGTGGTTCCCGCAATCCACCAGGGCAGTTTTCTGCCGGAAAGAAAATATTCCACCGGATCTTTGCCTGCCTTTTTCGTCAATACAAGAGCAATGATAAAGCTTATTACAAAATAGATTATTATCAGAAATATATCAATTGATTCCATTAATTATCTATCACTCATCATTTTCCATATAGTAGAAATCTATGTCGAATCCTCCGAAGCTTGAATGGAAAGAGAGATTCACATTGTCATAAAGAGCTTTGATCGAAATGGGATCATTGTTAAATTCGGGAGGGGATAAACGAACATTGTGATTTGTATATTGAAGCTGGTTTGCTATTGTTCCGGTTATTAAGTTTGCAAGTTCGCCTGCAACATCGGAATGATTTTTCTTAAGTGTTTTGCTGCTTTTACTGCTGACAAATTTTTTTGTAATGTGGTTTAATGTACTGGTGGGCAGATTGATTATAATCTCACCCTTTAAAGTCCCGTCAATTTCAACTGCAACAGAGGGGTCGTTATCTTTTGATTGCGGCTCATAGACCTCCTCAACATCGGTATCCGAAAGAAAATTTTTAAATATATGATTAACAGATCTTACTATTATTTTTGAAAAAATCTCATACTCATTCATAAATGGCCTCAAAATGATAAAAAAATTAAAAAATGGATTATGTCATATAAATTATATTATTAAATTTTTTTCAACAATAATTTCAGGGAGACGCCCAAAGGCCGTGAGGGCACAATCTGCTATGCAAAGAGTTACAGCAATATCCTCCCCAGAATTGCAGGAACAGCAGTCTCAACCCGCATAATTCTGGCGCCGAAATTGTATGAAACAAAGCCTTTTTTTTCAAGCATTTCAATCTCATAAGGAATGAAACCCCCGTCAGGGCCTATTGCCAGAGTAACATTGCCGGCAATGGAATTAAATTTTCTATTGCAATATGGATGAGCAACTATAGCTGACGAGTCTTTAAGAATATCGGGGACATCATCTTCGACAAAAGGTTTAAAAAATTTCTTAATTACTAGCTCAGGCAAAATGGTATCTTTTGCCTGTTCAAGGCCAAGAACCATCTGTCGAAAAAGATTTTCCTTTGATAATACCGGACTGCTCCAGAAGCTCTTTTCAACCTTCCATGTTTTGATTATATATATTCTTTTTATTCCCAGTGATGTTATATGCTGTATAATCCTGTTTAACGCTTTGGGGCGCGGCATAGCCAGTACAATCTGAACCCGGGCAGGGTCTGGCGGTTTTCCCGTTAAAAAAACTTCAATCTCTACACTGTCTCTGTTATGAGAATTATTGAAAAATCTTCTGATTATCCCTATCCCTGTATTTTTGTTAAGAAGTCCAACGGGTATTTTATCGCCTGTTTCGGATCTATAAACATTCTTAATATGCTCGAATCTTCTGCCGTAAATAATAACTATATTTTCAGAGATAAAATCTTTTTCAGTTAACAGCAGCAGGTTCATTTCAATGGATGGCCCTGATCAAAATTTTTTTCCAGGATCACTTCATTCCCTTTTTTATTAAAGTGAATTCTGTCAAATGCATTTTTTGCCATGATGATTCCCCGTCCGTGAGACAGTTTCTTTGTATTGGCGTTGATATAGGCTTCATTGAGAACTCTGTTAAAATCAAATCCTTCCCCTTGGTCTGTGATCTTATAAATGACACCATGGGGGTCCACCTGATATTCAATGTTAACATGTTTTTTGCCGATCTCCGGATCGTTTTGACGATTCGCAAGGAACTTAAAGTAATTTCCGTTGTTGATCGCCTCGGTTTTTTCATCGAATGATATATTCAGGTTTCCATGTTCTATTGCATTGATTATTATCTCTCGCAAGGCAATTCTAAGAATGTTTATTTCTTTCTGATTCATATATTTACGTAGATTCCGCGTTATACGGTGGCTGATATCATCGGCTGTAACAAGATAGTTGCCGATTATGAATTTTTGCTTTTCTGAAATAAAATATTTCATTAATGAATCTTCGATCACTCTTGAAGCTTTTCCAAGAATTTCATACTTATCTTCAACTTTTATGTATTCCATTCTCACCTGAAGTTCCAGAGGTTCCGAATTCAGCGGCGATTTGAATTCAGCCTTGAAGTTGATCGGTTCCCCGGTCATTGAGAATTCAGTAAGTTTTTTTTCAACTATCTCCCTTGCAGATAAACCCTTATCTCCGTTATGTATTAAATCCAGAAATGATTTTGATATGAGATCTTTGTTTTTCATTTTAAGGAGTTTTTTTACGGCATTATTGACTGTAATGAATCTCCAGCGTTCATCCAGGGAGAATATTAAATCACTGGAGTTTTCAACCAGCACCCTGTATTTGATCTCGCTCTCCTCAAGTCTTTTTTCAAAGTTATATCTTTGAATGGCAAGCTCCAGAGATACATAGAGACTGTTCCTATCAATGGGTTTCAGTAAATAACCGGCAGGAGGAGCGGACTTTATCCTCTGTATAATATTCCGGCTGCTGTGCCGGCTTGTATATATTACCGGAATTTTATGCAATTCATTTATCTTATGTGATGTTTCAATACCGTTCAGTTGGCCCTCAAGTTCAATATCCATAAATATCAGATGGGGTTTCAGATGAAAGGTTTTTTCAATAGCTTCTTTGCCGGAAGAAGCTATTTCAATGTCCCTGTAGTTCAACTCATTAAGCAGTCTTGCCAGAAGATGAGCATCTACGGAAGAGTCTTCAACAATCAGTATTCGCATAGCTATCATATCATTAAAAAATTATTAGATCAAACTGTTCCTTCTATGACGGGACAGGAGAATGTAATTGCCCTCTTCAGGCGCAATAGAGGTAAATTCGCCCGATTCATAAACGGATGTTTTGCCGCAAAATTCAATTATATATTCATGGCCGAAGGTGTTTGCAATAAAAGCCGTACCTCTGTAATTCCTGAATCTTTTCTTCCAGTAGGCGTGAACATCAATATCCTCTTTTAGCCAGTTTGCTGCAAAAAGAAGCCATTCTGTTTTATTGGCAATATGAAAATCGACGAAATCGTCGAAATTCAAGTCCATACATATCCCAAGCCCCACTCGTCCAATGGGAGTGTCAACAAACTGAAATCCCCTGTTCCCGGGATGAGCCCACAGAAGATCCGCAAAAAAGAGATGCATTTTTCTATATGTCAGCAATAGTCTCCCGTCGGGTCCGATAAAATTTTGAGAATTATAAAGCTTATCATCTTCATACTCTGCAAAACCGTATGCCAGATAACAGTCTTTTTTGAAACAAAATTCCGCAAAGATCGCAAAAGTCTCTCCATCCGCTCTTTCGGCAATTTTATACAGCCTGTCCCTGTGGGGCCAGATATAACCCGTAAGGCACATTTCAGGAAGTATAATAATATCAGCGTCCGTTTTAACAGCATTATAACAGAGCTCTAAGAGTTTTTCCCTGTTTTTTTCCGGTTGCCCGTAAACAGCCTTATACTGAATTGTAGAAGCGATAAACATCTCTTTATAATTAAAATATATTATTTATGGTTATCGTACAAATGAAATTCTTTTTATAAAGAACTTATAAAATATAAAAAAGTCAATAAGAAATCGTTGCTTCAATATTTCTTTTTGAAGATAAAGTGAAATCTTTTGCGGAGATACATTTTTATAAAAAAAAATACAATTGATGATTTTTAATTTACTTTTCATGGCAATTATATATTTTCGATAATATAATGATCAGGGCTGTTGATCTTTTCTTAGTAAATTTTTACCGGTCCTTTCGCAGATTAATAATTTTGCTTACTGACACACCGGAGGAATTGCATGAAATTAAACAATGAAGCAAAAGTCGGCCTGATGATCACTTTCAGCTTAACGGTCTTTATTGTTCTTGCTGCACTTCTTTCTAAAATAAGCGTATCTCATTCGGGCTATAAATTAATATTATATTTTGGATTTTTAAACGGCCTCAGAGTCGGCGCTCCTGTAAAAATAGCAGGCGGAATTAAAATAGGCCATGTAGTTAATATAGCGCAGACAGCAGAGAAAACCGAAGTAACGGTCTGGATAGACAAAAAATATTCTCTTATCAAGACATCAAAATTTGCTATTTTTACAGTAGGGTTAATCGGAGAAAAATATATTAATGTCTTTGTTCCTCCTTCTGTTAATGTTGATCGGTTTTTATCTGACGGAGATAAAGTTTATGCCATAGACCCTGCCAGTTTTGACCAGATGATGCTTACATTTCAGGGATTCATGCAGGATCAAAGCGGAAGCGAAATGCTTGCCAATATATTTCAGAATTCAAATAAATTTGTTGAAAACCTGAACAGGATGACCGGAGAGAACAGGGAGGATATCAGAAAATCCGTTCTCTATGCAAAAAACATGTTTGCCAATCTTGCTTATGAAACAAAGACTCTTATGGAGAAATTAAATAAGTTTACCGGAAATATGGCGCTTCTCTCGGAAAAGAATAAAGAAGAATTTTCCATAACAATGCGAAATCTATCGGAAATTACAAGAACCCTTAACAAAATTATTTTCAGGCTTGAAAAGGGCAGAGGCACTCTGGGCAAACTTCTTACAGAGGAAGAGATATATAATAATTTAAAAGATGCGTCAATATCCGCAAGGGATCTCTTCAAAAGTCTTTCAAGAGATCCATCCAAGCTCTTTTACAGACCAAGGCAGCAGTAATGGCAAAAAAGAAAGATTTTTTTGTTTGTATTTCATGCGGTTCCGAATTTTCAAAATGGTTCGGCAAATGTCCTGCATGCGATGAATGGGATTCTATTGCAGAAGCCGAAAAATCGCAAAGAGGTTTGAAATCGAAAAAACCGGAAGCTGTGCCGCTTTCAACTGTAGAGGAGAAAGATCTTAAGAGAATTGAAACAGGACTTTCCGAGTTCAATATTGTGTGCGGAGGAGGGGTTGTTCCCGGTTCTGTGATCCTCATAGGCGGAGAACCCGGCATCGGCAAATCAACTCTTGCTGTTCAGATTGCCGGCAATTTTAATACACTTTATGTCTCCGGTGAAGAATCCCTTATACAGATCCGGCGCCGAGCCGACAGGATCGGAGTTGATATAGGCAAAATAGACATTCTAACATGTACGGATGTAGATGAAATTATCGACATATTCGCATCCCCTGACAGTATGAAAGAAGAACAGCGCTGTTTGATAATAGATTCAATACAGACCGTATATTTATCGGAGATTCCCGGCATAAAAGGTTCGGTAAGCCAGATAAGAGAGTCTTCGTCAAGACTTGCCTCAATGGCAAAGAGAACAAACACGCCGGTAATTATAATCGGGCATATAACAAAGGACGGAACTATTGCAGGCCCCAAACTCCTTGAACATATTGTAGATACGGTACTATACTTTGAGGGAGATTTTTTGAAGGATTTCAGAATATTGCGGACATTTAAAAACAGATACGGTTCGGTTAATGAAGTAGGTCTTTTCAGAATGACAGGTTCCGGTCTGAAAGAGGTAAAGGATAAGAATAAAGTTTTTTTAAATTCATTTTCATCGAGCACAGCAGGGAATGCCGTTTCTGCAGCTCTTGAAGGCAGCAGAACGATTCTTTTTGAAGTGCAATCGCTGGTTACATTTACCGGTTTTTCGAATCCGCGCAGAATGTCAGACGGTTTTGATCTGAACAGGCTGATTCTCTTAATTGCGGTTCTGGAAAAACATGCAGGTTTAAAGCTCGGTTCTTTTGATGTTTTTATTAATGTTTCAGGCGGATTCAGAATAAATGAGACATCGGCAGATCTTGCAGTTGCTATGGCCATTGCATCAAGCCTGAAGGATAAGGCAGTTCCGGAAAGAACAGGTATGATAGGCGAAATTTCTCTGTCCGGCGAAATAAGACCCGTATCGCAGTGTTCCAGGAGGATCCTTGAATTTAAAAATTCGGGCTTTGATAGAATTCTTTTATCAGAAGGGGATAAAAGAGAAGCGGAGGTTTCCGGATTTGAAGGCGAAATTATTGCTGTAAAGAATATATCCGAAGCAATAGATATTATATATTGACATAAATTTAAAATAAAATTAATTGTAAAATTTTACATTACTCAGGAGAACCTGAACAAACAGAAGGGAGTCAAAAATGAAAAGACAAATTATAGCAACCTTTTGCCTTTATCTTGTTGTGTCCTTTTTTTATTATAAGAACGCGAGGTCCGAGAATATCGGATTTTCAGCCGGTATTGATTACACAAGCGATTATTTATGGAGAGGAATGTACTGGTATAACCATGACGGAGCTTTTTTCCCCAATCTTTCATTTATTTTCGGGGATGTATCGATCGGTTATATCGGGGAATACAGCGAGGATTATGTAACGGGAAAAGACAGCAGTGACGCTGATGTGAGAAGATCGGACAATTTGCACAGTGCCGATTTCGGCATAGATTATGCTCATTCATTCAGTGAATCGGCAACATTTGGTGCCAGTTTATGGTATTATCGTTTCATTGAGGATTCATCCTACACATTTTTTACAGGGACTTTTTATATAACAATCGACAGTCTTAAAGTTAAACCGACGATCAAATACAGTCACGACTACTATCAAAAATCAAAGAAGAAGAAAGATTTTTATGTTCAGTTCGGCTTAAACAGAGATTTTAACCTGAAAAATACAATTTTCGGCATCGCAGTAACCGGAGGTTATTACAGAGCGGCATCGATGGATAAGAAGGGTTTCAGTGATATTACAACTACGGTTAGCTTAAGTACCGATATAGGCAATACCACATTCAGCGGAAGCTTCAACTACATTTTTATTCCGGGAAAAGATTATTACAGGATCATTTCTTCATCGGGAAACAGTGTAAATGACAGAAACAGAACTTTTGCCGCATTCAGTGCGGCATATTCCTTATAATGGTAATTCAAAAAGCGGTAAAACAAGCCATAAGAAAAGCCGGAATTAATAAACATGCCAGTTGTCATACACTAAGGCATTCATTTGCTACTCATTTATTAGAATCGGGTTATGATATAAGAACGATACAAGAATTATTAGGACATAAGAATCTGGAGACAACAATGATTTATACTCATGTTATTGATCAAGGTGGGAAAGGTGTAAGAAGTCCGGCGGATTTTTAGTATAGGTTGCTTTGAGAGCAACATATACAAGTAAATAAAATAGTTGACAGTACCGGATATTAGGAGAATATAATGTATATTATGAATTATATTAAACAATTAACTAATCAGCAACATGAGTCTATGCAGTCATAAAAAGCAACTTTTGCTTTTTTCATTAGTACATATAATCTTATGTTAGCCGTAAAGGAATGATTAAAATATGAATGGGATACAGCAATGGCTTCAGATGTTTCAAGATGTGAGTTGCTTTTATCGACACATGATGATGTTGCCTTTATGGAATAAGTATCCCAATTACCAAAGTAGTATAGTAGATTCGTTGGCAATATTCCTTGAAGGTTACGCATTTGAACGACAAGGCAGACGACCTGACTATTTCCATGTTGCTGTAGATAGCTTGTTTGCTTGTAATAACAATCTAAATGCAAATTGTGTTTGGAATGATTTTAAACTAAGGCTTAATAATCAAAGGCTTAATCATAGAAATAATCCAATCTACCCATCAAGCAATCCAGACAATATTCAAAATATTAATACAAAAATGTCGGTAATTGAGGTCATATTAGGGTCTCAAAATCCTAATCCCAATCCTATCATACTATCTCAAGAAATATATAATTTAATCATACAGAATCAGGATGTAATTCAAGCCTTCAATTTTTTGAGAGGGATTCGAGGTATAGGAAATAAAATCGCTTCTTTTTATCTAAGGGACCTTGTAGTAGTTTCAAATCTTAATCTTGCAAATATTCAAAACAGGGAATTACTACAACCTATTGATATTTGGGTTGAGCGCACTGTCCAGTATTTAGCGGGAAACCCCAATATGAGTAAAACACAAGTTGCGAATTGGATTGTGAGCAATTCACTTAATTATAGTTTGAATCCAGAATATATTAATATGGGTATTTGGTTTTATTGTTCCTTAATTGCTAACAGCGAATATAGATTAAATCAATCACTACAAGATATAAATATGGCTTATTCTTTGCTTACTTACTTTCGGTCAAGAATAAATAATGTATATCAAAATTGTTAAATTGCCTAACAAATCGCTGCACCTGACCGCTATTCCGCTACGCTCCATACCCGCCAGTGAGCTTGGTCGTTAGCGATAAATAAAGGCATGAGGAGGAATCATGAGGATTAAAATATATTTGGAGCCAAGTGAAGAAGGCGGTTACACTGTCATAGTACCTTCCCTACCCGGATGTATATCTGAAGGTGATACTAGGGAAGAAGCAATAAAAAATATTAAAGAAGCAATTGAGCTTTATTTAGAGCCAGTTGATGATGATATTATAATCAATCAAAACATGGAAGAGATGGAATTGGCAATATGAACAAAGTGCCAAGCCTGGATTATGAGAAGGTTATCAAAGCCTTGCAAAGAGATGGCTGGGTAGTAGTTAGACAGAAAGGCTCACATATAAGGTTGCAAAAACATATTGAAAATGAAACTCTCAAGATTATAGTTCCGGCCGTGAGCCCCAAAAAGGAAACCAGTCTTACCGTGAGATTAACGATAATAAATTAAAGCAGGAGGTTATCTCATGGGTAAAAAAGTAAGACAACATTCATCTGTATTTAAATTCAAAGTTGTTATGGAGAGCTTTATCT
>JAJRXZ010000050.1 GCA_024276015.1 Spirochaetota bacterium | reverse complement strand
GCTTGTTGTATGCTGCGCGTCAGTATCAGGATTATAATGGTCTTCCGGATTATTGGCATTTGTGGGATCATTATGCCGCGGCGCCGGTTTTCTAACGGAATCAAGAGGATCAAGATGATTATGACATGAAATACACGTAACCGATGATTTTGATGCTCCGCCCCATATCGGGTTTGAGATCCCGCCCGTATCTGCAACCGTTCTGGTCCTATCATATCCGTCGCTGTGACAGTAAAGGAATGAACATGTTCTTTCTTCATATCCTGCTCCAGCGGTACTTGTTGAAGAAGCTCCTGTAAAAGCCGTATAAAAGGCAAAATCCCTTGCGCCGTTTGCATGCAGTATTGTGGGTACTTTAGTCCCTGTTTCATAAGCGCCTCCGACACCGTCTCCGGCTGAAAGTGTTCCGTCATATACTCCGTTATGGCAGAATCCGCATGGGTAGTTGTATCCGTTCTGACTATTGTAACCGGCATGTTTGGCATGACTTCCGCTGTTCCACGGCGATGCAGTAGGAATCCCAAGCGCCGAGTTTGCTCCCTCTCCATGGCAGTTTCCGCAGCTTCCGCCTGTGCCGGTGATCCAGTTAGGATCATTCGTAATATTGCCTTCGGGCCACTGGCTTGTTCCGAGCCCGAAGTCACCGTGACAGTAAGTATTTGTACAGACATTTGAGCTGTATCCTGCAGTAACATTTGTATATTGATTTGAAATACCGCTGAATCTTACGGTTGGACTAAAATCAGCATGATACGATTTATATGACGGATTATAGGATATTGTTCCGCCTTCTGTCCCGTCTGCAATTCCGCTGTGACACAGGTTACAGTTATAGTTATAATTCCCTGCCGCAGAATCTGTATGCTTATCATGGCTTCCATATACGGTATTTGCAGGCGCCAGGTCATGGCAGTTCCCGCATGCTCCGCCTGTTTTGTCGTCCCAGTCAGCCGTATTTGCGCTGTCTCCTCCGTTAAAATCGCCATGGCAGTATGTATTAGCGCATACGCGGGTACCGGTGCCGCCGTCGGAAACCGGCCCGTCCCATGTAGCTGCCGATGAACCGGGCTTATCGGCCCCTACCGTATCGAAAACAATATCTCTTACATTATTTGCATGATCTGTTATACTTACAAAGGAAACTCCGCCGCTTTCCGTACCTGAGGCAATTCCATTGTGACAGCTGGAACAATTGTAACCATATCCCGATATGGAGTCAGAAACGGCATTAGTATGTTTATCATGAGAACCGTAGTTTGAATTTGCAGGCGCAAGCGAGTGGCATGTGCCGCATACTCCTGTTGAAGCACTTCCCCATATAGGAGACGCGCTGTTGCCTCCTGTAAAAGTGCCGTGACAGTAAAAAGACGAACATGTACGGCTTGATGATGTATAGGTCCCTGAAGGATTCCAAGTATCCGATACAACCGAAAGAATACCGTCTGCATGGCCGGCTTTCAGTGTTGTGTTGTCAGTATCTACCGTTTCAAAGTGGCATTTACTGCATGTATATGTATAATTGCCTGAACCTGAAACATGTTTAGCATGGCTTCCCGTTAATATTGCGGCAGAATCTGCATCGTGGCAGTCGCCGCAGCTTTGTGTTCCTCCCCATACGGGGTTATTATTTTTTGCGGAGGAAGCTCCATAGAAATCGCTCCAGTCCCCGCCGTCTGTATTGCCGTGGCAGTAAAGGTTGCTGCATACGCCGTCATCGGCTGTTGCTCCGGGCGTATATATTCCGTTAGGATTGGTGCTGTCAAATCCTACAGACATATCAACCGAACCTCCGATTGTTCCGTTAACATGACCTGTAAATCCTGCTGAATGGCACTTGGAGCAGGAGTAGGAATAAGGCGCAGAGGTATGCTTAGTATGCGCGCCTGAAGTTCCTGCAGTTGCGGTATGACATGACTGGCACAGACCGGTTGTAGCGTCAAGCCAATCGGGAGTTGCATTATTACCGGCAAACCCGGCACCATCGTTAAAATTACCATGGCACCATGAATCGGAACATGTCTGTGCTGCCGAATTCCAGGCTGTACTGGCCGAAACTATATCCCCGATCTTTGACGCAAGATCGGAATCGGGAGATTTAAAAGTCACATCAGCATTAACTCCGCTGGAATCTATTGAAAAGTCTGCATGATCCGAAGTCCCGTAAGATCCCTGGGTGCTTGAAGACGAAAAAGTTCTGTCGCTGTCTGCGCCGTAGGCATGGCATGCATCGCAGCTTTCTATTGAATTGCTAATGTTATTAAAGTAATTTGACGTTACAGCAGTATGCTTTCCGTGCGTAGGCGAAGAATAATTATTTGTAACACTGCCGTGACATGAACCGCAGGGGGCAGTTGAACTGTCAAGCCATACCGGATCGTAACCGTTCCCGGGATTTATTGTTGATGTTGTTCCGGTACTGTCAGTATAAGATACCTGCGGAAAATTTCCGTGGCAATAAACGTTTGTACAAGTTTTGGATGCAGAGTCGTAAGAGGGTGAACCTGCGGTATTTGCCGGATGCACATATCCAAATATAACGTCTTTTGTAAAATTTACGTGATTTGCCGGAGCGGAGTTTCTTGTATAGCCTTGGTGACAGTATCCGCATTGGTCCGGATAAGCATTCAGATGTTCCGTATGCTTTACGCTTACCGGAACATCGGCATCCGCCGGATGACAGGAACCGCATACTACGGTATCTGACCATGAAACAGCTGCCGAATTGCCCCCGGTAAAATTACCATGGCAGTATGTATCGGAACATGTAACAGTATTAAAGGTACCTGCAGATGCGTCCAGCGTACCGCCTGTAACCGTGCCGGAAGATCCTCCCTTGGGATAATTAAAGGAAATATCTATCTGCCCGTTATTATGCGTTGAAGCGCCGTAAGAAGTATGGCATACGCCGCATGTCTCGGATTCAGTATAGTTCGACCCGGTTGAAGGATTATTTGTTCCTGTGAGCATTGACACATGGGTGCCGTGCTTACTGTCGGCATTTGTTGACCCTGCAGGATTACCGCTTGAATTTGAACCATGACAGCGGGCAGTTGTACAGTTAACAGTGCCGCCCCAGGCCGGGGTTGATGCATTGCCTCCTGTAAAATTGCCGTGACATACCGTATCGGAACACGCCTTTGAAGCCGGATCATAAGTTCCCGCGGGATTATGCGACGAATCAAAGGATATCATTGAAGATGTATCGGAAGGAGTATTTAGTACTCCGTCTGCATGGGTCGAGCTTTCTTTATAGTTATTATGACATTCGGTACAGGATAGGTCAGTGCCGGCGCCATGCCCCGTATGACTGCCGCTGGCAAGAGGGTCGGGCGGCGCGGGAAATTTATTTCCGCTCTGATGACACAGGAGTAAACAGGTCTCTGTTGCCGTTGTATTCCAGTCGATATTTCCGTGACAAGTCAGATTTTGACATGTAGTGGTACCGATGTCCCAGCTTGCTCCGGGATTTATCTGACTGTCAAAATATACGATCAACTTTCTCGTTGTGCTGTTATCGATGGTCCCGTTTTTATGGTAACTCACATTATTATAATCATAATGGCAAACCGAACAGGGATCGCCGTATCGATCAGTAAATTTATCAACATGCTTTTTATGCAGAGGATTATCAGTGGGATAATATTTATTCACAATAGTTGACACATGACATGAAGACGCATCACATGAAACTGAAGCCACGGAAGCTCCCTTTCTTGTTTTACTGCAGCCTGTAATTATCAGTATGGCGAACAGCGGCAAAAGAAATATCATAACTGAATTCTTACATTTCATTCTCAAAACTCCTCAAAATTCTGTAACAAATATACATATTTAATATACTAATTATCATCTTAACCTTCAAGAAAAATAATTTTCTTGTAAAACTCCGTATTATTATGTATTAATACTTATCGCGCTCTAAATTGTGCAACAATTAATATAATTATTATTACAAAAAATTCGGCTCTTTCCGCTTTTTCGGGAAATGATACCTGGAAGTTTCTCCCCCCCCATAGAATCCCCGCCCCTTTGGGCGCTCCTGTTGAAGTCTCCTTTGGGGGGATTTCAGAGGAGGAACGCACAGCTTTATGTCCTGTATGAGCAGAGTTAAAGTGCCTGCGGCAGAATTAGGGGGCTTTCAAGAATAAGTTAAGGGGCAAAATCGATGTTCTTTGATCTATGTTACAGATTTTGCAGGAGAATTGAGGCGGAAGAGGAAGGGGTGCCCTGTAAATTGTATCGCCTCATTGCGCGGCGTAACTTATAGTTTTATTATTATACCCTGCTCCGAATTGGGGTCTGCTGTATTTTTTGACGAGCTGTTCAAAATTTTTCTGCAAAGATTGAAAAATAAAATTGGTGATAAGGTCTTTAAATTTTTGACTATTATTTCGATCAAACTGAATAACATATATTTTTCCGTCATCTCTTATACCTATCACTTTACCGGAACCTCTTGCCGGCACGCCGTTGAGTCTTAACTGAAGATCATTTATCCTTTCATTCATGGTCAGGATGGGGCGTTTTTCAAAACTGCACGCAATGCCGAAAGAGCTGATATCATTTACCATTCCAAGATGAATATTCTTATTTTTCTTAACGCTGAAGGAGGCCTGATGTATGTTACGGCATTTTATTCTGATATACTTACGCTGTCCCATTGCATTGTTCTTTTTGAGCACAGCCAGTATGTTCGTCACGGATTTTGAAACATCCTGTCCAAGATTTATATACTGATTCAAATAATGGCATCCGGAAAGAAGTTCCTTTTGTCGGGATCCTTCATCAACAATAGCTTTTATCTTTACGTCTCCGGTTTCAAGACTGTTTATTATAGATTTTGCATACTCTTCCCATTCCAGAACAGTCAACCCGTGATCAACATTTAAAAAAAGGATAGGATTTTTATAGTGCTTTACAATTTCCATAGCAGTCAAATGGCAATTAATTTTGTAGGCCTCATACTCATTTTTTACAATATCTCTTAATATCTTTTTTTCGGTAATTATATGCGGATAAATAAAAAGTACTTTTTTGCCTTCAATTTCCTGCCTATCCATAAATCTCTTCCTTATTAATGAGATTTGATAAAACAATATACAAATTATAGTATTGCCCCCTCAAAGTCAATATCAATGTAATGAACGCTACATACAATGTAATGAACAACAGTAATTATACATAAGTGTACTTTTCTTGACAAATTTCAGGAGGTGTGTAATTTGACACAGAAAAAAACAGAAAAAAAATAATTGGATTTTGCATCAGTTTTTATAGGAGGATACATGACTAATACAAAACCGGACATTAAAACAAAAAATGAAAAACCGCTGCTTCCCGAAAGCAAAGTATCTTATGTAATAGAACTTATTGAATCCGGCAGTATTGAGAAAATAAAAGAGATAAATAAATTGATCGAACAGTATAAATTCAGGCCCGAGACGATCGAAGAGATCCTTAAACTTACTCCCATTGATAAACTGTTAAATATAAATATTGAAGTATTAAACCCTAAAATTGTAGTCAGGGTCATTGCCGGGTGTCTGTTGATCATTAAAAAAACAGACGATAAAAAATTAATATATAAATGCCGGCGTATACTGGAGATAGCGTATGATAATCTCTACAAAATCAACTTCGGAACAGATGAATTCAGAGAATTGGCAGAGATTGACGATAAAAAAATATATGAATACGTAGCAAGCGTCAGCAATAACTTTAATATACAGGCAAAAATACTCCTTCCCGACAACAGAGTATCGGAAATATCGCATATTCTGGAATCCGGTCAGGACGAAAAAGTTAAACAATTAAACGATTTTATTGAAAAGTATAAATTCAGCTATGAGAGATTGACCGACATTCTCAAGGTAACTTCGCTGGAAAATCTGAAAAAGATCAATGTGGATCTTTTGAATCCGAAAATCATAGTAAGAGTTATTGCATGCTGTGCTGATGTTCTCAAAAAAAGCCATGATAATGATCTGAAAGAAAAATTCAAAAATATACTGGCTTATGCAGCGGAAAAGTTATACGATCTCAATTTAGGGAAAGAAGAGTACCTCGAACTGGCACAAATCGAAGACAAAAATATTCTCGCGTTCGCAAATATGAGCAACCATTTCGAAGTGCGCAGCATGGTATCAAAAACGGCTTCCCGGGCAGGGATCACTTTATAAGCATATATGGATTTACAGGGAGCTTCGGCAAAATACCGGTTCCAATTAACAAACAATATATTCCTGTATCTCTTCTTTTGAGATCAGACCGGGAACAAGCGGCTCGCACTCATCGCTGTTAACGGTCTTTTTCAATATTCTCAGAGACTGTTTCTGACGGGTATAATAGGCTGTAATTGAAACCGCGCGGTCAAGAACCTGTTCCGGATCTTTTCCCCGCATCAATGCGGTGGGCCCGGCAACATCTTCTTCCGTTTCCAATAAAATATCGCCCTCTTTTAACATACTGCGCAAAACATTGCATTCGGCTTCGTTTCGGGCAACCATAAGCTTACACTTTTCGCTCAAGCGAAAGTAGCGCCCATGCTGTATCCACCGGCAATTAGGCATACTCAGCATACCGCTTTCTATGAGATCCTTCAGCCGCCTGCTGTAGGCCGGGTCCGTAAGGAGGCATCCCCCGGCGGGACAGCCGATATTTTCGATCTGCCATTCTGCGGCCAGATCCATCTGCTCTTTTCTGCTGCGTCCCTGAATGGCAAGAAGCTCTTCCCGATTGACGACTCCCTGCTTTTCCGGCAGTGTAGGCTCCAGAAGATGAGCAGATAAGGGACGTAAAACAAGCCCCTCAAGCCCGGCCTCCTTTTCAATCAAAGTCATTGCTCTGCGGTGCTGGCTCATGGGCCGCTGTCCAAGCACTTCTCCGGTAACAATAAAATCGGCTCCCAATTGAGGAAATAGCTCCCTGGTTTTTTTAAACATCAAAATCCGGCAGTCGATACAGGGATTAAGGTTTTTACCCCGCCCGAAACGCGGTTTTTCAACGATCTTCAAATAGTCTTCGCCCATTGCATAACTTTTAAGCTGCAATCCGAATTCCCGTGAAATAGCCAGCGCCTTGCTGCCGCAGCCGGTCTTTCCGCTGCACCTGCAGAAAGGCGAAGTAAAATTGACAGGCTGGACATCTACTCCCAACCGCTGCATTAAGCGAAGCGCAAGCGTGCTGTCCAACCCTCCGGAAATAAGTACAAGTGCTTTTGACATTTTTTCTATCCTTTAACGATTATTCCCATATCTGCCTAAAATACCGGGTGTCATCAGTGTCTTTATAATTTACAAGCAAAAATTTAAATGACTTATTCAGGTGAGGAAACTTTCTGTCAATTAATTTATTCCTTTTCCCTTATACATTCTTGGAGCAGGGTCATTTATGATCGATGATCCGTCATAGAGAAATTTTTTCTCAGAAAAGTATTTTTCACCCGATCCCGATGCAACAAAGCATGCGCCTCCGATTTTTGCATGATCGGAGATCTTTGCATTTTTTCCAATTAATGTAATACTTGAGAAAAGAGCATCGGGAAAATCGGAATTCTTTATATTCTCCTCGTCGCTTCCTATCCTGCACATATTGCCTATATTAATATATTCCGTTTCAGGCTCAATTTCGGTAGACTCGTCAATTATGCACCTTGTCACTTTAGAGCCGTTCCCGATCTTTACAAAGGGCAGAACAATTGAATCCTTAATATAGCTGTCTTTTCCTATTTCAACACCCGGATATATTATGGAATTTTCTACAATCCCATTGATGTGACAATAATCGGATAAGAAAGATCTTATTACTTTGCCATATTCGCCGATAACGGCATATCCCTCGGCATTGATCCTGCTCTCAATTCTGCTGCCGTCAAATACAATTTTAAATAAACCGGGATCCTCTATAATACTTCTGCTGAGAAAATAATAATCCGGAATATTATTTATGGGCCAATAATGAGCATTAAAGGAACTCTTTTTTATTCCCCTGTTCACCATAACATTTATTATCATCTCAAAGATATTTGGCGACGATCTTTTTTCCTTGATTGCTTTGTCAATTACCTTGAGAATACTTCTTCTTGAGGTTACAAGAAGTTTATATGCCATTGAAGGTTTGCCATTAATAATTATCTTAAAGAGCAGCGACTCGTTTCGTCTTTTCTTATACTTCTTCATAATGTCAGAAAATTCAATAATAGAAGGATTATCGCCGTTATATATAATGTAATACCTGCTATTGGATTCTTTGATCAAATTGCGGCAAAATTCAAGGTCGGAAAATTCATTTGAAACAACCTTCACAGGAGGAGCCTCCTCGCTAAAGGGCCCGTACCTGTTCACATATTCTTCAAGCCCGTCATCGTTTTTATTATAAATAATAGTCTTCTTTGCTCCGGAAAGCAGAGTATTTCTTAAAGTAAAATCAACAATTCTGAACTTTCCGCCAAAAGGCACCATATACAAAGATCTCGTATCAGTAAGAGAAAGGAGGGAACTCCCTTTAGAGGACGGGTAGGATATTATTGTGCACTCTTTCATTTATATAATTCCGGTACAAAAATCAGCATAATCTTGTTTTTCATTTAAACAGAACCTTCTGCGAAATCAATGCAATTATTTAACATTTCAACCGGCAAAAATTACTTGTATATGGATCTATCTATTTCACTCCCGGCTCAATTATATTATAAATTATTTCCATCAATTAAAAATCAATTAAAAAAATCGATTATGTTGTCAATTAATATAATCTGCGAATAATTGTTGTATATTTTACCGCAATGTTTTTTTATAACCGGTAATATAAATTAGTTTATTTTAATAATTGCATTTTTAATAAGAAGCAATGATATTCGAATTGTAAAAGAGATAATTATAGGGACCAGAGCCTAATGTCAAAAATATACGCAATAATCCTTGCCGGAGGAAAAGGAACCAGAATGGGGAAAGATATCCCGAAACAGTTTCTGCCCCTTAACGGCAGGTCTGTTCTTATCAGGTCAATAGAGAAGTTTCATTTAATTGACATGATTGATAATATTATTGTTGTTCTGCCTGAGGAGTATATTAAGAAATTTAATTCAGAAATTGTAAATAGTTCTATGGATAAAGTATTTAAAGTTGTCAAAGGCGGAAAAACACGGCAGGGGTCGGTCTATAACGCCGTTACCTCTCACAATTTTAACGATAAGGATATCCTCATTTTTCATGATGCTGCGCGTCCATTTGTGGATACGCACATCATAATAAAAGTAATTGAAGCTGTTCGGGAATCCGGAGCTGCAGGCACTTATATACCGGCAATTGATACCATATCCGAAATTGAATCCGGTTTTGTTAGATCTATCCCACCCAGAGAAAAGCTTTTTTATACGCAAACGCCGCAGGCTTTTTTATATAAAATTATTTTGGATGCCCATAAGCGCGCTCTTTCCATGGGAATTGATAATGCCGCGGACGACGTATCACTTGTTATTGCGTCAGGATACAAGGTGAAAACGGTTGAAGGGAGTCCGCATAATATCAAGATCACCACTGAAGACAATTACCTCTATGCCAGGTATCTTTCCGGACATTCCAATAAATAGTTCCGTAATTACTGCATACTCAGGCATCAATTATTTTTTGAAGCGCTTTTTCCCAGGCAGTATCATTGCATTTATATTCAATGATATGCTCGGAGTTATCTTTGAAAAAAAGAGGCGTAAATTCAATAGAATTTTTCTTTAAATTTACCTTAAGTGCAACAATATATTCTTCCATCTGCAGATCCGCTTCCATACAGCTCCCATGAAATGTAAGAATGGGACAAAAATCGTTCTGTCTCAGAATTGACCTTCCCTGTAAAAGGCTGATGATCTTTTTTTCAATGCCAAGGTGATCGAAAATTGTCGGAAAAATGTTGCTGTGACTTGTATATGTATCTATTGATCTGCTCTGAATTCCGGGCAGCTTTATTATTATGGGGATTTTTTTTATATCCTTATGGAGAGTGCTGTGCCCGATCAATCCCGGGCTGAACCCTTCTCCATGGTCCGAAACAATTACTATTATTGTATTTTCATATTGACCTGTTTCTCTCAGCGAATTTAAAATTATGCCGATTTTGTTATCTATATGCCGAACCCCATTCCTGTACCTGTTAAAAATAAGTTGAATATAATCGCAGTTGTTTAACTTGAAAAAATTTATATCGCGGCGCGGTATTTGATCAAAAATTTTTGCGTCACTGTCAAAGTAATATGTCCAGTGTGTGCTGTCCAACTGCAGCAGAAGAAAAAAAGGATTATCCTGTTCCCTGTTTTTGATCCATTGAAGAGCCTGCTCCGCGGATCTGTTATCAAAGAGATTTCTTTTATGGATATTTTTCTTTGAAAAAGAAGTAAAATATCGGTCTACGACTTTTGCATTGCCGTTTATTCTATTTAAGAAGTTTTTCCATTGGAAATTCCCCGATACTGAAAATAATATTTCATACCCTGAATATTTTAATATTCTCAGAGGCAAAGAACCTGCAGTTGATCCGGTAAAACTTTTTATATCGGATTCAAGCGTATATGCGGGCCGCCCCATTAAAATTGTATTCCAGGAAAGGCTTGTATATATAGAAGATGAAATAGCATTGGAAAACCATAAAGCGTTTCGCTTCAGATGTTCCATATTTGGCGTGAGTTTTTCACTAATTACGTCCTGCCTGAAGCTTTCAAGAAGGATAAAGACTATATTCGGATATTTGCCTGATTTGTTAATATGACAAAACTCCGTGACTTTTTTGTCATCCGGATCGGGATCCTCGGTTTTGAAGGTAAATTTTAATGAATGTTTATTCGATTTGAAAAAAGCAATGTATAAGGGAGAGTTCATTCTTCTAAAATAACCTGTGCTGTTCCTGCAGAGCAGATGTTCCAGAACATAAATCATAAAGAGCAAAATAGCAGCATATGTAACAGCGTTATGACTTATGCTTAACCTGTAATTATTTAATAATTGATACAGCTTTATGCCGGCATAACAGACCGGAACGATCAATCCGGGAATAACAATAACTAAATATTTTGAAAATCCGGCTTCTTCCAGAGAGGTTAACGTATCTCCTCCCAGCGAAAGTGTTTTATAGGTTTTTAGAATTCCCATTGAAGTGAAATTCATGATCAGAGCTTCTAACAGTATTAAAGCCGTATAAACAAATAATAACGAAGATAGGGTCAATGTTATGCAGCGGTTGGGCCGATAAAAATTAATTGCATATAGAAAGAAAAAAATAAACAATTGTTGTAATACAAAGGGAAAATAATTATATTTTAATGAAGGTCTGTAAAATAGCGGCCATAGCAATGATAATGTAAAAAGTAACAGATAGTACATAATTTGTTTCTTTTTGACTTTTTGTTTTATATTCTGTATTTTATTTAAGGGGAACCTTATTTTATTAGCAATCGATTTTTAAGAAAATCTGATTTTCTTTCATAACATAGCACATACTTTTGATTAAAGAAGTAAAATATATGAACAAAGACAATAGTATACTAATTGTTGAAGATGACAGAATAACGTCTAAGATGCTTCAAAAATATATTACGGACCTGGGTTATCATGTATGCGGAGCGGTATCTACCGGCGAGGAAGCGGTTGAGAAAGCGGAAAGTTTAAAACCGGATATTATTCTTATGGACATCACTCTTGAGGGCAAAATGGACGGAATCGAATCTGCGCAGCGCATAAATGAAAATTTTAAAATCCCGATCATTTACATAACAACATCTTCAGATGATTTTACTATGTCCCGCGCAAAAATAGCCAATCCCTTCGGCTTCATAATTAAACCTATTGATTTAAAAGAATTAAAAGCTTCTATTGAAATGGCTCTTCTCAGGCATGAAATGGAGAATATGCTCATAGAGAATGAAGAAAAGTATTCGGCAATTCTGAAGAGTATAGGCGATGCCGTAATAGTGACAAACTCCAAAGGTGACATAACATTTTTTAATCCTGTAGCTGAGATCATGACAGGTTATAAACGGGAAAGTGTTATGGGAAAACCATTGGAAAGAGTAATTCATATTGAAGATGAGAAAATCTCCTTTGTTAAGAATTATAAGAACGAATGTGATAAAGAAAAGAGCAGATACTATATTGTTTCAATGAACAATAAAAAGATCCCGGTTGATTATAGAATTACGCCTCTTATAGATAATAAGAATAATTATGTAGGCACTGTAATGGTTGTTCGGGATATTAGCGAGCGAATTAGATATGAAGACAGGATCCATGAGAGTTTCAGAGTCCTTAGAAAAGCAATGGGCGGTGTTATTCATGCAATGGCGCAGACTGTTGAAACAAGGGACCCCTATACTGCCGGGCATCAGCGAAGGGTTGCCAATATTGCAAGGTATATTGCAGAGAGGATGAGTCTTCCGTCGGACAAGATTGAGGGCATAAGGATGGCGGGAGTTATTCACGACCTTGGTAAAATATCCATACCTGCTGAAATACTCAGTAAACCGGGAAAGATCACCGAAGTTGAATTTAATTTAATTAAAAATCACTGTCAGGCCGGATATGATATATTAAAATCAATAGATTTCCCATGGCCCATTGCCGATATAGTTTATCAGCACCATGAACGAATTGACGGGTCAGGCTATCCCGGCGGTATTACAGGCGATGAGATCATTATTGAAGCAAAAATTATTTCAGTTGCCGATGTAATGGAAGCTATGGCATCGCACAGGCCCTACAGGCCTTCGCTTGGAGTTGACTTTGCTTTAAATGAAATTGAAAAGAATAAGGGAATTCTATATGATAAGGATGTTGCCGATACATGTATCAAAATGTTCAGGTCGGGAGATGTTTCTATTGATGATCTATAGTTAAGAAACTGCCTGCCGTTGACCGGTTGTCAGCAGGGTTTGTTTTACCGGGATCTCAATAAAAAATTTGAGTGATCAAGCTTTAAAGGATCTATTTGTTATAATTCTTTTCCATTTTTTCTTTCTGTTCTCTTTTCTTTCTTTTAAGTCTTTTTTTTGCTCTTTTTCTTTTTATTCTTGGAGCCAGTTTTTTGCCCATCCAAACCTCCGGGGAAATATTTAATAGTATATTAGTTAACGTCAGAAGAATAAGAAATCATAACTTTGTCAATATAAATATCTACAGACTCAAGGAGGGAGGGCTGGCGGGAACCTCCTTTCTCTTTCCAGACAGTAAATCCTCTGCAAAAAGAAGCGAAAAGCCGAGGCCGATTTTTTAACATCCATGTCAAAATCGGCATTACCGGCATCCTGCCGGTAAGACTGTTTGAGCCTGAAATGAAATGAAGGGCGAGTTCCGCAGGCTTTTGAGCTTTTTTGCAGAGGAAATCGGGATAAATCCTATCTTTGGAGGCAAATTTTCTCCTCTGATAAATATGAATTATTTTATTTTTTAGTTCCCGCCAGCCCTCGAGGGTTGCCATTTTGTATTGACATTAAGGGCAATATATTTTACATTAAAGATGCGGGTAAAAACTATAAAATGATTGTTGTCAGCTTCTTGGAACAATTGTCAATTACATGGCGGCTGCTGCGAAATGAACAGAGTGGTTGTAATTTTTAGAGTCTGTTGATTTATGAATGTCGGAGAAAAGAGATGAAAATATATTATCTGATCATAATACTGCTCTGTTTTCAGGTTGGATCTTATTCAACTGAATTTGATGAACTTATTAAACCTCCCGAAGGAGCGTACAGGGGCCAGATATTTCTCGGAGGATTTGCATCCATGGGGATGCCGGGCGGGGATTTAATTGATGCAGAGGATAAATTCCTGGAAGGCACAACTTATACTTTTACTGACAGCGAAACACGCAAGAAATTAATGGTGAAACATCTGAGCTTTGCAGCGGGCCTCTCTTTTGAGTACATGCCCATTAATTATGTCGGCGTAAAAACCAAATTACGCAGGTCCTATATCATACAGAGAACAATTTTCGGTACGCAGTACAAAAACTGGAACGGATATCTCTATAAAGATCTTTCGTTAAATCTCGGGCCCTCCTTTCATTTAACAACAAGAAAGCAATGGGACATAACGCTTACGCCTGTTCTCGGATATTATTACGGTATATTTGAAGCCACACCGGTTGCGGTACAAATCCCTCATGAGAACACAAACTTTTTGCAGAATTACAGCGGAAGTACAAAGAGGTCCGTTAATAATATTACATACGGAGCCGAATTAAATTTTACTGCCTATTTCAGCGGCGGTTTATATATAACAATAGGTTTTGACTGGACTGTGAATAAATTGAAATTTGACACTGAATTTAATCTGGAAAGAGACAGTTCCAATACAGACATTAAGATCCCTTACACAGGTTCAAGCTCTAACATAAACAATTACAGTTTTATATTTTCTGCCGGATATGCTTTTTTTAATTGAGTTTCATCTCTTTCGTAAAGCTTTAATAACCTTAAAATATTTAATGTCACCCATTTATTTTTTTTACCCCTAAGCGATTTATTCCTTTCATTAAATAACATTCCTGTCTGGGCATTTTCGAGATTCCAGGTACCGTCAATGTTCTGCTTGGATATAACTAAATTGAAGGCGGTTCCTGTTCTTCTGTCATTGATATAACCTGCTTTTGCAATTGTGATCAATCCGTAAAGAATGTCATACTGAGATAAAACGGGATAGCTTAAAAGCGTGAAATCTTTATTCCAGAATTTTTTTGATTTTATTTTTCGGTTTTTGCTGTTTAGAAACATCCGATGTTTAAGAAAAAATTCTGCGCCTCTCTTTATATTTTCTCCGTATTTATTTTCTATGGCGTTGTATTCAATCAGAGCATTTAAACATGCTATTGAAGCGTAAAAACAGCTTTTAACATCTCTTTTTTCTTCGCGTAAAAGTCCTTTTCCCGATTTTTTTAAGAATATCAGTTTTAAAATATCGGGCATCCCTGCAATGGGGCAGTGCAGCCAGCCTCCGTCGCGGCGCTGGTTCTTAACTATCCATTTGATGCCCTTTTTTACTCTGTGGTCTTTAATTCCGGCTTTAAGAAAATATCTTATCATATCGCCGGTTCGACACGAGAGTTCCCTTTCGGGATTCCAGTTAATGGAAAATCCCCCTGAAGGCATTTGAGAAAGCTGAGCAATGCTATCTGCCGTCTGTCTCAGGAAATCGGATCTGCTGTCAATTCCTCGTGCTACTAGTTCTGCAAAGTACCACATTATTCCTTTGTAAAATATGTCGTAATTTTTTCTCGATGATATGTCTGCCAGATTTCTGCGGATTTGAAGAATTTCACTCGACTGCAGCAATTTTTCATATTCATCATCGATGTTGTTTTTATTCAGGATGTCTCTCAGCGTTAAATATCTTACAGATCGGTTGTTCTCTTCAAGGAGCCAGGCAAGAGGGTTTTCTGTTAAGTATTTATAGATCATAACTTAGTATTTATCGGTAAATAGCAAAAAAAGTTATATAATAAATGAACTCATACTAATGCCTCTTTAATATAAATAAAATTTGTAAAAAATCTAATATATGTTGAGTTTTTCATAATATTTTATTATAATTAATCAAAGCCTATTATTAATAAGGCAAAAGCAGTATGGCGAAATTATAGGATAAAGAACGAAAAAATTGTAAGAAAATAGTAAAAATTTTCCGTTAATATACTATATAATCTTAATTTATTTGGAATTATACATTTATATGGGGTGAAGCAATGGAGGAGTACATACCGGAAAATAATTTGGTTGTTCTTTTATTGTTAATAATATTGACTTCCGGTCTCTATTATTTCTGGTGGCTTGCAAGGATCAGCAAAGTTTTCGGGGATGACCCTGTAATAAATATACTTTTGACGGTTTTTACAGTAGGGATTTGGGCCCTATACATAAACTTAAAATATTTGCAAAAATCGGAAATTATGAACGGCAGAGATATCAAGTGGTTTATTGTGCTGTTTTTGCCTATATCCCCAATTATTATTCAGCATAATATAAATGAAAAATATTATTCAGGCTGATTTAGTATCAGGAGATTGAAATGATTGTCAGATGTACAAGCTGTAATTCTGCATTTGCTGTTGACGATGCGAAAGTTGAGAATAAGAAGTTTGCATTTAAATGCCCAAAATGCTCTACTGAAAATATCATAGATAATATGTCTCCGTCCCCTTCTGCCGATGATGCCCATAGAAGAGGAGAAACAGGCGGAACTACAGCTGAAATGGGATTAAGTGAATCCTCATCTGTTGATACTGCACACGATCAGATCCGGAGAGACCATTCGGCTGCAATTGGGATCGCTGAAAGCGAATCGGAACATTATTCCGAAATGGATGATACTGATTTTAATATTGCTCTCTCGGAAGATACTGAAACTGTTGAGGATGAAGCTCCTTCGGGTGAGACCCTGATCGTTGATGATGCTGAACCGGAAGAAACGGATCCATCAGGATTTGAAGTCATTGAAGAGGATACTTCTTTAACAGCCGGAATTAATGAAGAATCGGCAGAAACCGGAAAAGAAAAGGAAGAAGTATCTCTGAAAGAGAGTCTAACTGATGAAGATGAAGAAGATGAAAGAATAACAATTGATCTTGAGTCCCTGGATATTGAACTTGAAGAGGGCGAAGACGACGAGGCTTTGGGCGAGGATATTTCCGATTTGAGCGAAACCCCATCGGAAGAGGCAGAGACACTTGCCGACAGAGAACCTGAATCTGACGATCTTCCGGATATTGACGCTCTTGATGCGGATTTAACAGAAGAAGAAAGAGCAACTGTTTTGGAAGATAAGGATGCCGCTGAAGAGGGGGTTGAAGGGATCCATGGTAAAATCGGAACAGCCGCTAAAGATGACGATGATGGTATTACGCTGGATATGGATTCTCTTGATATCGAACTTGCTGAAGAGCAGGAAACTACTGCCGGTGAAAAAAAGGAAGATGGATCTCATGAAGATATGGAAATAGAAGAGATATCCCATATCGATTCGGAACTGAAAGATCTTTCACTTCCCGAAGATGACCTCGACGAGGACGAGAGCATTACGCTGGATCTTGATTCTCTGGATCTTGACTTGGTTGAAGACGATACTGTTAATAAGGGTGAAATTCCCGATCAATTGCCTGATGATATTGATATGCAGTTAGAATCGGACGGACATGCTGTCCGGTCTGCAGAAGAAGCCCCAGCCGGCGAAGAGGACATAACTCTGGACATCGATTCTCTTGACATAGATCTTGAAGAGGACCATGCAATCAAAACAGGCGAAACTCCGGATGAGATGGCTGCCGAGGGATTTGAAGTAACGGCAGGAATTTCTGCAGGATCAGAAGAACAGGCTGAAGAGGATATAACTCTCGATCTTGAATCGCTGGATATTGAACTTGAAGAAACAGAAGAGATTAAAGAAGGCGAAGTTCTCGATGAAGATGAAAAACTTACGCTTGAGGATGCCGGCTTAACTTTTGACGAATTAACCTCTGAGGAGGCCGCTTCTGTAATTTATGACGGCGGCGATACGGACGACGAAGAGGATGATATAAGAATAACCATTGATGAAATTGATCCCAGTCTTGATATAGACAATTTGGGGAAAGGCCTTGAAGAGCCCGAGGAGACTTTGTCCGGTGAGGCCCCGGCTGAAGATCTTATGCCGGTAGATATAGATGAAGATCTTGATTCGGCAATTGAAAAGGAGCTTGAGGATATTAAGCTGGATGCGGACGTGAAGGATGAGGAGATCTCTGAGTTTGATCTTGACGAGGATGAATTGAAATTATCGGAAATAGCTCTTGACAGTGAAGATGAACTTGACGATATGGAAAAAGATTTAATTGACGATGACCTGCCTGAATTTGACTTATCCGAATTTGATGAAGATATTGATACAATAGAAAGAGATGATGATTTAACCGGTACCGAAAGCGCTGCGGCTGGAATGGCCAAAGCAGTTGATGATATGATCCGTATTGAAGATGACGGCGGATATTCCGAGGAAGAAGTATCGGATTATGAATTTTTACCTGTAAGCAAGGGGTCTGTTAATTTTTCTATAGACTACTCACTTGCATATTCGAGGCTTGGAGCCTTTTTAAGGCTGATATGCCTATTCTTTATTGCGTTAATTCCTCATTTTATTGTTTTTCTTGTTTATTCGGTTTTGTCATTGATTCTCGGTTTATTGAACCATATTGTTATTATGGCAGCAGGCAATCCGGTTGAGGATTTTCATACTATACAGGAAAATACATTAAGGTATTTTCTGTCAATCAGCGCATCACTGCTTGGTATTGTTGAAGAAATGCCGAATTTTGCAGGAAGAGATGACATCGATTATTCTCTCCAGCTGAATGTCAAATATCCTGTAAAATATTCAAATCTATTGGCAGCGCTGAGACTAAGTGTTGCCGGTATTCTCATTATAACATTACCTCATCTTATCGTGCTGGCTCTTTTAAGCCTTGTTATACCTTTTGCATATCTTGCAGGAATAATATCGATACTGATTTCAGGGAGATGGCCTCACTTTCTTTTTGAGTTTCTTACAATGTATTATAGGTCTATTGCAAAGGTGGGGGCCTTTATTATAGGGCTTATAGACAACTACCCCCCATTTAAGTTCAGTTAATATTTCTCAGAGCCTTGGCCGTATTACCGGGGCCGCCGCATTCCGGAGTGCAACAGGTTTTTCGTATAATTCAATAATCCGCCGTCAATAAGGATCCCTCTCTGCCTGTCAGTTGCAAAAAGATCAAAATCATAAGCTCGGCCGGCAATATCGATCTTTATGGAATTAGATTTGCCGATCATATCAATTAAACCGGAAATCTCAAAGGCGTCGCCCGGTTTAATTTTATCATAGTCATCTTCGTTTGTAAAAGTTAAGGGTACAATCCCGAAATTAACAAGATTTCCGGAATGTATTCTTTCAAAGGATTTGACAATAACCAGCCTTACACCGAGATACATGGGGCATATTGCCGCATGTTCTCTGCTTGATCCCTGTCCATAGCTTACCCCCCCTATAATTGCAGTGTAAATTCCTTTCTCTTTATTATTCAAAGTTCTTTCTGAAAAATCGGGGTCAACATTTTCAAATACAAACCGGGAGTATTCGGGAATATTGGACCTGTATTTTAATCGAGGCCCGGCCGGCATAATATGATCGGTTGTGATTTTGTCGCCCACCTTCAATCCTATAATACCCTTAATGGAATCATTTAAAGGCTCTGTATACGGAGGGTCGCCGATATTGGGCCCTCTGACAATTTCAGTTTTTTTGTCCGAAGGAGGTATGATCAGTGAATCATCAATAATGAATTTATCAGGTATTGAAATTGACGGATAATCATTTTCAGGATAGTCCAGGGGATCAACCAGTTCTCCTCGAAGGGCAGACAGGGCCGCGCTTTCGGGGCTCAGAAGATATATCTGCCCCGATTTTGTGCCGGATCTGCCTTCAAAGTTTCTGTTGTTTGTTCTAAGCGATATACCCCCTGTAACAGGAGCCTGCCCCGCGCCTATACAGAAACCGCAGGCCGGTTCCATAATTCGTGCTCCGCTTGATATTATGTCTGCCAGCGCTCCGTCTCTTGCGATCATCTCAAAAACCTGTTTAGACCCGGGAGCAACAATAAAACTGATCTCGGGGTCAACTTTTTTCCCTTTAACAATTTCAGCAACGGTCTTTAGATCTTTATAAGATGAGTTGGTACAGCTGCCGATTGCAACCTGGTCGATCTTCATGCCTTTCAGTTCCGATATTTTTTTTATGTTATCAGGAGAGTGAGGACAGGCAACAAGAGGTTCAAGCTCGGAAAGATCGATTTCTATAGTTCTGTCATAAATTGCATCTTCATCGGGCAATAGTTCTTTCCATGAACCGCCTCTGCTCTGCGCATCTAAAAATTTTTTTGTTTCACCGTCGCTTGGGAATATTGATGTTGTTACACCCAACTCGGCACCCATATTGGTTATTGTAGCTCTTTCGGGTACGGTGAGATTTTTAATTCCAGGGCCGGTATATTCAACGATACAACCGACGTTTCCTTTTGTTGTAAGAATATCGAGTACTTTAAGAATTATATCCTTTGCGGAAACCCAGGGGCGAAGTTTACCTGTGAGTATAATATTAATTACTTCGGGCGCTGTTATATAAAAAGGGCCTCCCCCCATTGCAGCTGCAACATCAAGTCCGCCCGCTCCTATGGCTATCATGCCTATGCCTCCGCCTGTGGGAGTATGGCTGTCCGAGCCGAGAAGTGTTGCGCCCGGCTTCCCGAATCTTTCAAGGTGTACCTGATGGCAGATACCGTTACCGGCGCCTGAATAGTAAATACCGAAATTGGAGTTCATGGTTTGAAGATACTTGTGGTCGTCGGCATTTTCAAATCCCATTTGAAGCGTATTATGATCCACATAAGATACCGAAAGTTCGGTTTTTACACTGGGAATATTCATTGCTTCGAACTGAAGATAGGCCATTGTGCCGGTGGCGTCCTGAGTGAGAGTCTGGTCTATTCTGATACCGATTTCATTTCCGGGTTGCAACTCTCCCTCAACAAGGTGTTCCTTTAATATTTTATATGTTAATGAATATCCCATCTTTAACTCCTGTGAATACCGATATATTGATTCTAATATTTATATACCGGTGGCTCTATTCTTTTCTTTTCAAGTATTTTTTAAAAAATGAAAATAAAAACATTAAAAAACTAAATTGTTAATTTATTTATGCCGATACTTGGTACATGAGGATATCTGCCGGAATTTCAGAAATAAATCTTAAAAGCAGCCTTAATAATAAAGCTGTGAATGAGAAGATCTACTTGTGGCCTCAGTATGGGGAGAGTAAGATAGAAAAGGTACGCGGTATTGTAAGGCGAACCGATTCAAACGCAATATATTCCAAACCTCTTAGAGAGGACAGAGAAAAGATATTAAGCCGTTATAACCGTATTCATCAAGAGTACGATTCAAAAGGGGATGTAGTGAGAAGGAAGACCACTGCAAGGCCCGGACTGCTCTTTGACGCCATTGTATAGCTCCCTATTTTGCTTCACGAAAAATACTTTCAACTTTGTTGTGATTTTTGTCCGATTTTTTCTTTGTATTTAATACTTTTGCCCTTGTTCTGTAAAAGGGCTGAATCGATTCCTGCACTTTAATTACCATGTTGTTTACAACATCGTCAATTTCCGATGAAAGAAGGTCGATCTGCTTTTCTCTCTGTCGTATTTTCAGATAGATGGAATGATTTTTATCAATCTCTTTCTGAAGCCTTCTGATCTCCTTATCTTTTTCTTGGAGTTTCTGATTGAATTCCTGAATTGTTCTGTTCAGAATTCGCTGATGTTTTTCAGTAAGCTCTTTTTCGAGCGTTTTCAGTTTCTGTTTATAGAGCTTCTCGCATGAATTTCTTTCTTTAAGCTTTTCCCGTTTAATTACGGCGGATATTTTACTTTTTCTGATAAACATTTAATTTAAGTTAGCCTCTGGTTTTTATAATTAGAGATACAAGATATGACAATGAAAAAAATGTACGCTGTGAAGTCAAGAAATAAATGATCGCCTTAATTTTTTTCTCCGTTGGGATCGTATCTTGTTATGAAAATGTCCCAGCTGCTCCGGACGGGTTGCTCCTCAAGGCTCCCCGTTGTATAACCGGTAACATATATATTATCCGAGTCATCGGAAAAAATATCCTCACCGGATTCAAAGCTTTCAGAACCGAGAAGTTTCGTCCATAACCATGAGCCCGTTGAATCGTATTTTATAATAAATATATCTGATATTCCCTTATTTCCTTGGCCCGACAGATTGCCATTGGTGGCTCCTGTAAGGTATATGGAGCTGTTTTTCATTGCAATTGCCGTTGATCTGTCATCAAGAGGCGTGCCGATAAGTTTTGTCCATTGCAGCAAACCGTCCCGGTTGTATTTTGTCAGGAAAATATCGTAATTGCCGCTGTTCAGTACTCCTCCCAGGTTTCCGCTGGTAAAGCCTGAAACAAATATATT
>JAJRXZ010000049.1 GCA_024276015.1 Spirochaetota bacterium | reverse complement strand
TACTCTTGACGATTATTTCGAAGGCGTAGATTCCGTTTCGCCTAAAGTCACAATAAATTTCGGCGTTGGCGCGATCCTACAGTGACAACGAAGCGCCTGATAATAGCCATTTCTGGGCTTTTTATGTATCATTCTACTGGTTCTGATAAATTCAAGAAAAGCGACCCAAAGCTGCTCTGCATTTTCCAGAGCAGCTTTTTTAATAAGGTTTAGTATGAGCATTTTACAAAACATGAAAATCTCAGGAAACATTTCGATTGTTTATGGGATTATGTCGCTCATATTTAACTTCTGGAATTTTTATTTTTTCCCCGAGAATGATCCTTCATATAATAACATCAACAGCTTCTATAATCTATTATGGTTTTCTTTCAGAATATTTTTCTTCTCATACATATTTTTTAATATTTACAAAATTTACCTGCATCATTCAAAAAACAAGAAATTATCAAAAACGACATTTTTACAGGTTATAGCATTAAATATCTTTTCATCTTTAACAATTATTATATCAATAGCTTACGGGATACCGAAAGTGAAGGGGCTTTCTACCCTTTTTATAAGCAGTGTTTTAACAGGACTCGGTTATCTAATTTTTACATTTACTTCATATCTATGCGTTTCAGGAAATCAGAATCTTCTCATAACCATTCTGGTAATGTCTTTGTCTGCGGGGATCTTTTACATCTCATTTCTTCCCATGGGAATTATCTCCGAAACAATACTCTTCCTCATTTTCGGATATTTTTTACTGGCAACATATAAAAGCGTGCAGTTCAGTTAGATTATTTTCCATTATTTTTACTATATTGTCCCACAACGCCGGGAAGGATAATACCTCTGCATAACTGCGTCTAAGACATAAGCAAAAGCTTTATGAGCGGTTTCTTTACAAATCGGGGAAATTTTATCAATATTTTTAACCGAAACATCCCCTTTCCGTCATTATGAACTTTCTTATTAAACGCCGCTTTCCACACAAGTCCCGCCACATATTCAGGCGTGAGCTTAACGCCAAGTTTATCTGCACCGGGAACCGTTACATCCTGCTCAAGAAGAGGCGTTTTTACATAGGGAACACGAATATCACTGACAAAGATGTCCTTTTCTTCAAATTCAATATTTAAAGACTCGGTTAAGGAACTTATTGCAGCTTTAGTTGCGGAATATACTGCCATATGGGGAGTTCCCATTAGTGATGAAGCAGATGCCATGTTTATTATTCGGGCGCCTGCGGTTTTCTTTAGTAAATTAAAGGACAGATCTATGCAATTCAGTATTCCATTTATGTTTACATCAACAATCACTTTCTGTTCATTCAGTGGGATATTCATATGAGGCCCCATTTTAATTGTTCCGGCACAATTAAAGAGAACATTCATTTCATCACCTGTAAAACCTGAGAAGTAATGAACTGCTTCAACAACACTTTTAGGGTCTGTTACATCCATTTTTTTTATACAGCTGTTTTCAATCCCGATCTCATCCTGCACTTCTTTCAATCCGTCTGTATTCAGATCAAAGAGGCCGGTAAACCATCCCTTCCCGGCAAATAGAATTGCCGTTGACCTCCCGATCCCTGATGCCGCTCCGGTTATAAAGATAGACTTCTTTTTTTTCATGGTTTTAACCTCTATTTTATTTATAATTTCCGGTTGCCCGTTTCGTATTTTTTGCTCCTGTTCCGCACTCCGGAAAGCAGGAACTCCACCTAAACCTTCTCCAGAATATGAATGCACATTGCAGCTTCTTCAACACCGATATTTCCGCCGCCATTTTCAGCAAGACCGATTCTTGCGCCTTCCACCTGACGATTTCCCGCATCGCCCCTTAATTGAAGAACCAGTTCATGGATCTGGGCAAGTCCTGATGCACCGATCGGATGTCCCCTGCACTCAAGGCCTCCGCTTGTATTAATAGGCAGTTTGCCGCCAAGCTTTGTAGCGCCCGATTCTGCATAGGGGCCTCCTTCTCCAACAGGACAAAATCCCATAACTTCACTCTGGTGAAGCTCGCCATATGCTGTAGCATCATGGAGTTCGGCAAGGCTTATGTCTTCAGGTCCCACTCCGGCCATCTCATATGCAGATTTGGACAGTCTTTCGCCAATATCCTCACCGTCAATATCACGGTCACTCCCCTGTCCCAAAACTGATGCCAGGATCTTGACAGGCCTTGAATTTTTTAATTTTTTTAAATACTTCTCAGAGCAGACTATAACCGAAGCTGCGCCGTCACCCACAGGAGAGCACATTGACCTTGTTAATGGATATGCAACCGCCTTATCAGTTAGAACCTCATCTACAGTCATATTATTCTGATACTGTGCAAGAGGATTCAATGATGCATGAAAATGATTCTTTGCAGCTATTACTGCCAGTTGTTTTTGCGTTGATCCGAACCTGCTCATATGCCATCTGGCTCCCATTGCATAAGCGTCCATGAATATACTCCTGCCCTGTCCCGGTGCGGATTGGTCATCCGGCATATCCAATTTGAAACTCTTGCCGAACCGGGTGATCATTTCTATATGTTCCTGTAAATTTTCAAGATCCATACAAGACGCATAAGCTCCAATAGATTTGCCTTTATCCGGATCTGTAATCTTTTCCGAACCAACAACCATTGCGGCATCATACATTCCAGCACGAACAGCAGTATATGCAAGGTGGAGTGCAGTAGAAGCACCGGCGCAGGCATTTTCAACATTAGTAACAGGTATTCTGTCAATGCCCATCCCCCGGAAAACAACCTGTCCCCTAATTGAATGCTGACCGCTGAACATGCCCCAAAAAGTATTGGAAAAAAATCCGGCCTGAATATCCTTTTTTTCAAGACCTGAATCTTTCAGAGCAAGCATAATTGATTCCTCGGCCATGCTTCTGACAGTTCTGTCCGGATATTTATTGAAGCTGATCATCCCGGAACCGATTATATAAACATTTCCCATTTTTCACTCCTATTCATTTTCACTATAAAGAAGATAGGCCGCAGAAAGTGCGAGTGAATCATTAGAACCGTCTTCAATAAGACCGGCCCGTGCATCACGAAAGATCTTTTCTATGGGATACTCCTTTGAAAGACCGTATCCCCCCATTATTTGCAGAGCGTCGCTTGCTGTTTCATAAGCTGTCTGAGTACAGAATATTTTAGACGCAATTGAATACTCTGTCTTTGGCGGAACATTGCTCATATTATAAACAATAGCCGATCTGGAATAAGAGCGTGCTAATTCAATCTTTTTAAACATATCAAAGAGCTTTACTTTCACTGTTGGGTGATCAATGAGACGTTTACCTCCCTGAATCCTTTCTCTCGCATATCCCACAGCAATATCGTATGCTGATCTGGCAACACCCGTAAAAAATGAACCCATACATGCATTGGCTATGGCCAGTGTCGTATCAGTCATCATCTCATAAGACTCCTGGTCAACAATCATATGCTCGTCAGGAACAACCGCATTATCAAAGAAAATTTCACCCTGCGGAAGCTCTCTCTGCCCCATTTTATCAAGGGGTTTTCCCCTTGTTACACCGGGCTGATCAAGATCCATTAAACATATTCCGCCTCCTGCCATACCCATTGAAGGGTCTATTCCTACAAAAAGGGCCGCCTCATTGGCAATAGTCCCGTTGGAAACCCAAGCCGAAGTCTGTCCATTAATGAGCCATTCATTGCGCTTTCTAACAGCTTTAATTCCCTGGGTAATTTTCGGATCATGAAAGAAAGGAGACGAAGGCATAAGTTTATCTGATCCATGATCCGGTTCTGTAATTGCCCAGCATGAAAGAATGCTTGCATCATTACATTTTACAAAGGGAAGAATAAACCTTTCTATAAGATCATCATCAGGTACCATTGATGCAAAAAATGCAGAAAAGCAGGCAACACCTGCCGATACGGCAAATCCCACGCTGCCGTAGGAAAGTTCCTCAAATACTATATGTATACTCAACGGATCAAGGCCAAGGCCTCCATATTCATCCGGAATAAGAATTGTATGGTAACCGTTTTCATATATCTTCTTCATTACGTCCCAGTAAATTGAATCTTTCTTTATAACATCTTCCGGTGCAAGTTTATCCAGCTCAATTGCTGCCGGCCTGAGTACCCTGACAGCAAATTTATGAACATTTTCCTTCAGGGCAATCTGTTCATCGGTTAATTCCATATTAAGTTCCGTATAATTCATTGTTTCCTCCGGTTTTTGCTTAAGAGATCTTTTGTATTATAATGCCTGTATTTATTTATATTGATCATAAGCAGCAATTGTTCCCTCACCCTTCTCAAATGATTCTCTCAATTTCCTGTCCAGTATCTTCTCAGAGATCGTTTTAGGAATTTCCTCTACTATCTGCAGGTAGGATGGAATAAAATTTGCTTCCAGGTCGCTTTTGCACTTATCAAATATTGATCCGGGATCAATTTTTTTGCCTTTAAAGGGGCATAGAGCTGCAACAAGGTCGCTCTCTCCCGGAGCGCCTGAAGCTGCAGGAATCCCGTAAACACAAACCTCGCTTACCTGAGGATGCTCGCCAATAACCTTCTCAACATAATGGGGCTGTATAAAATCACCGGCCCTTCTCAGTTCATTCCCTTTTCGATGGTCAAAGTAAAGCCAGCCCTTTTCATCCCTATGAACAATATCTCCGGTTCTCAGCCAGCCTCCTCTCACTTTGGCTTCTGATTCTTCCGGCATACCCCAGTAGTCCACCATTGTTTCACCCTTTATATTCCTGCATATGAGTTCGCCCTTTTCACCGGGCGGCACTTCATTGTCATTCTCATCAACCACCTTCATTTCCATCACGCCCGGGACCGGTTTGCCAAAAGATCCGACGGGCCCTTTCCCAATGGGATTACAGGCAAATCCTCCCTCAACGGCTCCGTACCACTCAAGTATTTTAACATCAAAACGTTTCTCGAATGCCTCCCAGAGAGATATGGGAGTGCCTGCACTGATGACCATCCTTACAGGATTATCAGCGTCATTATTCTGCTCCGGCTCATTGTATATCCCGCCAAGCATACCGCCCAGCAGTGAAAACGACGTACATCCGTATCTTCTGCAAATATCCCAAATCCTGCTCTTAGTAAAACGGGTGCTGAAAACAGCTTTTACCCCGAGATACATACCGGGGAAAAGCGTTACAACCTGGGCATTGCCGTGCGTCAATGAAAGACCTGTATAGAGAATATCGGAATCTGCCTTATATTTCCATATGAGCCTTGTTAGAATATTATAAACGCCGGTCCTGTTATTGCGGATCAAAACACCTTTTGGGTCGCCTGTTGTACCTGATGTATAAATTATCTGCATGGGATGTCTCACATCAAATATTTTCTGGTCAACTCTCTCCCATGTATCTTTCTCCAATGTTTCATTTAAATAGTGATATTTGTCCGATGCAGGAATATTATTTTCAGGCCGGGATACTACGGTTATTAGATCAAGACCCGGCAGATCATCAATGATCTCTTCAAGCCGGGGCAGACATTTATCGGATACTATAACTCCTTTTGCTCCTGAATTATGAAAGTAATACTTTAATTTTTCTCCTCTTGAACGCGGGTCAACCGGGATCATAACTGCTCCGATAACGGGCCCTGCCAAAAGAGCATATACAAACTCAGGGTGATTATGCATAAGAACGATATACTTATCTCCCTTCTCAATACCTTTCTCAAGAAAGAGCCTTGCTATCTTATTGGAATTTTCATAGAGATCCTTATATGTTATTATTTCATCATTGACTCCATCATGTTCAAATATATATATTTCCCTGTCAGGTTTTGAATCCGCCTTCAGTTCAACATTGTGGGAACAGATCAGCTGATTTAAATGTGCTTTGGATCCCATTTTGCCCCTCCTAATTTATTGATCAATCTTCAATTGCTCCTATAAATCCCCTGCCGAATGTTGGAAATTCCTTTTTAAAAATTTCATCCCAGTGCTCCCTTGTCCAGTACTTATGCCTGTCAAAGAAGGGATCTTCCTTAGCAGCACTTACTGGAACTGCTATGGCAGTATCAACATCCTCCACTACTTCCATTGCCTTTGCACCAAATCCGAATGTACTGAAGACCCTGCACTGAAGCCCAAGCCGCCAGGCCATACTTGCTGCTGCATTGGCTGCCATGTGAAGGTTGACGGCCTTAAAAAGGCACATGGGTCCATTTGACGTTAAAGCCTCAACTTCTTCTGCTTTATTTAATTCCGCGCATGTTCTGAATCCGCATGCCCCGCAATTGTAATTGAAATCCGATTTTCTTTTATCTCCGATCAGGAGCATTCCCAGGGGCTCTTTCATCATCTCCTGCAGGGCTCTCCCGTCTCTTGCGCCAAGGGGCGACATATCGCCCAGTGAAAAACAAAACTGGGAAATCTCTTCCATCTCTTCATTTCCCACTGAGATCACTTTGATGGTATTCCTGTTTTCAAACTTGGTGCTTGTATATGCTGCAACAGCCATAAGTTCAAGAGCTCTATTTAAACCGTTTTGTATTAAATCTTTTAATTCTATCTTAGCCATGATTGCCTCCGTAAAATGATTGCCTAACTATAGATTGACCTGAACTGAGGCCATAACCTTCGAATAATACGGTCATTCATGGACCTCTCATTAATTTCATCATACTTCAGAGGAATATCTCTGAAGGGGCTCTTTTCTGTTATAGAAATGGCAACTGCAAGTGCAAAACCTGTATTTTTTGGGACTTTTTTTAGCCGCATTGCTGCTGCTCCGGCAGTCCAGAAAATTCCGCAGTCTATGCCCAGATTTCTCGCCTGTGTAACAAGCCCGCTCACAGCATAGGCAGTATTTGTTGCCCTGAATGAGCATAGAGGCCCCGTATAGGCAACACCCTTCTCTGCATTGAGTTTGCTTTCCTCTTTCATATAATCGCACGTGAGGAAACCGCACATATTGCACTGTATGTCTGATGGGTCGGTAAGACTTCGAAGAGAAGTCACGATCATAATCGCATCCGCATCTCTGAGCATTGCAGCATCCCTTCTGAAAAATTTCCAGCTTTCTTTCTCTTCTGCCATCTCCTCAATCTGCTGGCAAAGGTCTTCCATATCACATTCATCATCAATAATATGAATTGTACACTCTCCAACACCTCCCACGCGCGGTGAAGTTGTACCTGAAGCAAGAAGAAGTTTTGCAGCAATTTTTACTGCTTCCTTCCTGTCATCCTCAAACTGTTTTTTTGTTCTTTCCATACTCATAAGATACCTCCCTGTTTAATTAACAGGTATATTATGTTTTTCAGCAATCCCCGGATATGCTTCATATGCCGGTTTAAGAAGAGGAAGCAGCTTTAATATTTTCGGCATCGGGCCTTTTGCTTTTATTTTGCCCTTTGCAAGCGCCACAGGCAGTTTCAACTGTTGAAGCCAGAACCGGTGGCAGGAATCTCCGCTTAAGGTCATTTCAATTGTGGGCTTTAGTTCTGCACTACCGCAAATTACTTTCATTTCATTTGTATCTACCCAAAGCATTCCATCAGGATCATTAATTATGAATTTTATGACAAGGTTGGACTCTTTGAATTTTTTTCCTGCTGCAGGGTCATTTAGAAGCAATTCAAATAGCTCGCCCAGAACTTCATACATTTTTTCAGTGTCACTAAAAACAGCCATATTTTCCTCCTATAAAATTAAATTGATTTAATCGGAAATTAAATTTTACTTATACCGATCACCATTGAAAATTTCTATATTAAATGAATCGGTATATGATTTAATCAGGATTTTGCCCTTTGTCTAGGGGCAAAATCAATGCTTTTTGATATAATTCATAATAGTCCAAAGCAATTATTAAATCATTCCCTATTGACCGACCAATTGGATTATTTTTCGGCCGATTGGTCTATTCTATGTCATATATATACTCATTGTCAAGATTAATTTACAAAATTAAAAAAATGCAGTATACAAAGTTAAAACTTTTTATAAAACGGTTGGAATCTCAAAACAGTAACTTTTAACTCAAAGCTTAAAAACTATCCATTACATCCTTTCAGCAGTTTTGTAATAGCATTTTTAAAAGAATTTACCGCCCATTCAGACGAGTGATCTTCCTTGCCAAGATACCAGTTTAAAGCTATCCCAAGATAGATTGACATTATTGCTCTTGCTGTACCTTCGATATCTTCAACACAAAAATCCCCTCTATCAATTCCCTGGATAAGTGAAGACTTGTGCATCTGAACCCACCCGTTAACCCATTCTTTATATATGGCAGTATATTCATTTTTATGAAGGGATAATGTGAAAAATTCTATAAGAAGGGGATAACCGATTTCAAGATCGGGGTCGTCCCAGTCAAAAAGCCATTCGAAGGAAAGTATTTTGTCAAAGGGATCGCTATAGTCGCTCATAATTCTTCTTCCGCGTTCAAATATTCGGGAAAAAAAATCTTTAAAAGCTTCAATAAAAAGCTCCTCCTTTGAAGAAAAGTAGTGAGCAATACCGCCTTTGGAAAGACCGGCAGCCTTTGCTATATCATTCATAGTTGCCTTTATTATGCCAACCTCAGAGATAATCTTTAAGGCTGCATCAATTATCTGAGTTTTACGGATATCTTCAAGTGTAATGTCAGCATTCACTCTTTTTAAAGCCATTTCGCATCCCGAATAATTCTGAGATTTTGTTAAGGATTTTATTTCAGCTATGACACAAAAAATTAAATAAGTAAGTGGAATATAAATTGAAACACCTTTCCGTCAAGAATTTTTGCACCAATTCAATAATAGAGGGCAGGCGGGAACTAAAAAATTACCCTAAAAATAACTCAAAAGTACTAAACAAATAGGCAAAATTAGCTTATAAATCAAGTTCTCGCCAGCCCTCCAGCCCTCTGGCGGAGAAATAGCATCTTTTAAAATTAAAGCTTGCAAAAATTTGTTTATTAATTATATTTCATAAACTTAAACTTTTTTAATTTTACGGGATATAAACCGTTAATAGAACTGCCTGTTAGTGAAGGCAAAACGGAGGTGAATGGAAATGAGTCTATTCGATGAAGTAATCGGCGGTAATGATCTAAAGAAGCTTAAAGAACTTAACAACCCTGATGTTGAAAAAATCGTTAAAGAATATACAGAGTTATGCAAACCGAAAAAATTAACCGTGATCAGCGACAGTCCGGAAGATATTAATTATGTCAGGGAACTTTCCGTAAAAAAGGGAGAAGAAGTTAAACTCTCAAAGGAAGGACATACAGTTCATTTTGACGGATATAAGGACCAGGCAAGAGATAAGACGAATACAAAGATTCTTATTACTCCTGAGATGAAAATGAGTAAAAGGATTAATTCGCTTCCCAGGAAAGAAGGCCTGAAGGAAGTTCTGGAGATATTAGACGGTTCCATGAAAGGAAAAGAAGCGCTTGTAAGATTTTTCTGCTTGGGCCCTTTGAATTCAAAATTTTCAATTGCAGCTCTTCAGATCACAGACTCGGCTTACGTGGCTCACAGTGAGGATATATTGTACAGAGCCGGATACGAACAGTTTAAAAGACTTGAAGGCTCGGGAGACTTTTTTTATTTTATACACTCCGCAGGCGAACTTGACGAAAGAGGGAACAGCGTAAATATTGACAAAAGAAGAATATATATTGATCTGAAAGGGAACAGGGTCTTTACCGTAAACAACCAGTATGCAGGCAACAGCCTGGGCCTAAAGAAACTTGCCCTGAGGCTGGCTATCTACAGAGCAAACAATGAAGACTGGCTTACTGAGCATATGTTCATTATGGGAGCTAAAGCTCCCCACAGGGATAGAGTCACATACTTTTCAGGCGCATTCCCAAGCGCATGCGGAAAGACATCAACGGCAATGATCCCCGGACAGCTTATTGTGGGCGACGATATCGCCTACCTAAAAGAGGGCCCTGACGGTTATGCCTACGCAGTAAACATTGAACAGGGAATATTCGGAATTATTGAGGATGTGAATCCTGCGGACGATCCGGTGATCTACAAAGCTCTTACCACGCCGAGAGAGCTTATCTTTTCAAATGTTCTGGTTAACAATGGGAAGCCCTACTGGCTTGGCATGGGTCGGGAGCTGCCTCGCGAGGGATATAACCATTGGGGCCAATGGAAATCCGGCAGCAGGGACGCCGACGGAAATGAGATCCTTCCTGCCCATAAGAACGCCAGATACACCATAAGAATAAGTGAACTGGAAAATGCTGACAAAAAACTTCATGATCCCGGCGGCGTTCCTCTGCAGGGCATAATTTACGGCGGCAGGGATTCGGATACTTCTGTTCCTGTTCTTCAGAGTTTTGACTGGAATCATGGAGTCTTTATCGGAGCCACTCTGGAATCCGAATCTACTGCTGCAACTCTTGGAGCAACGGGCGTAAGGAAATTTCAGCCAATGGCAAATCTCGATTTTCTTGTAGTCCCTCTGGGAAGATATATCCGAAATCATATAGATTTCGGCAGCAGGCTTACCAATCAACCTCTCGTTTTCAGCACAAATTATTTTCTCAAGGATAATAACGGAAAATTTCTAAATGAAAAAATTGACAAAAAGATATGGCTTATATGGATGGAGGGACGCGTTCATAAGGAATATGATGCCATAAGAACTCCTGTGGGATACATCCCCTCTTACAGCGACATAAGCGATCTCTTTCAGAAAATATTCAACCGAGAATACTCCATTGAAGATTATAATGCACAGTTCGCTATCAGAATAACAAAATTTCTTGAAAAAATTAAAAGGATGGAGGATATCTACGGCGATGAAGAGGATATACCCAATGAATTTATTGAAATAATGAATATGATCAAGAATAATCTTCTTGAAGCAAGGGACAAATCCGCAAAGGATATAATTTTGCCGGAAGAGTTTGCATAGTAAAATAAAAGAAGCGGCAATAAATTGCCGCTTCTTTTATTGAGATCTATTTTAGTCTTTGTTCTCTCTGTTTTGAACCAGTATCTCCACAACTCCGGGATCAAGGAGAGTGGAAGTATCTCCAAATCCTTTATCAACTTCATTGGCTGCTATCTTTCTGAGGATCCTTCTCATTATTTTGCCTGAGCGTGTTTTAGGAAGTCCCGGCGCCCACTGAATGAAATCCGGTGTTGCAATGGGGCCTATTTCCTTACGTACAAGCTGAACAAGCTCTTTTTTAAGCTCATCGGTTCCCTCAACGCCTGCATTCAGAGTTACATAAGCGTAAATTCCCTGCCCCTTGAGATCATGAGGGAA
This sequence comes from Spirochaetota bacterium, assembly GCA_024276015.1. Classification (GTDB taxonomy): domain Bacteria; phylum Spirochaetota; class UBA4802; order UBA4802; family UBA5550; genus JAJRXZ01. Next base: position 15,766 of record JAJRXZ010000049.1, on the reverse strand, counting down.
TCCTACAACAGCAGCTTCCGCTACTTTTGAATGGAGAACAAGCGCGCTTTCAACTTCCGCAGTACCCATTCTGTGGCCGGAAACGTTAATAACGTCGTCAATTCTTCCGGTAATCTGATAATCGCCGTCTTTATCCTTATTTGCTCCGTCACCTGTGAAATAGTATCCGTCATACTGGATAAAATATGTCTGCCTTAATCTGTCCGGATCGCCATATACTCCTCTCATCTGTCCCGGCCAGGGTCTCCTGATACAGAGAGCTCCGCTTATCTTTCCGTCTTCGTCGGGCTCGGTTATCTCTTTTCCGCTTTCGGGGTCTACAATGACAGGTTCAACGCCGAAGAACGGAGTTGTTGCTTTGCCGGGCTTCATGTCGATCGCGCCGGGAAGTCCCGTAATAAGGATTCCTCCTGTTTCTGTCTGCCACCACGTGTCTACTATAGGGCATTTGCTTCTTCCGGGCCCTTCGTAATACCACTTCCATGCTTCGGGATTGATGGGTTCGCCAACTGTTCCAAGCAGAGTAAGGGAGTCCAGTTTATCCAGATTATCAGTCACAAAGCTGTCGCCCTGACTGGCAATTGCTCTGATCGCAGTAGGCGCAGTATAGAGCGTATTGATCTTATGTTTTCCAATTATATGCCAGTAACGGCCCGCATCCGGATAATTAGGCACTCCTTCAAACATAACGGTAGTTGCCCCGTTGCAGAGAGGCCCATACACTATATAGCTGTGCCCTGTGACCCATCCGATATCGGCAGCGCAGAAGTAAATATCCCCATCGTGGTAATCGAAAATATTTTTGTGCGTAAAGGAAGTGTATACAAGATAACCTCCTGTTGTATGCATTACTCCCTTGGGCTTGCCTGTTGAACCGGATGTGTAGAGTATATAAAGGGGATCTTCGGCATCCATCTCTTCGGGCTTGCAGTCAGCGCTTGCAGCGTTCAATTCGTCTTCAAACCATGTATCTCTGCCGTCTTTCATATTGACGCTCAGCGTATCTTTCCCAACTCTGTCAACTACAAAGCAGCTTTTAATTGTGGGGCACTGTTCCATGGCAAGGTCGGCCTGTTCCTTCTGGTTCACCAGCTTCTTGCCTCTGTAGTAACCGTTGCATGTAATTAAAATATTACTTGCGCAATCCTGAATTCTGTCTTTCAGAGCCTCACCTGAAAAACCGCCGAATACTATCGAATGAATTGCTCCGATCCTTGTGCATGCAAGCATTGCAACCGCCAGTTCCGGGATCATTGGAAGATAAATTGTAACTCTGTCTCCCTTTTTTATACCCTTGTTCTTCAGCGCATTGGCGCACTTGCATACCAGCTCATGCAGCTCTTTATAAGTGAATGTTTTGTCTTCAGTGGGTTCGTTTCCTTCCCAGATTATAGCTACCTGATCTCCTCGTTTTTCCAGATGCTTGTCAAGACAGTTATAAGAAACATTTAGTTTACCGTTGATAAACCACTTAACATAAACTTCATCTTTACTATACTTCCAGTCCTGTACTTTATCCCATTTTTTGAACCATGTAACATACTCCTCGGCAATGCGGGACCAGAATCCGTCATTATCTTCGATAGATTCTTTGTACAGCTTTGCATACTCCTCACGGCTCTTAAAGTAGGCCTTCTTTCTGAATTCTTCCGGGACCGGATATAGATCCTTAAGTTCTTCTCCCATTTTTACCTCCTATTAGGTTTTATAATATTTTTTTACAGGGGAATTGCCAGTTAAATTATGTAGAACATAAATTTAGAAGACAAAGAACCCTCATAAAATCTATGTACTGAATATTTTAATTATTTATTCTGTCTTTTAAATAATTAAAAATAGTATTGTCATAAACTGATGTTTTTTCAAAGACCTTAATAGCAAGTTTTAAATTTGTCTCCTCCGTTACAATGCCATTGTTTTCGCGCATTTCATTTAAAACAATACCGTAATCGGAAGGATCGGTAATTACTGTTACGCTTTTAAAATTTTTTGCAGCAGACCTGAGCATGGCTGGCCCGCCTATATCTATATTTTCAATTGCATCTTCAAAAGTTGCATCAGGATCCGATATGGTTCCGGAAAAAGGGTAGAGATTAACAACTACCATATCTATTTTTTTGATCCCATGTTCTGCCATAACTTTTACATGCGTATTGTTTGCTCTGAGGCCGAGAAGTCCGCCGTGTATCTTTGGGTGGAGTGTTTTCACTCTTCCGTCCAGCATTTCCGGGAAGCCTGTGTAATCCGACACCTCTATAACGTTCAAACCGGATTCTCTAATAATATTTGCCGTCCCACCCGTTGACAAAAACTCAACACTATAATTAGAAAGTTCTTTTGCAAATTCAGCTATACCTGTTTTATCAGACACACTGATCAGTGCTCTCTCTATTTTTGCCATTAAATTTTTTATCTCTCCAATCAGAAAAACGTATATTATGATGTGAATTGAAGAAATAACAAAGGAATATTATAATGACAAGCACTTTTTAGATTAATGAAACAAAATTTGATAAAAATAAGTGATTTATCCGTATTATGTCGCAATTGATAAAAATTTAATTATCTGATCGTATGATTTGTTTTAAGGATAATACAAATAGTGAAATAAAAATATATAAACAAAGAATATTAATTTAAGAAAATTAATATAAAAAATCCAATCATTTTTTATCATAAAAAGAGACGGAATTTTTTATCTCTTCAACGTGAGTCGCAATATATATTACGGAATACAGAGTAATGGCCAGCCCCATTACAATAACAAAGGGAAGTTCAAAATTCACTCCGAAATGCATTCTTAAGAAGCCTAACTGTTTGTTATAAGGAACAGCAATAATGCTTGCAAGAATAAGTACCCAGACAAATAACCATTTAAACGATGAAACGTCACGTCTCTGCGGGCATTGCTCGGCCCCTATTGCCTCCATGATATTATTGCTTATACCGGATTCCAATTTAAAGGAAGAACCGGTTTGCAGAGCAATTAAACTTTCAGCAACGAGCCTTGTTTCTCTGCGGCAATCCTTACATAAAAAGATATGAATTCTTACTTTTACCGCGGGTTTTTCATATCTGTCAAGTTTAAGAAAGTGTTCTATAGCTTCATTACATTTCATTATAATCCTCTGCTATTGTCCCTTTTAATCTTTTCAACAAAACATCTTTGGCTCTAAAGACATTCGATTTTATCGTATTAACAGGAATATGCGTGATCTCATTGATCTCTCTGTAAGACAACCCCATAAAAAAGTAGAAGTCAAGGCAAATTCTGTACTTCTCCGGAAGCCTGTTGATCTCCGCAGCCAGTATATCCTTTATTTCATTTTTAAGATGCAGCTTGTCAGGCGTAATACTCTTTTCATCCAGGATCTCATTATTAAGAGAAACATCCTTTTTAATCGATCCTAATTTATTTATACCGTGATTATATGCCAGTTTTGTGAGCCAGAAACGGAACTGCCCTTTATTCCTGTACATATCTATCTTTTCAAAAGTTTTAAGAAAAACTTCCTGAGTAAAATCATAAGAATCGTCATAATTTTTAAATAATCTCATTCCGATACTGAATATTTTATTTTCATACCGATCAACAATATGTTTAAAAAGCCGGACTTCACCCTTAATGACCTTTTTAACAATTTGTTCATCAGTAGAGTATTCATTTATTTCTGACATTTTTTATCAATTTAATCCGAATGACAAAAAAAACAATTAAACTTGCCCCTATGGCGAGAGGAATAAGCCCGCTTAATACCCCGTATGAAAATCCTTCTTTAATGATAAAAAATATCACCAGGCTTATACCAATACTGACTAAAATAAGCCCTGAGAACAGACTGAAGGAATCTATGTCAAAATCGCTTTTCTTAAGCAGATTTTTCTCAATCATAAGAACCTTCTGTTTGTGGTTCCAGAAAAGATAAAAAAATATAACAAGGGAGCCCATAACTATACCCACAATGGGTATAACGGTAACAATTACCTGAGCAGCAGCAGACGCGACATTTTCCATTTCTCACCTCTGAGACAAAATTTTAAAATATTATTCAATTTAATTATATCAACCGGTTCTCTTTTGTAAAATATTATTCTTATTATTAAAACTATTTTTCAGCCTCAGCATGATCATTTCATAGTAATTTTTAAAATTGCCGAAGGGATCCCTCTGATATTCCTGCATATCCCTGCTCAGTTTACTATATTTTTTTTGTAAATAGGTATAAACATTCTGTACTTTCAAATATATAAGATGTATCTCGTCAGGCTTTCCTTTTCTCAGTATCTCATTAATACTTGCCTCAATGGAATTAATTGATCTTCGCAATTTAACAGAGAATTCGTCGGCATCTATTATATCGTCTGTTATCCTGAAAAAATGATACCCCTTAACCGCAAAACTTATTGCAGCAGAAAAATGTTTTATGTTAGTGAATAGTACCTTTGTAATAAACTTCAGATAGTAAAATCCATACGATGAAAAGGATTGTTTGATCAATGACATGAGGAATGCTTTAATATATACGGGTTTAAATTCCAAATCCAAACTGTTTGAAGGGATTCTTTTCAAAAGGCTGTAACACCTTTGAAAGTAATTTTTCGGATGATAGATTGTGGAGATAATTTTTTTATAACCCTCTACTAATTTTTCTCCGGGCATCTCTGTAATAAAATTAAGTCTCAGGTCATGGGTATTATTCCCGGAAGAATCGGCGAGTAAACGGTTTTCCTTTTTTAGCCTTCTGTACAGTTGCGTCCCCGGAAGCACATCGAGAAGCCCCACCATTGCCATGGGTATTGAGGCCCGGCTTATAAAGTCAATCTGCCTGTCAAAGATGTCTTCCTTATCAGTATCAAATCCGACAATGAATCCCCCGGCAACTTCTATGCCTCTTTTCTGAATTCTATGAACAGCCTCGACCATGTTCAATTTAAGGTTCTGATTCTTGTTTGCATGATGCAGCGAATTTTCATCGGGAGTTTCAATACCGATGAATACCATATCGAACCCCGCTTGGGACATTAGATCAAGCAGCTCCTCATCAGCAGCAAGATCAATGCTTGCTTCCGTGAAAAATGTGTAAGGGAAACTATTCTTTTTCTGCCATTCAATTATTCTTACGAGGAGCTCCTTTACTCTGCTCTTATTTCCTATAAAGTTATCATCAACAATAAAAACAGAACCGTCAAATCCTGTACGGTAAATAGCTTCCAATTCTTTTATAAAATTTTCGGGATTTTTAGTTCTGGGCTTCCTCCCGAACATCTCTATTATATCGCAAAATTCACAGTTAAAGGGACAGCCTCTTGAGAACTGCAGAGCCATGCTGTTATAATCCTTCACATTTATAAGGTCAAATCTCGGCACAGGCGTTAGATTAATATCCGGTTTTATTTCAGACAAATATATTTTCTTCGGCTCCCCCTTTTCCAGATCGCTTAGAAAATCCCCGAATATGGTTTCGGATTCATTTAATATAAAGTGATCAACTCCTTTTATTGATCTATACGACGAAGTGGGATAGGGGCCTCCTGCAACAACCCTCTTTTTATACTTTCTGCAGAGTTTAATTATATCATCAAAGGACCTCTTCTGAATTATCATAGCGGATATAAATATAATGTCCGCATCAATTATATCCGAATCCTTTAAAGAGGATGTATTCATATCAACAAGTTTCAACTCGTAATTTTCAGGGAACATTGACGCTATTGTCATCAATCCCAGCGGAGGGAGGGAAGCCCTCTTGTTTATAAATTTTAACGAATGTTTCACGCTCCAGTATGTTGCCGGAATTTCGGGGTAAACCAGTAATGCTTTTTTTTTCATTTTTTCTTCTCCGTAAATATAACGAAAAAAAGAATGCTCAGACAGAGTGAACAATAGATCTTTTCTCCTGTTAATTAAAGACAGGCTGTTATTAAGATTGGTTGCAAAAAAACTATTTCCTCATGTTCTCCGGAAATTTTCCGTAATCCTTATACATCTGAGCAGTTAAAAGGAAAATGTTAAATGCTCTTATAAAAAGATTAAAATTTGGCAGGAAGTTTAAAAAAATTCTAACTTTTTCAAGCCTTTCCTAATTAAAATAATGAAGACCCGTTAAAAAATAGCTGAAGAAGGATTAAAATAATTGACATTTAACCGATAAACATAATGATCTATTTCCGGAAGAGGATGGGATCTGGTGGTCTCCGCGGTCTTCAAAACCGTTGGCTGTAATTTATTGTAGCGGCAGGTTCGATTCCTGCCCCTTCCGAATTATTTAGTACTGTTATAAACAGTTAAAGGCCATGAACATTAATAACACAAGGGACGACAAAAACAGTATTCTTCGAAATATTCCCCAGGTTGAAAAACTCCTGCAGGAAGAAGAGATATCCGCATATATACCTCTTCTCGGACATGAAGTGGTTAAAGACTTAATCAGAAAAGTTGTTGACCTGTTCCGTAAAAAGATATTGGAAGGCGAAGATGTCCCTGTTGAGAAGCTTATTCCTGCAATAGTAAAAAATTGCAAAAAGAAGAAGCTCTATAAACTGCAGCAAGTGATAAACGGTACCGGAGTTATTATTCATACGAATCTTGGAAGGTCGCCAATAGAAAAAAAGATATTCGGATCTATGAGTGACGCCCTTTCAGGATACTGCAATCTGGAGTTTTTTCTGCCTGCAGAGAGCAGAGGCAAAAGGGGAGGGTATGCAGAAGAGCTGATCTGCAAATTAACTTCGGCTGAAGATGCTTTAATAGTAAACAATAATGCATCAAGCGTTTTTTTGATCCTGCATCATTTTGCAAGGGGCAAAGAGGCAATTATTTCACGGGGCCAGTTGATTCAGATCGGCGGAGGATTCAGAATACCCGATATAATGAAACAGAGCGGCGCAAAAATGGTGGAAGTGGGAACTACCAATATTACCGAATTGAACGATTTTGAAAAAGCGATCAGCGATGACACTGCAATGATCCTCTCCGTGCATCAATCCAATTATAAGATCGAAGGCTTTTCAAAAAGCCCGAGCGTTAAAGAACTGTCTGCTCTTAAAAGCAGCTCCATAATACTGGCGAGAGATCTGGGCAGCGGAAATCTTGTCAGCGACGCTTCTCTGCCTCAGCCCTTTGAGCCCGTAATCGGTTTTGAACTTTCACAGGGCGCTGACCTTGTGTGCTTCAGCGGCGATAAACTTCTCGGCGCCTGCCAGGCAGGAATAATAATCGGCAGAAAAGATCTGATATCCGGGCTGAGAAAAAGTCCTTTAATGAGGATGATAAGAGTTGATAAAATGACCTATTATATTCTTCAGGAGACGCTTATCAATTATATGAACGGGAATATCAGTGATATCTCTCTCTGGAAAATAATTCTGCAGGGGAAAAAAGCCGTACAGAATAGAGTTAACAAACTTATGCGCCTTGTCAAAAATGAATCGAAAAAAGAATTATTGTCCAGGATACCGCTTATGAGTACCTTCGGCGGCGGTTCCATGCCTTCTGTTGAAATTGAAAGTTACGGCATTCAGATCAATATTCCGGGAGTAAGTCCCGACAGAATGTACACTATATTTATTAATCAGGATATTCCCATTATTGGGAAAATTGTTGAAGATAAGTTCACGCTGGATTTTGCGGCCCTATTCGAAAAAGATATTCCTTATATTGCAGAAACCATAAATACTGTTTTAGAAACTTACACGGTTAAAAAGTAACTGTTTCCTGATACATTGGCAAAAAAAAGCAAGTAATTTACTTAATAATCTTAACATGATACAATTCCGGAGATCTAAATGTATATTGTAGGTTCATCAGGGCATATTGACCATGGTAAAACATCTCTGATAAAAGCTCTGACAGATATTGACTGCGACAGGCTTCCTGAAGAAAAAAAGAGGGAGATGACAATTGATATCGGTTTTGCCAGCATTAATTACCCGAAATTCGGCAATGTAAGTATTATAGACGTTCCGGGACATGAGCGTTTTATAAGAAATATGGTGGTAGGCGCATGGGGGATAGATCTGGCTCTCCTTGTAATTGCCGTTGACGACGGCTGGATGCCGCAAACGGAAGACCACTACAGAGTTTTACAGCTTTTGAATGTTGAAAGAATAATCGTTCTTTTAAACAAGATCGACCTTGCAGACGATGAAATGATAGAATTTGTAAAAGAAGAAGTAAAGGAGAAGATTGAGAATACCAGATATCACGATTCCGATATTATACATACTTCGGCAAAGACGGGACAGGGTATTGAACAATTGAAAGATGCAATACTTGCGAACCTTCGGAAATTGTCAAAAGCTCTTAACTCCAATAAACCATATCTCTTTGTAGACCGGGTCTTTGCTTCAAAAGGATACGGAACCGTAATTACAGGCACATTAAAAAACGGCATTTTTAATGAGGACGACACTGTTCTGATCCTTCCGGAAAAAAAGGACGCCAGAATAAAAAGGATTGAAAGCCACTACAATGTGTTGGGAGAAGGCAGCCCTTCTCAGAGAACGGCTTTGAATCTTTCCGGAGTTAATGTTGACGATCTAAAAAGAGGATGCATTGTAATTAAGGATAATTTTTTCACAGAGAGTAATGATATTCTTGTTAAATTGGAGATGATCAATTATGAAAAAGAATTAAAAAACAATCTTGGCATTGAAATTTTAATTGGGACCTCATCTTTAAAAGGGAAAATAATTTTGATCCATGAGAATATAAAGGGAACAACGCTGATTGTCAGAATAAAATTTGAAAATAACTGGTTCTTTTATCCCGGTCAGCCCTTTGTCATTACGAACCCGGGCGGATACAGAGTGATCGGAGGAGGTCTTGTAATATTTCCCGCCTATAAAAATAAACTGCACAGATATACAATAAAAAGCAGTTTGGGGAAACTTGAAAAGTTTGATACTGCAGAAATTGCTGAATTCGTGATCAACGTCAACAGGTGGATTAAAAGAGAAACTTTGGTTTCTATGTTTCCGCACAGCAATAAGATCCTTAACAAAACCTTCAGCCTCTTAATTGAGAGAGGCTCTGTTCTGGGAACAGGTAATTATTTAATAACCGATGCCTCTTACGCCAAAGCTGCTGCATCAATTGTTGATATAATCCGAAACAACATAGGATTGAATTTAAAAGAAATATCGGATATGTCAAAAATCGATCTTGACCTTTGCAAAGTTATTATCCCTGATATATTAAAAAAATATACACTGGCAGAAAAAGACGGACGGTACTTTTCCGGAGATGCCATAACCGAAGATACTTTATCCGAAACATATAGATCTCTGCTGAAAGAACTATTATCTAACGGAAGTTCAGGCGTCGAACTTGATAGAATCGATAACGACCGCCGCAAAAAAAACATAAAGGAGTTGATCAAACTCGATTTTCTTGTGAGCCTTGACGGCAATATAGTCTATCATAAAAAAATATATGAGAGCCATAAAGAAAAGATCATGAAACTTTTTGATAAACTCGATAAAATATCGCTTGCAGAAGCCAGGGAGGTCGTGGGTCTTTCAAGAAAGTATTTGATACCGCTCCTTAATCGTATTGAAGGCGACGGTTTAATTAAAAGAATAGGAGATTTCAGAATTAAAGTATAGAATTATTTCAATTTTTTTCAATAAAAATAAAAAAGAGGGGAAGCTTCAAAGCTTCCCCTCTTTTCGGAAAACTAAACATATACTTTCCATGAAATATTTAAGGTACATCTTAAGGATGTATACCTATCCCCTCCGAAGTATACTGTTTAGTCACTCCCGGAAATATTTTTACAACTTCCTCCAATATGCATTATCTATGATATGTTCATATTCTTTTAAACCTGTCAAGTACATTTCTGTGATAAATCCACCTTTAATGCAAAAGTGCGATTTTTTAATTGCTAAATTATATTTTCCCTGTAATTTGGAATTAACCCTTCAGCACAGAAAAAAAATTCTGCAGCGCAGGCGTATATAGCATATAAAAGATCCGGTTATCAAAATGAGCGTAATAACAGTCAAATTTAAAGATTATAAAACAAGTCTAAATGAGATTTTAGAAAAAGCTGACTTCTATAGTCATATTAAAAACCAAAAAAGAATACTCATCAAGCCTAATCTGGTAAATACATCTCCCCCTCCCGTAACAACTCCTTTGGAGCTTTGCATGGAGCTAATTCTCCGGATAAGGAGTCGTCTCGATCCTGAGATCATTATAGCCGAAGGGACCGGCGCGATAGAATACGACACAGATCATGTTTTTCGGAAACTTGGTTATACCGAGCTTTCAAAAAGGCTGGATATTAGATTGGTGGATCTGAATAAAGCGCCCACCAGATTACTGAAAAATCCGACATGCTCATTTTTCCCCGAATTTCACATGCCTGAAATTATGATGGATTGTTATTTAATATCAGTACCGGTTCTTAAAGCTCATTCTTTTGCAACAATAACGGGAAGTCTTAAAAATATGATGGGATGCGCTCAACCGAAGTATTACCAATCCGACGGCTTTTGGAAAAAATCGCTCTTTCACAAAGATATGCACAGATCAATAATCGAACTGAACAGATACAGATGTGCAGACTTTACAATTATGGACGCCACAGTGGGTCTGCCGGATTTTCACCTGGGCGGTTCGCATTGCGATCCTCCTGTTAATAAACTGATAGCCGGTTTCAACCCGGTTCATGTTGACCGTAAAGCGGCAGAGTTGCTGGGATTTAACTGGAAAAAGATACCCCATCTCTGCCGCGAACTTGAACAGCTCTAAAAAATCAGAGTAAAATTGAATCCCACCTCATAAGATAATATCTCTCTGCTTATTGCTGATGTTTCTCTGTTCCTGAATCTCTCCAGCGCCCACATGGAAGTAACTCCTCCCTGTATGTTTTTGTGGAGATCCAGAACAATTTTCCCTTTGAACAGAAACAGGTCATAGGGCTCCGGGGAGACTGTTGAGAAGTAATCGTATCTGTTAAATGTCATTAAATATTCAAGGGTAAATATGGGAATTCCGGAAAGTCTGTAAATGCCGGAAAAAAAACCGTATAACCATACAACATCCGTTTCATAAACCGCCGAAAAATTATATCCGTAATCTTTCTCTTTTACCGATCCCTGCCCCTCCATATTGTCTGCATAGATATTATCTTTTTCGGAGCGCATCGAATCGTCCGAGGATATATATTCTTTATCTCTTCTGTGCCTGAAATCAATTCCTCCCTTTAAACCGAAATAGGACCTGTCCCATTTGAATGAAAAACCTAAATTAGGCGAATGTGTAGTCTCTTCAATATTGGATGTTATCATCATATTATTATTAAAATCATAACCTATATCAACATTTGAGGAATGGTAAGGCAGCCCCGGTTTATTCTGTCTGAAAAATCCGAAACTGAATATTTTCATTAAATTTATGTTAAGTTTTGTATAAAAATTTACAGTAATTATCTGTTGGGGAATGCCGTTGATATTCTGTCTTTCATTAACCTGATTTATTCCTCCTCCGGAATCGAGTGAAAGATCATTCAACTCCAGCGTACAGTTCAGGGAGAAGTTGTTTATTAATCTCAATTGATTGTTATATTCTGCTGCAGCTTCACCTGATGAAAAAATAATCTTTTTATTATCGTTATTATAGAGATAATCACGGCCCCTTGCAAAATTTCCTCTTCCTCGGAGAAAATACCCGGGATAAAATTTGAACTGATTAAGGCCCACCTCCATATAATTAAACAGCGAATTCTTAATGCCGTATTGTTCATTAAATGAATCTTTCCCCTCGCCCTCATAGGGGATATCGCTTTCATAAAAATATAAGGATCTCACCAAGGAGATATTAAAGTCCTTAATAAATTTCAGAGAAGGGAACCTCCCGAAGGAAAAGGGTATGATCACCTTCGATAATATAAAACTCCTTGCGTCCTTTGACCGGTTAAAATTTCCCGAAATCGATCTTTGCTTCTCATTATAATCCCTGAACCTGTTTTCATGATAACTGAGATCCAGAGTATAATATGGTGAAATAAATGTTCCTCTGTTTAACCCTGCTGTTAAGGCGGCTTTTTTGTATCTTTCAACAAATTTGAAATTGTCCTTATAGAAAAAGGGCACATGATAACTGCTCTTTACTTCATCGAGAATTTCCGTGTCGTTTAAACCGCTTTTGCCGTCAAGTTTTACTATTTCCTCGGACCCTATACCGAATTCAGGCTTTATGAAAAAAACGTTATTAATATAATTCATCAAAATATTGGTTTGGGACTTCTGTCTTTGTATATTCTCATTTAATGATATCAGTGAAGAGAGGGCGCTGCTGCTCAGTTCATTTGAGTCTCTCTCGTAAGATAGGTTTTTAAAAAACATGTTAACAAATATTTTTGTAAAAAGCTTTCCGTATAGAAAATCATTTATCTCTTCTTCGATCGATATAGCCGGAGAATGAATGCGCTCTTTGGTGCGGCTTGTTATGCGGTATCCCGACAGATATTCATTTCTGGCCCTGTTGTAATTATTTCGCCTGTATGCAATTTGTACGCTTGGGACATCGTCCATACCGGAATTGTAGCTGCTGACTATGTAAAGAGAATTTTTCCTCACGGTTCCCCGCTTTGTATCGTTTACATCTTCATTAAAACTATCGGTTTCCGATTTTTCACTTACATAGTCGAAAGAAGTGTTCCATCCGGGTATTATGTTTACTGTAGATAACAACTGTTTATAACTTTCGCTTATATCCGGCTCCCTTTTACCTACAGAAGAGAACTGTGAAGCATGCCCTTTTTGAATATACTTAATGTTAATATCGGACAGCACCGGAACTCCCGATTCTGTTCTGTACAGGGGCTTATCCGTTTTTAAGGCCACTTCGAACCAGTGGGCGCTGGCTCCAAGAGTTTCAGGTTCGCTTACATAAAAATCGTTCATCCAGATTTTGCCTGAATTACCCGGCGAACCGTAAATAAATACTTTGATCACTTTAATTCTCTTCATATCGGGATTGCCCGTAACCGAATAAATATCAATATCACCGCCTGATCCTTTCTTTAGTTTAAGTTTGATCTCCCTCCATATTCCTTTGTGATCAATTGGGAACCTGTATTCAATAAAGTCATCTTCCGAAGAACCGATAAGAATACCTATAACTTCATTGCCGGAATTATTTCTGAAATTAAACCAGAAATTCATAGTTTTATAAAATCTGATATCCAGCGCCTTTGAAAATTTCCGCGTGAATGATACATCAGTACCGCCGGTTAAATTGTATTCAATCTGTAATGCTGTTTCTTTTTCTCTGGAAAGTTCGTCACTGCTCTTCTCCCCGTACAGAGATGTATAAATGCTTTCCTGCTGAAATAAAAATGCTTCGGCCCTGTATTCGCTGTCATTTATGCTGTTGATCATTGTAATGGACAGATTGTCAGGACCTGCAGCAGTACCGTCCAGCTGAGGATCTCTGAATCTTGATGAAACGAATCTTATACTGTCAATGTAAAGTTTCCCTGCACCTCCGCTGCTGTTTGATATATTGAGTCTTACGGATTCAACCAGTTTGAGTATATTTATATCCGACTGCGTTAAAGAGGTCCGGTCGATATAGATCCTTTTGCTTTTCCAGCCGGAATCGTTTGCGTTTAATGTTATTGAGGGAAGCGTAAATACGGATTCAACCGTATCCAGCATCCCGTTGCCGTTCAGATCTTCGGTGTTCAATTTACCGTCACCGGCCGTTATTGAATTTAATCCGGGCCCGGACCCTATCTTTGTTATATTATTGCCGTTAAAGTCGTATCCCCTGTCCTCAGAATAACCCGAACCGGGGTCGGAATCAATGAACCCGTTATTGTTTACATCCTCTGTATCGAGTATACCGTCGCCGTCAGAATCTTCATCTATTTTCCCTATATTTATCGATAGTTCCGACTCTGTGCTACTCTCATATTTATACCAGATCTCAGCATATTGAAGTCCTGAGAAATCAACGGAATTATCCGACAATTTTCTTGTGGCTATAGAAATATTAGTGCCCCCCGACATGTTATAATCAAGAACCAGAGACCGCTGAGAGGTCTCCTTTTCTATGGAGCCCCATATATGGCCCGTTGCAACATTATAAGGCCCCGGCTTTTTTGAATAACTGATCTGCGGCGCATTGAAAGAGGTGCCCTGAAGATCTCCCGGATCCGACGGATCTTTATAGTAAAAATAGTAAAGGATGCCCCTGTCGTTTTGAGAATATCCCGACGGCATTGAGGATAATATCCAGTCCTTTTCCGACAACGAAATTGAGATTATCTCATCATTGGATTCCATATTGTCGATCAATGCTTTCCCAAAGGTGTTTATATTTTTATAGCTTTTTGCATATTCGGCATATGCATCAATCTCAACAGGCAGGGTTTCCCTCTTATCTTCGGTAAAAACATTAACAAAGTCTGCAAGCTTCCGCTTCCCGAGATGCATTGAAGCATCTCCTTCAAAGAGAATTGTCTGTTCCGGACTATCGCCCACCTGAGGAATTATTTTGCCCGATGCCGAACGTTTAAACAGAAGACTCCCTCCGATATTAAGATTACGGTTAAGTTTATAATCTCCTCTTAATCCTCCGATAAACGATTGATTCTGAGATGCAAAGGGAATATATTCATATTTTATTTCTATATCGGTATCGGGGCCGATAATCGGATTATTCGGGTCCGTAAAGATAAAATAACCGGAAGTATGATCTACTGAAAAGAGACTTGCGGAAATTTTTCTGCCGTTTATCTTTACACTCACGCTGCGAGGAATAATATTAAAATGCTTCAACTGGAAACTCCGCGCTTCTTTATAATAATCGAATTTTAATTTATAGTGCGAATCCAGAAAAACATTATCATTCTGTTTTTCACTGTAGATCGTTGAAGCCGAAGCTGATGAATATTCCGTCAACAGAAGCGCTTTGAAGGGCTCTCTGTATATAAACTTGATCAATCCGCCGGTATAATCAACACTGTACTTTCCGATCGCACTCAGCTGCGCAGACGTAAATTCTCTGTTATTTGTGGTAAACTTTATGCTGAAATTGTCGGGCAGGATCTGCTTATCGCCGATAAAATAATAGGACCTCACTTCATATATATCAAGATTCAATTTCCCGTCATTATTCTTATCTTCCTGAATATCCAGCAGCAGATTCTTATTGCTGTCTTCATCCATGGAATAACCGTATTTGATAAAAACAAAAAGCTTTCCTGAAAAATTATCTCCGGGATAAGCAGTATCGGACTCGGTTAAAACACCCGGATCCGTAGTCTGCCCCGATACCAAATTATATACGGCAAAAATTCTGGCTTTCTCCGGAATGATGATCTTAAATGTTATTAAGCCCGTAATAAAATTTATTGTATAATCTCTGCCGGATACAAGTTTTGTATAATATCCCTTATCCGGAGATATTTGAATGGAATTGTAATTATTATATGGATTCTGGTCATCCATGTACAATTCAAATCCGGCGGGATCTATATTTACCGGAGAAAGTTCATAGGTATCCGCATTTGAAGGCGAAGATGTAAATGTTGCCAAAGTTGAATAGGAGGACGAACCGGAAGGAATACTGCTCAGATTATCGTATCTTTTAAACGGTTCTAACTGGTAATATGTCCTTTTTATATACTGATATTCCGAAAGGTTATTATCTCCCGGAGAAGACTTCCCTTTAAAATATTCCACTTCGGTATTTCCTCTTGTAATACTTCCGAAAGTCTTAATTTGGAAATCATTTTTCTTCAGAGTG
>JAJRXZ010000003.1 GCA_024276015.1 Spirochaetota bacterium | reverse complement strand
TCGGTTTTAAATCCGCGGGATATTAATGAAAAAGTAAGAATAATCATAGGAATTGACGCAGGTATACAATTCTGATCTTTTATAAGAGTTCAACATTTTCATATTTTTTTATCTCTGGTACACCTTTGACCTCTTTATTGCATTATTGTCCCGATGCGCCGGTTTTTACTTGACGTAGAGAATATTATGTATATAACTGGAAATACATTAATTGTTTCAAAATAATATAATAATTAATTGCTTATTAATATCTGCCGAGAATAATTATATAATTATAACTTAAGATCAATGATGAATTTTTATCCGAGCAGATTCATGGAGGTTCAATAATGATTTCAATGCAGCAGCTTGAAGAGTTAGAAAACAGGGTTGTTAAAGCATTACAGCTGATTGGTGACCTGAGATCTGAAAATGCAAAGTATGAAAGTGAGAATGAAAGCCTGAGGGGAGAAGTTGAGGAAGCGAAACTCAGCCTTGAAGAGAAAGAGCAGGAAGTCCAGAGGATAAAAAAGGAACTTGAAAAAACAACAGCCGAACTTCAGGAGATAAGGGATAAAGAGGAGATCCTTGAGAAAAAGGTTATTGAACTTCTTGGAAAACTTGACGTACTGCAGACCGGAACAATTCCTGCAGGCGATGTGCAGCAAAAAACATCTGATGAAGGCAGTGAGTCTGTTTCTTCGGAAAGCGGATCTGCGTCCTCTGCTGCAGCGGAACCGGATGTATCTGAAGTTGTAATGGGAGATGAGGAAGAGGATCAAGTAAGCGTTGAGACCGTTGAAGAGGACGAGGCTGCTGATCTTGACGAAGACGATGAGGACATTATTATAATTGACGATGAGTCGGATATGGACGATGATATTATACTTGAAACTGAGAGTGAGACAGAAACTGCAGTTGAAGATGACGACGAAGAAGATGAAATAATCCTCCTCGATGATGATGAAGATGAGATAGTCATAGACGATGTCGATGACGATGCTGTTATTATTGACGATTCCGAAGAGGCAAAATCCGAAGAGGGAAAAATTTCTGCAAAAGATGACGAAATAGATGATGACGATGAATTTTTAATTGTTGAGGAAGATGACAAATAACAATTAGTTTATGGAGAGAATTAATTGGGGACAACAAGTGTTAAAGTAGAAATATTCGGCCAGACATACACAATTAACGGCGATGCTCCGCCGGAATATATTCTTCGGCTGGCTGATTACATTAACAGAAAGATGAATGAAATAAGTTCAAATGTATCAAATACAAACCCAACACAGATAGCAATTCTTGCAGCATTAAATATTACCGATGAATTTTTTCAGCTGCAAAAGATCAAGTCCGGAAGCGAGTCGGTTATAGAGGAAAAAACAAAACTTCTTATCTCAATGCTTGACGAAGGATTGATCGGCGATATTGTTTCGGCCTCAAATAAAGTATAGTTCCCGGAAATTAAGAAAATTCAAATACATATCTCCTGTTATCATCCTGTAATTCTTGCCGGATGTCCGGATTATAGTTAATTGGAAAAAAATATAAATTTACACTTTAACGGAAAGTCAGAGTATATAATAATATCAGAGATTAACAGAGATGATTAATCATAAACTGTCCAGTGACGAAGAACTGGTTGTTCTTTACAAAAACGGAGATGAAAGGGCTTTCGAAGAATTGTATGAAAGGTACGCCCGAAGGCTTAAGAGACTTATATATTATTATGTAGGCGACTCCGAAACTGCTGATGATGTTTTTCATGATGTCTGCATGAGAGTTATAAAGCATGTTGATAAATTCAGGACAAATATGACTTTCTCTTCCTGGATATATCAGATCACTGTAAACTGCAGTAAGAATTTTTTAAAGAAGAAGAGCAAAAATGAAAGGCTTCTTGAGAAAGAGAAGTTCCGCATCAGAGGAGATAAAAGAGAGATAAGGACTCCCGAAGATGAAATAGTTGACGAATTCGATGTTGAGATATTCAATAAGGCTGTAGACAGCCTCAAGGACAGATTCAGAGATGTTTTTATATTGAGATTTGACCACAGGCTGAAGTATGTTGAAATTGCGGATATATTAAAATGTTCCGAGAGGACTGCAAAGTGGAGAATGAAAAAATCGATTGATAAAATAACACAATTCCTTAAGGAAAATAAGGCCCTATGAGTTTTGATTCTGAAATAAAAGATCACATCAGGAGATTAAGATCCTTAAGTAAATATAAAGATATTAATTGGGATAAACTTATTTTTCTCTTTAATAATCTTGAATTGGATTGTGACGATTCGCCCCCTGTAGATTACAGATCGCTTTTAGGAGCAGCAAGACGGAACATTTCTCATGATGAGACTAAGGGCATTTTTCAGAAGAAAATTTCCGCTAAACTGAAGTTCGCATTGATCCCGGCTGCGGTTCTTCTGGCAATAATCGTCTCCCTTATGACCAATAACAGCAGCGTGCCTCTTCTTGAGAGAGCCAGGGCAATATCTGTTTTCGGCGATGTAAGGGTAGCAAGAGGGAGTAAAAAGATCATCCTGAAAAAAGATGACTTCCTGTTAAAAGACGATATGGTTTATACGGGGAAAAAATCCTTTGTTGAGATCGCCTTTGGAGATTCGCACCTTTACAGACTGTCGGAAAGAAGCAAACTCAGGATAAGTAAAATATTAAAAAAAGGGAACCTTACTACTGTAAGTCTTTCATTATCATCGGGAGCTGTTTTATTAAATATTAAAAAACTTTTTTCCAAAGATTCGGTTTCGGTTGTTACCCCCACTTCTGTTGCTGCTGTAAGGGGAACTATCTTTGGAGTAAAGCTTAAGGGAGAGTTCAATACAAGGTATGAGGTCTATGAAGGGAAAATAAAAATAGGCAAGAGAATTCCTGACAGCCATAATAACCTTGATGAGGCTTTGAAAACAAAATTAAAAGAATATTTTGAGAAGAACAGTGTTATTGTTAAAAAAAATTCTATTTGTGATGTTGAAGTTAATAACAGAATTTATTCGGGGCTAAATAAAAGCAATATAGATAAACGGTTAAAAAGAATTAAACTCCCGGTTGCGGTAAAGGCATCAAAGAAAAAATTTCTTCTCGCTGAAGAGCTTATCGATTTTATACAAAACAGTAAAGATCCTCAAGAACTGAGAGAACTGAAACTTATGCTGAAACCTAAAACCGGGAAGATCAAGAACAGTATTGCGGGGAAAAAAGAACATCCTGTAAGCGCTGTTTCTCTCTCAAGTTTGAAGAAGAAAGCAAAGTATCACTATTTGTTGTATGCAAAGAATGCCGATCTTCTGATATTTTTGTACAGTAACGGAATAGTTGAAGCTCGGGATTCCGAAAATGAGAAATGGATAATTAATATTAAGAGAAGGATCGCGTCGAAACCTGTTATTTATAAGAACAGGCTATACATAGCAGCTGAAAAGGAAATATTATTAGCCGTAAATGTATCCGGCGGAAAAATTTTATGGAGTAAGAAAATATCGGGAAAGTTAACCGATAATGTCGGGCTGGTCATAAGCGACGGATATCTCTATGCGGCTACGACAAAGGGGGTACTCTATAAGCTGAGCCTGAATGGCAGAAAGATATGGGAGAGCGATTTTGACGATTTTTTTGAAACAACTCCGGTTGCAGGCAAGCATATGATCGTTGCTTCGGTAAATGGCGGAAGGGTTTTTGGAGTGGATAAAAGGAGCGGCTTTAAAGTAATAAGGTTTTTAGTAAAATCAAAGGTCTCGTCAATAATCGTAAATAAGAAAAATATTTATGCGGTTTCAAAAGCCGGCAAAGTTATATGTTATAATTATGATATGGACGAGGTTTTGTGGTCTTATGATCTGAAAGCGGATGTGGGAACGGATATCATTTTTGACGATAATTCCCTTTTCCTTTTTACAACTGAAGGGAAAGTGGTAAAGATGAGCAGTTCGGGCCGGCTGCTTTGGACTTCGGAAATAGGCAACAGGATTACGCGGAATCCCCTTAGTGACAACAGGAATATATTTGTTGCAGTTGACAGAGCATTTTATGTTATTGACAAAAATGCAGGTAATGTTAAATGGTCTGTAGTTGTTCCTCGGATCAGATCCAAGAATGTAGCAATAAGTAAAAGCAGAGTCTTCTTTGTATCCGACAAAAAAGGCATTACAATTTTAAATAAATAACTCAATTTATGTAACAAAACAGGGCATTTTTCTTCTAAATAGGGAAGTATTGATCGAAAACATTAAATGAGTATATGGGCAGGAAAGCTATAGATGAAACGTATGATAATTTTGTCATTATTTGTCCTTTTTTTTGGCTTGGGATGTTCAGAGGAGGGCAATAATAGCGGTACGGTTTATGGGAGCAAGTATAATGCAGGATACGGATATAGAAACATCAGTGCCCATCAGGCAAAAAATTTGATAGATACGCGTAAGGATGTGCTTGTGGTAGATGTAAGGACGCCGCAGGAACTAAAAACAGGTATAATAAAGAATTCCATAAATATTTCCATGCGGAATATAATGACGGGAAATTACAATCTGCCCGGAGATAAGGCTCTGATCATTGTTTGTGCAGTAGGCAGCAGAAGTGCTTATGCCAGCAGGGCTCTTGTGAAGAATGGATATAAAGAAATATACAATCTGTCCGGCGGTATGCATTCCTGGAAGAGGGAAGGTCTGCCGGTTAAGTACTAATACAAAGAACAAATAGCATCATTACACCTCAATTAAGAAACACGAATATTTGATTCCTGCCAAAGCAGGAATTTTTTTTTTGAAGTCATTATTTTATACTCTCTGTATTGAATACTCATCAGGATCAAAATTAAATAACTATTAATGTTAAAAAATGCTTGAATTGTGGGGCTTTTATATATTAATTATTTGTATTGCAGCGGATGAGTTGATCTATTGTACCTGTCAGTTTATTTTGCTGCTTAAACTATAACAAGGTTTATACTTCTATTATATAGGGAATAAAAATGGACCAGAATGAATTATTAAAAGCGCAGGAGAAAGGGCTGATTGAAATTGCCGACAGAGAAATAGCTGAGGACGAAGAGATATACGGGGATGATGAGATCATTCAGCTTGTGAGTTTTATGATAGACGATGTGGAATATGGTATTGACATTCTCTCTGTTCATGAGATTTTAAGAATTCCCTCATTAACCCGTTTACCCAATACTCCCGAATTCATTAAAGGCGTGATCAATCTCAGAGGAAATGTTATACCTGTTGTTGATGCGCGTATTAGATTCGGTTTTCCTGTTGCAGCGGAAACCGATCTAACAAGAATAATTGTAATACAAACGGGCGAAAAGAAGATCGGTCTTATGGTGGACAATGTTCATCAGGTAGTACGGATTCCCGAAAGAAACGTGGATGAGCCTTCCAAGATGATTGAAGGAGTTTCCGAAGAGTTCATCTATGGGATAGGACGGCTTAGCGACAGGTTAATTGTAATTCTGAATTTAGACAATATAGTTTTTTTGGATGAAGAATTAAAGGATATTGAATAGCGTTTCGAATATTTTAAACTTTATACTAATTCCTATCAATATTATACGGAGAAAAAAATGTCATTTACCTTAGGCGAGTATCAGGATATATTTCTCGAAGAAGCCGATGAGCAGCTTCAGGAGTTGAATCAGAATCTTCTTGAACTGGAAAAAAATCCGGAAGACATAGATATTATTAATGATATATTCAGAGCTGCCCACTCTTTAAAAAGTTCTGCCGCTTTTGTAGGGCTTAACGATTTGAGCAGCCTTGCTCACAAGATGGAGAACCTTCTTCAGGGTATACGCGACAGAACATTAAAAGTTACGCCTGAGATCGTGGATATTATTTTTAAATGTTTCGATGAGATAAATTCCGTTATTGATTCGATCGCAGCAGGAGAAAAACCTGCTCAGGATCTCACCTGGATTATTGAAGAGATCCAGTCTGTCAGTGAGAATGCTTATGCAGGCGCTTCAAAGGACTCCGCTAAAAAACCGGACGATACCGCTGTCAAAGATGTTGCGGATACTATTTTTAGTGAAACTGAAGAGAAGGAGATCCTCAATGCTTTGGGCAAGGGACAGAAATGTTACGAATTAACCGTGACTATTGAAGAATCGACTCAGATGAAATGGGTAAAAGCGCAGCTTATAATAGGCAATCTGAGCAGGCTCGGCACAGTAGTAAAAAGTGTTCCGCCGTCGGAAGAGCTCACCTCGGATGAAATGGCCGATATATTTAAAGTGGTCGTATGTACCGATGCGGGGCCGGAATCGATCAAAAACGCGTCGAATATCGATCTTATAAAAAGGGTTGAATTAAAGGAGATTAACAAGTCTCAGGATGATGAAAAGAGTATAACCTTAAGCAGCGGTAATGTTCTTTACAGTGCAGATGAAGATCCGGAGCATACTACAGTAAATGTTTCCGAAGAGTCGCTTAATGAAGAGCATAGCGGTTCCGAAGGCGAGATGTCTGAAGATTATGATGATTCCGAAGATTCCCATGAATTCAGACGCGATAAGAGAGTTTCCGAAAGAATAGAACAGGAGAGGAAGAAAACCGTTGTTTCAAAGACGGTAAAAGTATCAATAGATAAACTGGATCAATTGCTCAATAATGTGGGAGAACTTGTTATTGCCAATTCCGGTTTTTATAAGCTCTATGATGAAATAAGACAGTTAACCGGCGATAAAGCAATTGTTAATGAGTTTAAGAACAGAATGGAAGGCATGTCGAGAATTGCAAAAGATCTGCAGGCCGGAATTATGAAAACGAGAATGGTGGAGATCGGTCAGATATTCTCCAGGTTTAACAGGCTTGTGCGGGATCTGACAAAGGAATTTAAGAAAAAAGTCGATCTGGTGATCAAAGGTGAAGATACCGAACTTGATAAAAAGGTCATTGACGCTATTGGAGAACCTTTGCTCCACCTTATCAGAAACGCCATAGACCATGGAATTGAAGTTCCTGAAGAGAGAAAAAGGCTGGGGAAACCTGAAACAGCGAGAATTACCTTAAATGCTTATCAGGGAGGCAATCATATTTTTGTTGAGGTCAGTGACGACGGAAAGGGACTTAACAGCGAAGTAATCCTCAGAAAGGCAATAGAAAAGGGGCTGGTTTCTGCGGAATCGGCATCCACGCTGGACAATGCCGAGATATACAACTTTATTTTTGCGCCGGGATTCTCAACGGCAAAAAAAATTACCGATGTTTCCGGACGGGGTGTGGGAATGAATGTGGTGAAGCAGATCGTAACGGACCTGAACGGGTCCGTAAGCATTGAAACCGAACCCGGAATGGGTACAAGATTTGTTTTGACGTTTCCTCTTACACTTGCAATTATCCCGGCAATTATGGTAAAGGTGAGAACCGAATTGTATGCTATTCCTCTATCCGATGTAGTTGAGACTATAAAGATATCACAGTCCGATATTACTACAATAGAAGGTCACGAGGTAATCAATCTGCGCGGAGAGATACTCTCATTATTGAGATTAAATCAGTTTATTAGAACTGAAAGCGATCTCGGCAGGGAAGATAAAATTCCTGTAGTTGTTGTGGGATTCGGCAACAGAAAAATAGGGCTCATTGTGGATTACCTTGAAGGCAAAATGGAGATAGTAATTAAATCGCTTGAGCAGAATTACAGAACTGTTGAAGGGCTTGCCGGAGCTTCAATTCTCGGAGACGGGAGTATATGCCTTATACTTGATATTGCAACTATGATCAATAAGGTAATTACAGATCAGGAAAAACTGACTGTTTATGAAAGGCGGGGCATTATTGATACAAATTCCGCTGAAGTTGAAACATTGAAATATGAGGATGCATCCGGCGAAGATAAAAGGACAATAAAAGCCGAGAGTGAAAGAGAGGATAAAGAGGAAGAAGAGAAGGATGCAAGATCAGGCGCAGAAGAAACAGATACTTTTGAAGCTCCTCCGGAAGATATTTCCGTGATGGAAACAGGTACTATGCAGAGTGATGAAAAAGAGGAAGATGTGAGTCTTAACGTTATTGTTGAGGATAAGAGTGAAAGCTCTGACAGCTTCGATATTCCGGAAGTCATTGATAAAGAAGAGGAAATTATAATCGATGTTGATGGATCTGACGAAGGGGATATAGCGGATATATCCGAAGAATTGCCTCAATCTTCAGATGAAAAAAGCGAAACGGGAGAGACTGTTGATATTCAGGTAAAGGAAGCTCTGGAAGATTTCAGAAGCGAATTAAAAAATAATGTTGGAACGGCCCTTGAAAGCGGAGATATGGGCGATCATATGGAAAGATCCCTGAACATAGATCGGGACGATATAAGGGAGTTCCAATTAGTTGCAAATGTGGGCGCAACAAATGCTGCGGAATCTCTTTCCAGAATTTTAAACAAGAGGATCGATCTTACCATTCCGGAAGTTGTCATTAAACCAACTGAAAGTATTCCGGAATTTATCGGCAATATTGACAGCGCCTATATCGGCGTTATGATGCCGGTAAAGGGCGACATTGACGGTACGGTCTTATTTATATTTGATGAGAATATCGGTTTTGAGCTGATCGACCTTCTCTATGGGACTGATAATAAAAGCAGGAAAGAACTTGATGAAGACGGCGAGTCCGCATTAAACGAGTTAACCAATATTATAGGTTCTTCTGTTATTAATGTAATTGCAGAAAAAACCAATCTTATGATCAAACCTGATGTGCCTACAATTGTCCATGATTATATGCAGTCCATAATTGATTCTATACTTATTATGCACGGTATGAAGAGCGATTATGCCATTGTTATGGATACGGCCTTCTATTTCGAAAATGACAGATTGATAGGCAACTTTTTATTTTTCCCGGAAGCTGAAGCTCTTAAAATAATTGTTGAGGGATTAAGGTCCAATGTCGGATCAAATTAAAGTTCTTGTAGTAGACGATTCTTCACTGGTCAGAAAAATTATCACAGACATAATTGAAAGCGATCCCATGATAAAAGTCATTGGAACCGCTAATAACGGTAAAACGGCCATATACAGAAATAATGAGCTGGATCCCGACGTTATAACGATGGATATTGAGATGCCTATTCTTGACGGGCTCTCCGCTCTTGATACCATAATCAGGACCAATCCTAAACCTGTTATTATGCTCAGCGTGCTGACACAGCACGGAGCCGAAGCTACTTTCAAGGCTCTTGACATTGGCGCCGTTGACTTTGTCCCAAAACCTTCGTCTGTCCTGTCGCTGTCGGTTGATGAAATAGGAGAGTTGCTTATTTCAAAAATAAAATCCGTTTACAGGTTGAAAATACGTCTTAGAAGTAAAGGGGATGATAAGACGGATCATCCCGGAAGAGCAGGAAAAGATATCCCGGGCAGAGCGGAGAAATGCTTTGAACAGGGATGTATCAGTTCGAAAATTGTGGGCATAGGAACCTCTACAGGGGGGCCTTCAGCTTTAATGCGGGTATTCAGAGGGTTTCCCCGAAATTTCCCGTCGCCTGTTCTGGTTGTACAGCACATGCCGGAAGGTTTTACCAGAGCTTTTTCCGAAAGGTTGAATGACAATTCCCATTTGATAGTAAAAGAGGCTGAAAATAATGACGACATAATTCCGGGGCACGGATACATCGCTCCGGGGCATTCGCATTTATCAATTGAGAAAAAAGATGGCCGGTACAAAATAAAACTCAATAAAGGAGAAAAAAAGTCGGGGCACAGACCCTCCATTGATGTTCTTTTCAATTCACTGGCAGAAAATGCAGGCAGCGAAACAGTGGGCGTTATTATGACTGGTATGGGCAAAGACGGGGCAGAAGGAATAATGAAAATTAAGAGCCGCGGCGGGTACACTGTTGCGCAGGATGAAAAGACATCCGTTGTTTATGGGATGAACAGAGTTGCTGTTGAGAATGGAGCAGTAAAGGATGTTGTACCTGTTGATGAAATAGCCCATAAAATAATTGCACATATTTAATGTACTTTCTTATTATGATGGAAGTTGTCTTATTGCAGTTTAAATTTGGTATATTTTTAATATTTTTATTGATTTTTAGAACAAAATAGTTTTTAGTGGTTAGCAATTATTGTATAAATTAAAAAATTATCCTTGATTGATTTTTATTTTTGTTGTAATATTATTTTAGTAATAGATAGTAAATGGAGTGATTACAATGGCGAAGATTTTAATCGTAGATGATGCGAAATTCATGAGAACACTTGTGAAAGATGCATTGGTTCCGTCCGGTCATGAAATTATAGGTGAAGCAGAGAATGGCAACGAGGCGGTTGATTTATATAAAAAACTTAAACCGGATCTTGTTACAATGGATATTACAATGAGAGAGAAGGATGGAATTGAGGCTGCAGAAGAAATTTTGGCCTTTAATCCGCAGGCAAGGATCATAATGGTAACTGCGCTGGGGCAAGAGAACTTATTGACCAAGGCAATTAAGCTTGGAGTTAAGGATTTTGTTGTAAAGCCTTTCCCTCCGGAAAGACTTCAGAAGGCTGCTGAAAAAGCCCTGGCATAGATTATATAATATTATATTTTATAGAAGAGTTCCCTCTACTTCACTTACGGAATAGAGGGAATTTTTTTTATAATAAAGAGGATTAATTTGTTGATAAATAAATATTCCATTAATTATATAACACCGAAATAAAATGCAGAACATAAGTGTCGATAATCAGAAAAACGAAAATAAAAAATATGAAATCCATATTGATAATTTTGATGGGCCCCTGGACGTACTATGGGACCTTATCAAAAGATCAAAGATAGATATAACAGAGATTTCCATTTCTGATATTACAGAACAGTACCTTGAATTTCTCAGTGTCATGAAGACGCTGAATGTACGAATTGCAATAGACTTTATTCGAATGGCATCGGAACTGCTTTTCTATAAGAGTAAAGCGCTCCTGCCTTCCGGTGAGATTGAAGAGGAATATTTTGTTCCTCCTCTTCCGCCCGAACTGATTGAAAAACTCCTTGAATACAAAAAATTTCAAAAATCTGCTGCTGCACTGTCCCAACTCTATGAAAGGCGGAGCCGTGTATATAATAAAATATCAACTTATGAATTTCTTGAAGAACATGAGGAGTATTATGAAGTTTCATTGTTCGATCTTCTGAAAGCTTTTGCAAATGTTCTTGAATCCAGAACATCCATAGAAGAGGATGAAATAATATTTGACGAAATTCTCATCAGCGACAGGATCGAATATATAACAGAACTCTTAAGAATAAATGAAGTAATTCTTTTTACCGATATTATCCGGCCTGATTCGGGCAGACCTGAAATTTTAACGTCTTTTCTTGCAATGCTTGAGATGACAAAAACGCATCTTATAAAGATTGTTCAGCATAGAGTTTTCGGGGATATCAGGCTTGTCAGGATTTTTTCGATAACGGAATTATCATAGTAGAGTTTATTAGATATGATGCAAGTTTTGTGATATTCTTGGGGAGAAATGGATAATAAAGATATATTGAAAACAGATGAAAGAAACCGGGGCGATTCGGAACAGGAATTGGAGAAGAACTATGAAGAAGGCTCCGAGGATAAGGCAGGCAGCAATGAAAAGGAAAACCATCCTGATGATGAAGAAAAAAGCGATGAAGCGTCTTTGAGCGGATTATTTGAAGCTGTCCTCTTTCTAAGTAATGAGCCTGTGCCTATTTCCTTTTTTGTAAAAAATTTTTCTGTGGATCCCACACATGCAAAGATCATACTTAATTCACTGGTTGACGAATATGAGGAACGCGGCGGAGGGATATTGTTAAGAGATGTTGCAAATGGATATCAATTTGTTACAAATGCAAAATATTCCGAGGAATTAAGGTATGCCCTGGGTTTGAAGAAGAAAGAGAAACTTTCAAAGGGGATGCTCGAAACATTGTCCATTATTGCCTACAAACAGCCCATAGTTCTTGCCGATATTGATGAACTGAGAGGAGTTTCTTCAAGAATGATGGTGGCAAATTTAATGAAAAGAAATCTTGTGAAACCTGTTGGCAGAAAAAACCTGCCCGGCAGGCCCCTTGCTTACGGTACAACCGATAAATTTCTGATCCACTTCGGATTAAATAAACTATCGGATCTCCCAAAACTGTCTGAGATCAAGGAATTTTCTATTGATAGCGATTAGTATATGAACAGAGAAGAGATACGCGACATAGATAAAAGAATAGTTAAACTTCTTTCCGAAAGAATTGAAATATATAAAAATATTCTTAAAGAAAAGAACCGGAAAGGCAGGATTTCAATTATTGACCTGTTAAACGAAATTGATGTTTTTTTGGACCAATACGGTGAAGAAGAATCAGGCAGGATCATAAAAAAAATATATAATGAAATTATAAATTCATCTTTCTCTCAGGTAAAACCTCTTAAAGCGGCATATCTTGGCCCGGAAGGAACTTTTACAAATATTGCTTTAAATGAAATATTCGGCAGTTCTGTTGAGAAGATCCCGAAGAGGACAATTCGGGAAGTTTTTTACGAGGTAGAGGAAGGCAATGCCGATTACGGAGTGGTGCCGGTTGAGAACAGCACCGAGGGCCCGGTAACTTTCACACTGGATGAAATGATAGAGACCGACCTGAATATTGTTGCGGAGAAATATATTCGAATATCATATTGTCTTCTGTCTAAAGGAGGGGATATAGGCAATATAAATAAAGTATATACGCATCCTCAGCCTCACGGGCAGTGTAAGTCATGGCTGCAAAAGAATTTGCCCGGAGTTTCGGTTGTATATGTGGATTCCACTTCCCGTGCGGCCGAAATTGCCGCAGATGAACCCAACGCTGCTGCAATAGCATCAAGAGCTGCCGGAGAGATTTACTCGCTTGAAATAGCGGCAGACAGAATAGAAGATCTCAGACAAAATTATACAAGATTTTATGCAATGGGTAAAACCGAGAATATGCCCTGCGGGAAGGATAAAACCTCGATCGTCTGTGCAATTAAAGATAAACCCGGAGCCCTTTTGAGCCTTTTAATGCCTTTCAGTGAATTGGGTATAAATATGACGAAGATTGAATCAAGGCCCAATAAGAAAAAGATGTGGCAGTATAATTTTTTTATTGACTTTCTGGGTCATAAGGATGATAGCGTTGTAGTTGAAGCGTTAAATAAAATGATGAAAGAGACTGTTTTTTTGAAAGTTTTAGGATCATACAGAATCGGTATATGATGATCCCTTCCCGTTAGGTAAATCGAATCAACTTCAAAATAATTGTAAATAAAAAACTAAATTTATATATAGCCGGATTTTATGAGAAAAAAGATAGCAGTAATAGGTCTCGGTCTGCTTGGCGGGTCATTAAGCAAGAGTATAAAAAAAGAAATTCCGGAAGTAATGATCCGTGCCTATGGCATAAATCCGAATAAGCTTCGGAAAGCCCTTGATGACAGGAGTGTCGATAGTATAGGGCTGATTGACGAACTGGATGTGAAGGAGTTCGGCCTGATCATTGTATCAACTCCTGTTGCAGTCTCGGTTGAAATAATCCGCAATATTTTACAAGATCCCGGACTGGCAGGAGATACTCTGATCATTGATGTGGGAAGCGTTAAAAACCCGATCATAGAGGAAGTCAAAAGTCTTAAAAATGCCGGACAGTTTATTGGGTGTCATCCAATGGCGGGTTCGGAAGATGCCGGATATAATTACAGTACCGGGACCATGTTTCATTCTGCTTCGGTGATCATCACTCCTCATGAAAGAAATAGTGAGGAGGATATTAAGGAAATTGCCGGATTCTGGCAAACATTGAAATCGACAGTATTTATTGTGCCTCCGTATATTCACGATATTGCAGTTGCATATACAAGCCATATGCCTCATATGGCGGCATGTTCCGTGATAAAAACACTTATGAATTTTCTGTCCAAAAGTAGTAAGATTAAAGATATAAATCATTTTATAGGCAACGGCTTACTTGATGTTACAAGAATCTCATCTGGCTTGCCGGAGATATGGAAAGATATAGCTTTATTGAATAAAGATAATATAGTTTCAGCTCTTACGATGTTTATAAGAGAACTTAGTAATTTGAAAGACAGAATTAATAATGTTCATTCTGAAACCGAACCGTTATATGATTATTTGGATGAAGTAAAACAATTCAGGGATAGATTAGGTGATCCGCAGAATAGTAGTTGCAGTTGACGGGCCCGCAGGTTCCGGGAAAAGCAGCGTATCAAAAGAGGTAGCTGTTAAATTGAAACTGAAATATATTGACTCAGGAGCTATTTACAGGTCAATCACTTGGTTTATACTGTCAATTTATGGGGAAATCCCCGATGATATTGATTTTTTCAGAGAGCTTGCAAGTTTTAATCTGAAACAGGAATTTTTGCCAAACGGAACATCAAGAACATACGTTAATGGAAGGGATGTATCCGGGCTGATCCGGGACGAGGTTATTGCCGGGAACATCGGAGTAGTCTCTGACAACATAGATGTTAGAAATTTTGTTAACGGACTCCTGAGGAAGATGGCAGAGGAAGAATCTGTTATTATGGATGGGCGTGATATAGGTACGGTTGTATTTCCCGAAGCCCATATAAAGATATATCTTGATGCCTCTGTTGATGAGAGAGCGCGTAGAAGGGTCAAAGAATATAAAGAAATGGGAAAAAATGTTGACGAAATTGCAGTCAAAAAACAAATTATACAAAGAGATAATGAAGATAGATCGAGAAAGTACGGTGCGCTGCGTAAAGCGGATGATGCGGTTATAATTGATACTTCGGGGATCAATAAAGACCGGGTAGTTGCAATAGTTGAATCTATAATAAAAAAAGAATATCCTCAATTATGCATATAGCAGATCCGTATTTTTAATAAAAATTAGGATGGCTGATTATGGACCATTTAGAAGAAAACAACGAATCAATTAATATGGAGCATGTAGCTGATTCCGCTACGGATGAGATTCTGCCCGGCATGATCATTCAGGGTGAGATCGTTACAATCGATTCGGAATATGCTTACATAAATGTGGGCACAAAATCGGACGGCGGTATTGCCCTTGAAGAGTTTGACAGTAAGCCTGAAGTAGGCGATATTGTGGATGTAATGCTCCAGAATAAAAGACTTGTAGATGGCGTATATCAGTTTTCCAAGATTGCAGCGGATGTTGAGAAGAGATGGGCGGATTTTCTGCAATCCTATAAAGACGGGAATATATACGTAAAGGGCAGGATCCAGAGCGTTACCGGTAAGGGGAAAATTATTGAAATAAATGACGTTACTGCCTTCCTTCCGTTTTCATTATCTGCAGATCTGAAAAAGATAACAAAATCGGACGAATTATACGATTTTAAAATAAAAACCGTTGATGAGAAGAAAAAATCTGTTATTCTCTCCAGGAAGGACTTCCTTGACGATGAGAAAAAGGCAAACTGGGAAAATTTCAGAACCAAATATAATAAAGGCGACCGGATAACCGGCAAAGCAGTAAAATTCGTAGAGTTCGGAGCATTTATTCGTATTGATGGAATTGATGCTCTTCTTCACAGGAATGACATGTCCTGGAAAAATGTTTTTAAGCAGAGAAAAATTCTGAAATTGAATGAGGAAAGAGAATTTGTAATTCTTGATATAAATGATGATGAGCAGAAGGTATCTCTTGGTCTGAAACAGTTGACGCAAGACCCCTGGCTTAATATTGACGAAACATATAAGACCGGAGACAGAGTGTCCGGTAAAGTTGTAACTTTAATTAATCAGGGAGCTTTTGTGGAGATTGACAGTAATATTGACGGATTTGTAAAAAATTCCGATCTGTCCTGGACAAAAAATGTTGTTAATGCTGTGAATTTTCTAAAAAAAGGGCAGACCCTTGATTTGCAGATTCTTGAAATTAAAAAGGACGAGAGGAAAATACTTCTCGGTTTAAAGCAGCTGCAGCCCAATCCATGGGATACTATTGAAGAGAGGTTTCCAATTGGTTCCGTTCATAAGAATAAGATAAAGAAAATTGTAAAATTCGGCATGTTTGTTGAGCTGGAAAATGAAATTGACGGTTTAATACATGCTTCTGATATCTTCTGGGAGGAAGACAGAAAGGATTTCAGAGAGAATTATAAAGTAGACGATGAGGTCCAATTCAAAATTCTTGATATAAATAAGGATGAGATGAGAATATCCTGCGGTATCAAGCAGCTTACAAAATCGCCATGGGAGATCATAAAAGAAAAGTATCAGCCGCAGATGAAGGTAGAAGGCACAATTTCAGGCATTACCGATTTCGGGCTTTTTATTAAACTGGAAGAGAATGTTGAGGGGCTTGTTCATATTTCCGAAGTATCAAGTTCGCGGATTGAAAATCTGGAGGACAGATTCAAGGTGGGCGATCCTGTAAAAGCGATTGTTCTGGGAGTTGATGTGGCAAAAAAGAGACTTTCTCTCAGCATAAAACACTATGATATAATATCTGAAAAAGAAGAATTAAAGAAAATCTTAAATAATAAAAGTTCCAGTACGGTTGCTCTTGGCGACATGGTTGACATAAAACTGGGTGGAAATGGAAAATAAGGGATATGGCAAAAAAAAGGATCAGAAGAGACGGTAATATAGAAATAAGGAAAGATATAAAGATTGAGAGGAATGTAATTGAAAACTTCCTCATGAATGTAAGAGATTTTATTAAGGATAAAAGAAAAATTGTATTATTCTCTCTTACAGCCTTTATTCTTTTGTGCGTATTGGTGATTGGCGGGTATCTCTATATATCGAATAAAAAAATAGTACAGCTTGTCAGATTTGAAGAAATAATGGACGAATATGAGAAGTATAAGAACAAAGACAATAATATCAGAAAAAAAACCATAGAGAAACTGCTTATTCTGGCTGGATCTTCTTATTCCGGTTTTGTTAAAGAGATATCGTATTATATCGCCGGAAATCTATATTATGATTCCGGGGATTTGAAGAGTGCGAAGGATTATCTTATAAAGTATGCCGATGAATCTTCATCATCGATGTTTTCTGCTTTGGCTTTGCAGAAAGCGGCAGCCGCTCTCGAAGAGATGAAAGATCTTGACAGCGCAATGAAATTATACAAAAAACTGGAATTAAAATTTGCCGATGCTGTCATTGCCGATCAGGTACTTTATAGTATAGGCAGAATTTACAGTAAAAAGGGAAAAGTTAAGGAATCCGTAAGATACTTCAACAGAGTAATTTCATCTTATCCCCGGTCTCTTTTTGCCGAAAAGGCAAAAAAGAGACTATTTTTAATCGGTTTTCGGAAATAATCTCTATTATTGATATGTGAATATCAAACTTTGAAGTGTAAATAAATCTTGACATATAGAAATATGAAAAAGATTATTCCAAAAAATAACTAAAAAAGGCGGGAGTTTGTTGTGGCAGTACCAAAGAGAAGGAAATCTAAATCAAAGTCCAGAATGAGAAGGTCTCATGATGCTATAGGGGTGCCCACATTGAGACCATGCCCCAAGTGCAACGCGTATGTTTTGCCTCATAGGGTATGTCCTGAGTGCGGTTTCTATAAGGGACAGCTGGTTGTTGAGAAGAAGATTAAAATAAAAGATTAAAATATGTAGTTTTTATAGAAATCGGAAAGGGATGTCTCCTGGACATCCCTTTTTGTATTATCTCTTGACAACTTTTACCGATATCGTTAATTATATCAGCAAAGAGACGAAAATTCCATTTTAATCCAATAGTAATGTCTAAAGAAACGAAAAACGATTCGAAAAAAGTTAAGGATAAAAGCAGAAAGAGCAGGTACAGACAGCTAAGCAGGCTGGAAACGATCTTAAAGACAAAATTTAATGATAAAAGCCTTCTCAATATGGCTCTGACTCACAGATCTTATATTAATGAATCGGGTTCGGCAGTAAAAGATAATGAACGTCTGGAACATCTGGGAGATTCGGTTCTTGGTTTTATCATCAGTGATTATCTTTACAAGCATTATGAGGGCTATCCTGAAGGAAATCTTGCAAAGATAAAATCGGTTATTGTATCCGACGAAACGCTTGCAAGGGTTGCCGGTGCATTAAATATTGGCAGTTTTATTCAGATGGGCAGAGGAGAAGAGAACAGCGGGGGCAGATCCAGGATATCTATCCTTGCAAATACACTTGAATCGATTATCGGCGCTATTTATCTTGATTCCGGCATCAAAACCAGCAGAAAATTTATAATGGGCCTTTTGAGATCCGAAATTGAGAAAACTGTAGAACTGCCCAGTTTAATAGACGCAAAAACGGCTCTGCAGGAATATGTGCAAAAAAAATATAAAAACAGCCCTGAATATGTTGTAGTTGAAGAGAAGGGCCCCGATCACCGGAAAGAATTTGTCGTTAAACTGATCGTAAACGGTAAAAAAGTCTCTACCGGCAGGGGAAGCAGTAAAAGGAAAGCGGAGATGAACGCAGCCAGATTTGTTATGAAAAAAATTTATAACGGAGTTCCTGCCATTTGAGCGATATAGAGAAAAAATTAAGAGTCAGAGTGGCGGGTATTCTCGTGAGGGATAACAAACTTCTTCTTATCTCGCATAAAAAGAATGAGGAGGTGTACTGGCTTTTGCCTGGCGGAGGTGTCGATTTCGGCGAATCCCTTGATGAAGCATTAATAAGAGAATTTTCCGAAGAGCTGAATATCTCAATAGAAGTTAAGAAGCTCGCTTTTATCTGCGATTCAATTCACCCCGAAGGTCAGAGGCATATTTTGAATATCTTTTTTCACTGTTCTTACAATGGAGGACGTTTCCATATTGGCGATGAAGAAAGGCTGCTGGGATATTCCTTTTTTGAACTGGAAGAGTTGAAAGGTTTGAGATTATTTCCGCCTGTGAATAATGAACTGATCTCCATTTTAATGAATGAAGAGATCGATTCCTATACAGGTAAAATGTGGCGCATTAAATGAGAAACATTAACGTAAAAACTCATTTAAGTTGTTATGATGTTCATATCGGCACTGCAATATTGCCGCTTGTAAAGAAATATCTTGAAGATCGGTCACCAAATGGAACCGTATTTATTGTCAGCGCAGAGGTTTTAAAATTCCATGAATCCTATATTAAGAATTCACTCCCGGCAAATTCCGATCAGCGTATCATTGTTTTTAACGACAGAGAAGAGAATAAAAGTTATAAATATGCGGGCGGTTTCTTTGAAAAATTTATTAAGTTGGGCCTGAACAGAAGATCTACAGTTGTTTCTCTTGGCGGCGGCGTCACAGGTGATTTTGCCGGATTCTTATCCGCTCTCTATATGAGGGGAATATCCTTGGTTCATATTCCTACAACTCTCCTTTCAATGGTGGATTCCAGTATCGGTGGGAAGGTTGCCGTTAATCTGTCTCTGGGGAAAAATATTGTCGGAGCTTTTCATCAGCCTTCTATGGTCATTTGCGATACTCAATTTTTAAAGACATTACCTCAGGAAGAGATTAAAAACGGTATAACTGAAATTTTAAAACATGGTTTTATCGGAGAAAAAGAAACTATTGAGATACTTGAGGCAAAGGATATGGACTCCCTTAAAATAGAAGGCGAATTGTCTGAATTGATATACCGTTCCGTTAAGTTCAAATCTTCGGTTGTGGAAAATGACGAAAAAGAATCGGGATTGAGAGCAATATTGAATTTCGGCCATACTGTGGGGCATGCAATTGAATCTTCAATGAAATATAAGGGCATATCTCATGGAAGAGCTGTATCAATGGGAATGGTCGCTGCTCTTGGAATATCAAAGGAGATGGGCTGGCTTGAAGCCGGAGAGTTCAACAGGGCATTGCTTCTCATTCATAAATATAAGCTTTTTAACCGAAAGGGCAAGATCTCCTGTCATAAAATAATTGAGCATATGAAGTATGACAAAAAAAATTATAACGGCAAGATAAATATGGTGCTTCTTAAAGGGCTTTTTAATCCCCTTTTTGACGTTCAGATAGATGAGAAGATTATTGACAGTGCTTTGGAAAAATACATTAATAACTCTGTTCCTGTTTTTAACGGCTGAGAGGGATAGAAGTGGCTGACAATATTAATTACACGATCAGAGATTTTGACGGTTACAAAATTATTGACCTGATGGGGAATTTAAGCGCCAATACTGTAAGAAGCTTTGAAACCGTTGTCCGGAGAATAATTGAGAATGAAAGCGTTATTCTTAATATGGTCAATGTTAAGGTTGTAACATCTGCAGGATTGAATTCACTGATGGATATGTCTTTTGAAGCAAAGGAAAGGGGAACACGCGTGATCCTTCTCTGGGCCGGAGAAGATCTGCTGGAACTTGTAGATACTCTTGATGTCTATTCGAATCTCATTTTTGCCGACAGCCCCGAAGAGTGCAAATTAAAGATCAAGCATTATACTTAGAAAAAAATTAACTGTTGTCCGGGAAAAAGTGAATTTCCGGCCTGCCGTTGTAGATGTTTCTGGACATAATAACCTCAATGCCGAATAATTCTTTTATTAAATCCGAGTCAATATTATGAGGCAGCATATCCACTGCAACCGATCCGTTTTTGAGAATTATAATTCTGTCTGCGGTCTGAAAGATGAAGTTCAGGTCGTTTGATGCAATAATGGCTATTCTGTCCCCGTCAATTACATATTTTATCAGATTTTTTCTTAATAGAGAAGATGCTTCAATATCGGTTTCCCCTGTCGGATTATCCATCAGCAGAAGAGACGCTTCTCTCGCGAATGTATGGGCAAGGAGAGTCTTTTTCAGATTTGAATCGGAAAGCTGTCCTAACACTTTGTCTCTGTGGCGGATCAGATTAAAGGCTCTTAAGTACTCTTCGGTTACCTGAAGGTCATATTCTGAAAAAGGTTTAAACAGGCTTTTATGAGGGATCCTGGACAGAAGAGTGAAATCGTATATGGTATCGTCCGGGTTGTCGGGTCTTTTATAGTTCAGATATGAAATATCTTTATTGATCTCGTTTCTTGTGAATGATGATAAAGGGCGCGAGTTATACAGAATCTCTCCTTCGAAATTTTTTAAGATTCCGGCAAGAATTTTAAGGAAAACACTTTTGCCCGTGCCGGCCCGGCCTATAATGCCGATTATTTCTCCGTCATTTAGTGTCATATTGAAATTATTCAGTATTAATGTATTATTTAGTGAGAATCTCAGGTCAGTAATTTCTATCATAAAGGTATACCTTTTTTCTTTTTGAATAATAATAAAAGATATATGACAATAGAAGAGAAAACGATGCGGCAATAAAGGGGCCTGTAAGCAGTGATATCAGAATAAGAATTTGAGAATATAAAACCAAAAAAAGGATTAATATAATTTGAGACGATCTGTTTTTGCGGTCCCATTGAAAATAATTGCCGGTCCCTCCTGCAAGCCCTATTGTGAAAATTAAAAATGTGAACACGATACCTCTCATAATTATTGCCGTTCTTTTTAGTTTATTAAAATTCAATTCGCTGATTGAAAAATAATTTAAGCCGTGAGAAAAGAGAGATAATTCGGGCTTGATCAATAATAGGGATGTGAAAATGATCAAAAAGATCAACCCCGCGCCGAGAAGTTGATATGCTGAAATGTCCGTAACGCCTGCATAACCGGTTACAGCAGCCGGTAAATATTGAGCAGTGAAATCGATGTCTCTCTGAATAAAGTAGAGCATTAGTATAGATATAATTATATTGGTGTAGACTCCGTAAATAAAAGCCTCTTTATTATTTTGTTGAATGATATCGTTAAGAAATACCTCGATAAAAATTACGGATACTATAGTGAAAACGAGTATGATATAAATATTAGACGAAATAAATCTTGCGGCAATTATTATCATAAGGATACCGGATAAACCTTCGCCGCTCTGGATGTAATCGCACTCGTATTTTAGATGAATGCGGTTGATCTTCAGGAAGAGAAAATAGAAAAGCCCTCCGGTTACGAAAAGTAGAATATTCTCAGGAGGAAGTTTCAGATAAATATTAATTGTTATGGCAGCAGCATTTAACAGCAGGAGTAGGATCAGATAAAGATGGTTTTTATTGGCCTGCATCTCTTTCGGTTTTCCCTTTTTTATCGTTTTCCCTATAACCTGCTTCTTCCTTTCTTCTGTCAGCTTCAATATCTCTGATAATTTTCTTCAGCCGGTGGTCTTTTTTTGCTTTTAGGTAGTATTCGTTGTTGTCTATTAATTGTATGAGTATATTTTTTGCCTTTTCTTCCATTTTATTTCGTGAATATGCTTTGGACAGCAAAAATCTATCGTCATCGTCAAGGGACATATTTCCCAATATCTCAATAGTTTTTTTATATTTCCCTGTAAAAAAATATGCTCTAGCAATTATCTTTGCATGTTTGCTGCTGTTCAGAATTTGCGGAATTGCTTCTGCGATTTGAATAACTTTGCCGAAATCTTTTTTTTCAAAGTGCCGGATAGCGATTATTTTAAAAGCTTTGTAATATGCTCTCTTTGACCGGTCTCCCCATCTCAATGTTAAATTAAAGAGCCTGTCAAAGTATTTTATGTATCTTAGATCATTTTTCCTGTAATAGAGACTGCCGATCTTATAGATAATAACAGGATTGTTTTTTTTCAGCCTGTGTGCTTTAAGCAATGAATCCAGCGCCGAGTCGTATCTTTTTAATTTTATATTGATCGCAGCAAGGAGGGTAAGAGCTTCCAGCGATCCGGGATTATATTTAAGAGCTTCGTAAATATCATCTTCGGCCTTTTCAAATTCACCTAACTTATAATGAGAAGTACCTCTTTTGAGTTTTATAATATACTTTATTTGTCTCTTAAGAAAACCGTATTCAAGGGCTCTGTTAAAGTGGTCTATTGCAGTGGAGTAGTTTTTATTCTTAAATTGGATCTCGCCAAGGATTAGATGAAGATCTGCATAGAAAGGAACCCGTACTGCTATTTCATTTAGATATTCCAGAGCTTTGCTCGGTTCACCTTCTCTGTAGGCAAACATTCCCAGTTCAAATTTCGGTGCAAGAAAAGACGGATCGATCCTGATTGATTCCTTAAAAAGTTCTATGGCTTTATCCATATTTTTGTTTTTTTTAAATTTCATTGCAGATTTATATTTCACTACGGCTTCTTTATTATCCGACCAGAGAGATTTATTTATTATATGTTCGATCTTTGACTTTGCACCTGAATCGCGGAGTTTTTCCCACATATAGATGCATGTTTTTACAAGATACTGGTAATCTCCGCTCATTTCGGCCAGTACAACAAGATTCCAGTAGGCATTTTTTTATATTTTTTTGTTGTATTCAGAATAGCCGCTTTCTGATAATATTCCATTGCTTCCCTGTATCTGCCCTGCAGTTTTTCGATCTCTCCGAGAAAATAGTATGAATCGCCATGTTCATGTTTTTCAATAACTTTTAGGAACATCTCCTTTGCTTTATCATATTTTCTGTAAACATAGTATGTTTTTCCCCGGCTGAAATATCCTCTGGAATATGAGATTTCTGCAAATGAAATAATCAGGATGGCAGTCAATGCTGCTGAAGTATATTTTTTCATAGTTATTCGGTTCTAATAATTCGGCGTAAAGATTTATTATGGTATGATTCTTCTAAAATTCAACAAAAAATAGTAATGAATTTTATTATTTAATTAAAAAAATATTCTTTTTTGTCAAGACAAAACAGTATTTGCCGATTGTTTTATGATCTGTTCGAATTTAATATATATTGAAATTTTGGGCGATTTTTATAAATGAATAAATTATATTGACAAAAATTTATCTTTTTCTTATTGTGCCTTCATAAATTTAAGTATTGAAGGATGTGATTTTATGACAAGCCCCTTGGAAGTAGATGTAAACGGTGATATTGAAAGAGCTTTTAAAAATTTAAAGAAAAAAATGGCATTTGAGGGTATTTTCAAAGAATTAAAAAGAAGAAGATATTATGAAAAACCCAGTGTCGAGAAAAAAAGAAAGAGAGAAGAAGCTGAGAGAAGAAGGCTGAAAAAGATGAGGAGAATGGCAGTTCATCAGTCAAAAATGAAAAAGATGCATAAAAGCAATTCCGGAAACTCTCCCAGAACCAATTCCTCATCAAATTAAAAGATATTATTTATATTCAGAGTTTTTTACAAAATCCGGCATTGTCGGATTTTTTTGTTTAATTTATAAAAAGTAATAAATGGATCAATAAGTAAATCTATTTATTATCTGCTTGCTGCATAAAATGAAGAAGAAGCTAAACAATGACTTTGCTCCTCTTGCCGAAAGGTTAAGGCCCGGTACAATTGAAGAGTTTATCGGACAAAATCATATTGTTTCGGAGGGAAGGATCATTCATCGATCCATTAAAGAGGGTAAAATCTTTTCAATGATATTATGGGGCGATCCAGGCACAGGTAAAACAACTCTTGCCCGGATCATAGCAAATTCACTTGATATGGATTCATACATGCTCAGCGCAATTTCTGCAGGCGTTTCCGATGTCAGAAAGATCATTGAGAAAGGAAAGGAGAACAGGATTTATGGGAAAGATACCCTTCTTTTTCTTGATGAGATTCACAGGTTCAATAAAGCGCAGCAGGATGCGGTTCTGGGAGCAGTTGAAAATGGCGATATTATTCTGATCGGCGCAACAACAGAGAATCCTTCATTTACCGTTATTGCTCCTTTACTGTCTCGTACCCGTGTAGTAAAATTAAAGCGTCATAGTGAAAGTGATCTGATAAAAATTCTGAATAATGCTGTTGCGAATGACGAAGTACTTATAAATAAAAATATCTTCATCGAGGAGGATGTGAAGGAGCATATTGCGGCAATATCAGGCGGGGATGCCCGGAGAATGCTTAACATACTTGAAACTGCCTTCTCCTTGGCCGAAGGCCCTGCAATAACTGTTGAGAATGTCAGGGAAGCCGTTAAAAATAGCCTGCTCTATTATGACAGAGCAGGAGACAGGCATTACGATACAATATCGGCATTTATTAAATCATTGCGGGGATCCGATCCCAATGCTGCAGTTTATTATCTTGCAAAAATGATAATTGCCGGGGAAGTGCCGGAATTTATTGCAAGAAGAATGGTAATATTTGCATCTGAAGATATTGGGAACGCTTCTCCCCATGCTTTGCCCATTGCGGTTGCCGCGCTTACAGCAGTAAAGAATATTGGTATGCCTGAGTCGGAAATAATTTTATCCCAGTGTGCTGTTTTCCTGGCGTCATCACCAAAGAGCAACGCCTCTTATATGGCTATTAAAAACGCCAAAGCCAGAGCGGAAAGGGATAATTATGAGATCCCCTTTCATTTGAGGAATGCTCCTACGAGGCTCATGAAAAAAATGGGATACGGTAAAGACTACAATTATCCTCACGATTTTCCCGGACACTTTGTCAAAGATAGTTATCTTCCGGAAGAGATATCAAACCTGGTTTTTTACGATCCTTCGGAGGAAGGCAGCGAAAAATTATTGAGGGACAGACTGAGAAAACTCTGGCCGGAGAAGTATAAGTAGTGTGTCCTCAATTATTCTCCTTGATAAATAATCCTTGAATTAAAAGCGCTTTTAAATAAGACTTACATAATATTAAAAAGTTGAAATATTTCAATTATCGTAGTTTTAATTATACTATACAAAGATTGGGAATAAAGTATGAATGACCAGTTGAAAACATTGTTTAACATTCTTTATGAAAAATCGTTCATGTACAGGGAAGACCCGCCCTTTAAGCTGGCATCCGGGAAGGAGAGCAATTATTATTTTGACTGCAAAGCCGCTACGCTTGACCACAGAGGTGTAGCCATTGTCGGAAAGGCGGTTTTTCACAGGATCAGGGAAATTATGAAAGATACCCGCATTGATGCTGTGGGCGGACTGACGCTTGGAGCGGATCCAATATCTATTTCAACTGCAATTGAAGCAAATAACTGCGGTGTTACCATATATCCCATTATTGTAAGAAAGGAACCTAAAGGGCATGGTACCGGTAAATGGATTGAGGGAGATGTTGATAATGTAAGAAATGTTGTAGTTATTGATGATGTAATAACAACAGGCGGATCGACAATAGAAGCAATTGAGAGGATAAGGGAGTCCGGATTAAATGTCGTTAAAGCTGTAGTATTGATCGATAGGGAAGAGGGGGGCAGAGAGAATATTGAAAAGTGCGGTGTGGAGGTAATATCCATTTTCAGGAGATCTGATTTTGATAGAATACGCCTCAGAAATAACAAATGATAACATAACATACCATGTGCGGGACTGCTGTCGGGAGATTATTTAAAAAAAGCGGCAATTCTTTTGCCGCTTTTCATTTTTACCCAATATATTACTTCAGAGCGTTCTATTCGTTAGATTTATTCCGGTTAAAATCTGAAAATAATACCGACAAGGATCTTTGCTATATTCTGATCTCTGTTGGCAATATCGTTAAAGCAATATCTTCCCTCAACTGACAGGGAAAGCGAACCTGTCAGCCCGATGTCAATACCTCCGAACAGTTCAAGACCCGCATCGGAGTCGTCATTGCCGGAATTGTCGTCGTTATCGTCGTAAAGGTTCAGAGCAGCTCCGAAACCGAGAAAAGGTGAGATGGAACCTTTTCCCATAAAATTCCAGTACCAGTCAAGATGTATCCCCCATATATCAATTTCCACATTTGTATCGTTATTTGTTAATGTAACAAGATCGAGGCCGGGCTTGAAGATGAGGTTATTAAAGATAAAATTACCCATGTCAAAATAAATACCCAGTGAATGAGTATCATCAAATTCTGCAGACTTATAATCGTCCTGCATCATTGCCCATCCGGCTTTAATGCCGAATCCTCTTGCCTGAGCTTTCTCCTTTGCTGAAACCAGGAATGTACATATCATAAACAGTGAAAGTAATACCGAATAGATTTTTTCCTTTTTTAAAAATTGCATGTTCTCCTCCTTGCGTAAAATTGTTTCTAATAATAAAATATAATTGTTAGTATACCGCTGCTGTTTAATGCCGTGCGTAACAATTAAAATATATTAGAAGTGGATTTTTGACCGGTTCAGGATAGAACATTTAAAAAGATCAAGAGGAAATAAATCAATAAAAAAAACAGTTATCTCAAAAAATATCCGATTTTTTTAAATATTTGATCCTGCAATCAGCATAAATACTTATTTTATAATTAAAGTTTTTGTATCGGAATACTGTAAATCTGATCCTGTAAATTGTGTTGTTGTCCAGTTTAAGCAGGGGATTTTGCGGATCGATGCAGATCGTAATTTCTCTTTTCCTGCTCCATGTGTCGTTAAAGTTTTTCCCAATTTCTGTAAAAGTAAATCTGCTCTTTGCTCCGGGGAATTTTGAAAGGTCAATCAACTGTTCAACGATAAAGTAAGTTTTTATATATTTTTTTTCATGAGTAAATGTATCTGAGATGTAGTCCGATGAAATACCGATTTTTATA
Source organism: Spirochaetota bacterium (assembly GCA_024276015.1). Lineage (GTDB taxonomy): Bacteria > Spirochaetota > UBA4802 > UBA4802 > UBA5550 > JAJRXZ01. Next base: position 33,926 of record JAJRXZ010000003.1, on the reverse strand, counting down.
CAATCTACAGGCTTTTCAAGAGTAAAATAAATTTCAAATGCAGCGCCTCTGTCAATTGGCCTGTCCGATTTTTCAGTGTTGAATTTATTGCCGCTTTTTGAGTTTTCATAAAGATAGATTTTTTTTTTCTTTCCGGTTGTGGAACAATTAATTAATATAAGCGATATGATTAAAATATATGTAAGAGTTGAAGTCGATTTTATCATAGCAGTCAGATTACCATGTGAAAATAATTAGATAAGAATATTACAATTGATCACTATTATTATGCAGATGTACAGTAAAAAAAATAGTTTTTTAAAGTCCTCGTCTGTTTATGCAGGAGGGCTGAATATTTTTTCATTGCAATGAGAAATATTTTTTTTTAGAGTGGCAAAATATTCTTGCTTTAATAATACACGTAATCATTTGTATTCTAATCATCAAAAAAATATGTCAACGGTATAGTTCTATGTTCCTGAAATCTATGGAAATGTTCGGATTCAAATCATTTGCAGATAAAACTCTTATAAAATTTGAGCCCGGTATAACTGCAATTGTGGGGCCCAACGGATGCGGAAAATCAAATGTGGTTGATGCTATAAAATGGGTTTTGGGAGAGAAACAGGCCAAAAATATCCGAGGCGACAAGATGGAAGATATCATCTTTTCAGGAACGGAACAGAGAAAGCCTGTATCATTGGCGGAAGTATCTGTAACAATAGATAATTCCGGCAGGATTCTTGATATCGGAACAGATACGGTTACTATCACAAGGAGAGTTTTCCGTGACGGCGAATCTGAATATCAGATCAACAGATCCCCTGTTAGGTTGAAGGACATTAACAGGCTCTTGATGGATACGGGTATTGGCAAATCCGCATATTCCGTTATGGAACAGGGCAAAATGGACCTCATCCTTTCCACAAGAGCAGAGGACAGAAGATACATATTTGAGGAAGCGGCAGGTATATCACGTTATAAGCTTCAAAAAAAAGAGTCCCTTAAGAAACTTCAGGATACGGGCGACAATCTTGAGCGCATAAATGATATTATAAAAGAGATCGAAAGAGAGAAAGAGATCAAGAGAAAACAGGCTGAAGTAACAGGCAAGTATATAAAAATGATGAAGGAGCATTCTAATTACGATTTTCTGATCAATGTGATAAGGCACAGGGAGATCGTAAAAAAGCAGGAGAAGATACAGAGCGATATTAACAGATTAAAAAGCGAGAGAGAAAAAATCTCTGTAAGGGTTGCCGCAACATCGGCAGATAACGAAAAGGATGAAAAGAGGAAGAATGATATACAACACAGACTGTGGGAACTTGACAAAAGATTAAGCAACTATAAGTTCAGGCTGGAAGATATTGACGTAAAAACAGACAAGAATCGGGAATTAATTGAAGAACAGAAAAAACATATAGCTGCCATTGAAAAGAAGATAGAAGAGAGATCTGAAAGTCTCAATAAACATATAGACGATAAGAAGAGAGCCCGGCAGACAGCAGTTGAGATCAGAAAGAAAATTGATGAGGATAGAAAAAAGCTGGATACATTTTTTAAGTCAAGAAAGAGGAAAATCGATTCAATTCATCAGGCAAGAGATAAGATTGATGAAAACAGAGGGATTATAAATCAGAGAGAGGGGAGACAAAAAGAACTGAGAGGAGAACTTGAGCTTGTTATAAAAAAGCTTGTTGATGCTATAGAAAAAAGGAAGGCTGAGCTCTTTGAGTCTGAGAATGAAAGGCAGGAGGTTCGCGAGAAAATTAATCATTTCCTAAAGGAGATTGACGAGAATTTACGCCTTGCTGTTCGGAATCTTGAAGAGGGAAGTATTGAAGATGCGGTTGAACTGTTGGAAAAAATTGATATGAATATTCTGCAGGAGGATATCAGCCGGTTTGAAAGTTATGAAGACGGTTTCAGATCAATTCTTTTTGATAAAACCGGAATACATGCAAAAAAAGAAGAGCTGGATAAAAATATAAACGAAGAGATCGAGAAAATTGATTTTTTAAGGGCCGAAAATTCAAGACTTGAAAAACAGATTCTGGATTATCAGAACGAACTTGAAGATATTAACAGCATGATAAACAGAATCGAGATCAACCTGTCAACCTATGAAACAGATAGGGACTGGATAGACAGAAGTCTTAATACAATGGATTACCAGATAAAGGATCTTTCAAAGCAGATAGAAAATCATAAAGAAGACATTGTGAGATCCCAATCAATAATAGACAAGCTTAAGGCAGAAATCGAAGAATGGGAAAGCAAGTTAATTGAGTTTAATGAGAAGAGCGAAACTCTGATGAAAAACATCGCTCATCTTACTCAGAAAAGGGAAGATATTGAAAAAAGAATTCACGAGCGTAAAAACGTATCGAAACAGGACGAAGAGGAATTAAGAAGGATTGTAGATCGGATCAGCTCGCTGGATAAATCCCTTGTAGAGTTCATTTTTAAGAAGAATAGCATAGAGGATTATCTATGGACCGAGTACGAGAAAAAAGTTACGCAGTATATTGATTTGAATTTAGAGCAGTATCAGTTAAGCACTCTTCAGAGCGACCTTCAGCTTGTTAAGAAAAAAATACAGGATCTGGGCCCCATTAACAATCTGGCAATCCGGGAATATAACGATCTTAAGAAGAGATTTGAGTATTACATTAAGCAGAAGAATGATATTGAAAAAGCCCGCAAGGATATACTCTCCGTAATTGATGATATAAACAGAACCTCTGTGGAAATGTTTACTGAAACATTCACTGAGATACAAAAGAATTTTTCCGCTGTTTTTAAACAGCTCTTTGAAGGGGGCGAAGCGTCTCTTGAACTTGTTGATGTTGAAAATGTTCTTGAAAGCGGTATTGATATTATGGTAAGGCCTCCGGGAAAGAAGCTTAAGAATATCAACCTCCTCTCCGGAGGAGAGAGGGCGCTCACTGCAACTGCTCTGTTGTTTGCAACATATATGACAAGACCTTCCCCTTTCTGTTTCCTCGATGAAATTGACGCTCCCCTTGATGAGGAGAATATCAGAAGATTTGTCAAGATGCTTAAGGAATTTGCACGCAGTACGCAGTTTATAATAGTAACTCATAATAAAAAGACTATTAGTATTGCCGAATCAATATATGGAATTACTATGGAGGAACCGGGTGTTTCCAAGGTGGTCTCGCTGTCTATGAAAAAAGTGAGCAAGGATTCGGTTGCCTGATATAATTTTTAGTAACAATTTTTCAGCACAGCCTCGGTTGTCGATCCGCAATAATTGTATTATCTTAATATAGTTGCTTATGAAAAAAATTATATTATTGATATATTCTCTTATTCTGATCAGCTTAATTAATTGTACTCTTTACAGCGACAGCTATAATGAAGGAGACCCTTTCCCCAAACCTTACGAGTACCATTCTCCGGAAGAACTCCAGGCTTTCCTTATCCGGACTGAAGCGGATTATCCGGATATAACGGATTTAATAACTATAGGTTATTCTGTTGAGGGCAGGCCCATCAATGTGCTTGTTATTTCAGATAATCCGGGAACAAATGAACCGGGTGAACCAAGGGTCAGGTTTACGGGTTCAATTCACGGCAATGAATATATTGCAGGCGAGATTCTCATAGATTTTATAATGTATCTGACGCAAAACTACGATCCTCAAGAACCTTCAAATGTTGTTACTGAACTGGTAAATGGCAGTTATATTGCTGTAATACCGATTTTAAATCCCGACGGTATTGCTGCCGGTGTAAGGTATAATTCAAACGGAGTTGACCTTAACAGAAATTTCAGCACGGAGTGGGTTGTCTCTACAGCGCATGGCGACAGTCCCTTTTCAGAGCCCGAATCTTCCGCATTGAGGGATTACTCTGTAGAAACGGTTTTCCATCTGTCTGCTACATATCATTCCGGGACCGTAATTGTTAATATGCCCTTTGATTATGCCAGTGAGAGTAACGGCATTATACCGGGAGAATATGATCTCGTTAAATATATTGCCCGGCTCTATTCCGGTTCGGGAATTTTTTTGCAGAATCCCGATATCCTTGCCGATCCGGATGTCGATTCCGGCACAATAAATGGAGGAGACTGGTATATAGTTTACGGCTCTTTACAGGACTGGAGCTATAAAGAGAGAGGTTGTCTTGACCTGACAATTGAGGTTGCAAAGGAGAGCCCTCAGACACTGGAGGGAATTGAGGAAGTTTTTCTCTATAACAGGGATTCAATGATTGAATTTATATTTGCTGCAGGTACCGGGATATACGGAAAAGTAATTGACGAGAATGGCAGCTCCATGCCCGGTGTATCGGTTTACCTAAATGACGGGATTAATGACGGTGATCTGATAACTGTTACCGACAGTGATGGTTACTACTATAAGATTGTCCGTCCGGGCGATTACAGCGGATATTCGCTGAAATTCAGCGCAGCAGGATATCCTCTTCATACCGAAACTATTGCAGGCATAATTAGTGACGGCGGCAAAGTAGAAATTAATGTTCAATTGATGCCGTAAATTCCTCAGAGGTGAAATTTCCTTTCCGGTGTTTTTTATCCCCAGAGGTGAATTAAAACGGATCGGTGAAAAATACTTTACAAAAATGGTCGCCCTTTGTAATTTTCCTATAATTTACAATTAAATAGTGATCATTTACCCTTTTCAATATATATATTATTAAATTCATATTGGATATTCTGGTAAGAATGGTAAAAAAATGGAGGTACTGAATGTTAAAAGAGTATAAATCTGACAAAATAAGAAACGTTGCCATAATAGGCCATGGCGGAACCGGAAAATCTACACTTTTTGAAGCAATGCTGTTTGTCGGCGGTAAAATTGACAAGATGGGAAAAAGCGATAACGGCACACTTGTTTCGGATTACGATGCTGATGAGAAAGATAAAAAGATGTCTATCCGAAGCGCTCTCGGTTTTGTTGAACAGGATGAGGTGAAAATAAATATACTTGATACTCCCGGTAAAGCCGGTTTCATAGGCGAGGCAAGAGCTGCCATCCAGGCTGCAGATGCGGCAGTAGTTGTTGTTGATTCTGTTGACGGAGTGCAGATACAAACGGAAAGTTCATGGAGGTATCTTGAAGAGAAGGGCATTCCAAGAATTGTCTTTGTAAATAAAATGGACAAAGAAAGAGCGAACTATGAAAGCGTTATTGAAAATATAAAAAACAGCTTTAAAGGAAATTTTATTTCGATCTGTATGCCCGATGGAGAAGGCGAATCCTTTAAGGGAGTTGTGGATATCATTGAGATGAAGCACATGGCTCCTAAAGAGGACGGGAAAGGAGTTACAACTTCCGATATCCCCGATAACTTAAAGGAAAATGCCGAACTTGAAAGAACCAACCTGATGGAATTCGCAGCAGAAGGAGATGACGAACTTATTGAGAAGTTTCTTAATGAAGAGGAGCTCACCGATGATGAAATAAGAAGGGGGCTTACAGTTCAGGTCTCCGAAGCAAAACTGTTCCCGGTGATTTGCGGCTCGTCGGAAAAAGTCATAGGAATTTTGAATCTTATCAATGTAATTAAAAACTACGTTCCTTCTCCGAAGATGGGCGTTGAATACCAAGGCTATGACCCCGATGATCGATCAAAAGAGATTAAAATTATATCTGATCCGGAAGGCTCCTTTGCATCTGTCGTATGGAAAACTTATATTGACCAGTATGCGGGCAGATTTAATTATCTCAGAATAATTTCGGGCCGGCTTGCGCCCGATACGGATGTAAGCAATCCGAAAAAAACAGCCAAGGAGCGAATTCCCAAACTCTATACCATGATCGGAAGTAAGTCTATTGAAGTCCCGGTACTTCATGCCGGCGATATCGGAGTGGTGGTAAAACTTGATAAGACTGCAACGCTTGATACGCTTTCGGATATTAAGAATCCTGTTGTTCTCGATTATATTAAACTGCCTCAGCCGGTTTTCTCTTATGCGGTTGAACCGAAGAATAAATCGGATGTTGATAAAATAGGGCAGTATTTTAACCGTTTGACTGAGGAGAACCCTACAATCTCATATAAGTATAATTCTGAAACAAGAGAATCCGTTCTATCCGGTATGGGGGAAACCCAACTTGGCATTATTTTAAATTCCATGAAAGAGAAGAGTAAACTTGAAGTAATAACGCGTGAACCGAGGGTCGCATATCGAGAAACAATAACAAAAAAAGCCGAATCTCAGTATAAGCATAAAAAGCAGTCAGGAGGGCACGGGCAGTACGGGGAGGTATATTTCAGGATGTGGCCTCTGCCTCGGGGAGCTGGCTATGAATTTAAGAACAGCATAGTGGGAGGCGTTGTTCCCAAAGGTTATATACCCGGCGTTGAGAAGGGGATCCAGGAAGCCTTGAATGAGGGAGTTCTTGCAAAGTTTCCCGTTGTTGATGTTGGGGTTGAATTATATGACGGATCTTACCACTCTGTTGATTCGTCGGAAATGTCTTTTAAAATAGCTGCAAGACACGCCTTTAAAAAGGGTATGGAAGCCGGAGGTCCTCTTCTCCTTGAACCTATTATGAATGTCAAGGTATATGTTGATAAGGAGTATATGGGTGACATTATGAGCGACATCACGTCCAGAAGGGGGAGAGTAGTAGGTATGGACAGCGCCGAGGATTCCGGCAGCAATATTTCCGTTGTAAATGCTGCTGTGCCGCTTGCTGAGATGTTAAGATATACGATTGACCTGAGAGCGATGACAAGCGGCAAAGCGACATTTGAGATGACTTTCTCCCATTATGATCCGATTTCAGGTAAGGAAGCGGAAAAAGTCATACAGGAGAGATTGAAGCAGCTGGAAGAGGAAGCAAATAAGTAATTATAATTCTTGGATCTGCATGTAACAATCCGGTGAGCGGCTGTTCTTAATAATGAGTGCTACTTTTACAGGATAGATAATATCAAGCAGAGCATAAAAATGGAAAAGAGTGCAGAAATAAGGTTTTCCCTTGTATTACTTATATCTTTTTTTCTGCATGTTGTTGTTTTTATTGGTATTATCTTACCGAATTTCCATGATCTGCCGAAACTTGAGAAAGGGCGGGGGGCTTTACTTTTTCGCGGACGGGACATAATAGTCAATATCAATCAGAATGATGAAAGAAATATAAGGGACAAAACACTGCTCTCTGACAGGGATTCCACTGCAAGAGGATATATTACAAAGGAAAAAGGTGACAGATGGCTTAATAATTCATTGGATTTTCATCTGAAAAGAGGGCGCACTTCTGTTGGTCAGTCTATGACATATACAAAACCGATAAAGGTTAGCAATGTTATTCTTAATGAAAAGAGCGAAATTGCTCTTTTCATCCGAAAATATATTCCTCCCAAAGACATCTACGGCAATGAAGGCACCTCTTACAATATCAGGATCCCCGATAAAAATGATATTACAATGAAGAATGCCATTTTTTATTCAAATACCGGTGAGTTTTCTTATAATACTGCAAAGTTTAAGAATTTCAAATATTTTAAGGCTATGAAGGAAAAAATTGCATCCAACTGGTTTCTCCCCGGCATGACAAATGTTGCTTTTGGCGGGTATAATCCTGTAACAAGAACTTTCAGCACTGCCAGAGGATATGAACGCTATCTGTCTATACCAAGCCAGCGTGTTAAGATATTTTTTACTATGAACAGAAGAGGCGATGTGCTTAAAGTTTATCTTATATAATCTCAGGGATACAGAGAATTGAACAAATCGTGTATTGACGCAATAAAGCTTTCAAAAAACTTCGGGAGAGTCCCTTCCGATATAAGAGGAAATGTGATAGGCATTCCCTTTATATTCGGATTTTATACGCACTAATACTCCCACTGCTTGATTCTGAATTGATCATGAAATGCGCGGCAAGATGCGAAAAAATGGTTCAAACGATTTTACTCATCCGGCACGATTTCTGAGAGGCGCTTTTAAACCTTGCCTATTACTTCTTTGAGTGTAGTATCGCCGATTACTTTGTTTCTGCATAGCGCAATCTCAATAAAAATTTCTCTTACATAGTTTTTAAGTCCCGAAGTTTTAACCGTTCCGGGAATTTCCAGAGAGATGTTGTGAATCATATCTATTACATCTGAGATCTTCACATTTTGAGACGAATTTGCGGGGACATAACCGGAATCTTCATTTTTTATTATCAGGTTTTCTTCCATGAATATATTTAAAAAGAGTTCGGCCTCTTCGCTGCTCTGAGAAGTAATACTGATCAACTCCTTCTCTGTTGTGGGGCCTCTTCCTTTTTCAAATTTTTTATAGATATAGTAGAGAATCGCAATCCCGTGATATACATAAATATTTTTTTTACCTTTTAATGTTTTACGCAGATTTCTGTAAGTATCGGGATACATTAAAGTATATGCAACTTCTGCTCCATATAGAACTATAACAGTTGAGGAGTATATCATTAACAGGAATAGAGGAATTGATGCAAGTGTGCCGTATATTGCAAAAGTTCCTTTGGCAAAAGCTTTTATATAATAGATAAAGAGCAGTATAAAGGCAACCCATAGCGCGCCTGTAAAAGCGGCTCCCAGTGATGCAAACTTGAAAGGCACTTTTGTGTTTGGCATTGCCATATAGGTAAAAGCGAAGAGAAGCCATATAAATAAAAACGGGGCAAAGAAATTGATAAGCATTGCAATAAAGCTTTTCCCTTCCATCCCCGACCAGGTTTTGCCGTTATTGTCAGAGACCTTTATTAAGCCTGTATCTCCGAATACCCAGAGTTTTTTATCCTTATATATGATCTTATTGATCTTATATGTTTCAAGTTTATCTATTTTCCAGTTTTCTCCGCCGTCTTCAGTATAAATTATCCTTCCTTTGCTGCCGGCAATAAATCCCTTATTCTTGTTAAAAAAATAGGATGCGTGGTAATCATATTCTTTGAATCTTTTTACAACCCAGTTTTTGCCGCGGTTGCTGCTGAAAAGGTTAATGCCCTCATCTCCGTTTAACCAGATGTAAGAAGAGTTGATAAAAAATGCGTTATTGATATCAACATACTTGTCTTTCCGTTTGGCCTTTTCAATAATTTTTAAATCCCATTTTTCACCCTTTGTGTCGGTGTAGAGAATTGTGCCTCGGCTCCCGGTGATTATACCCAGGTTTTTATTAAATGTAATGGATACAAAGTTTGCCGTGACTCCCGGCCATTCCTTTAATTTCCATGTTTTACCCCCGTCTTCGGTGCTGAGTATAATTCCGTTGTTTGCCGCTATGAACCCCCTTTTATCGTTTATCATATATATGTCATTGAGTTTATAGTCATCCAGCTTTCTCAGCGTCCATGTTGCTCCGCCTGAGTTTGTATGCAGCAAGATTCCTTTGTTGCCCACTACCCATCCTTCTTTTCCGATAAACTGAATATCTTTGAATTTTACGGATTTGTACTCCAGAGGCTCAAATCGGATCTCACTGAGAGTAAAATCCTTTAATTCTTTATCATATTTGTAAACTCTCTGGTTATCGAAGTCGATCATTTCTGTCGTGATCTTTTTAAATTTGAATCTGTTTTTATCAGAGTATAAGATATTCGATTTTGAGCCTACTACCCACATTCTGTTTGATTTTGTTATGTAAGCCGAATTATAATCGGGTGATGAAAAGAATTCCGTTACTTTTGTTGCTACAGTTGTTCCTGCAATGAGCATGGCAGGCCCCAGAGTCAGGGCTGCCCAGTAAAAGACAATTTTCATCAGGAATGATCTCATTTTTTTCACTTTCCAGATGGAATTGAGTGATTTTTCCAGGGATCTTAGCATTGCGGTTGCTGAAAAGATCATTATTACTGCACCGATCCCTCCGATACTGGCTGCATTGTCAACAAGCCCCGATATTGCCGAGAAAACAGGATCGATATTTATTTTGATGTTATGTTCAACCATAAAGAGTGAAATTCTTCTGAAGAGTTCGTCTTTTTGGCCTTCCACTCCGGAAAATATTGTATAAAATGTCAGTACCACTGTCAACGTTGGAATAAATGAGACAATAATTGTGTATGCAGTTGAAGATGCCTTTGTAAGGCAATCGTCTACCATAAATTTTCTTGATGCAACGATAAAAACCTTAACAAAGTTGATTATTTTATCGTAAATTTTATTGTAGGTCTTTTCACCGAGCAGCGCATTATTGATAAATGATTTTATACCTTCTTTTTTCTTTTGAATTACTTCTTTTAGTTTCGGTTTTTTATTGTCTTTATTGTTTGATGAGTTTTTATCCATAGTTATAACAGCCTTTGATAGGTTAGTTTTATAGTATAATCTTTATAGGACATTTGATTGTCAGTCAATAAAAATTTTGCGGTGTATACCCTAAATCTAAGGTTTTAAACAGAGTTAGGATCAATATAGACCGCATACAGGGCCATAATAATATTTTTTTTGTCATAAAAAAGTGAACAATTATTTTATTCTGAAAATTTAAAAATATATTGACAATATATGTGTTGAATTTAATTTGCATTTGGTACCGGGGCGTGGCGCAGTCCGGTAGCGCACATGGTTTGGGACCATGGTGTCGGAGGTTCGAATCCTCTCGCCCCGACATAGGAAATCCGTCGGATTTTAATATGCGCCTGTAGCTCAGCTGGATAGAGCAACGGATTTCTAATCCGTAGGTCACAGGTTCGAATCCTGTCAGGCGTGCTTAATCGGATATTTCCGAACTTTTTCAGGGGTATCGGCAAATTGCATGGTATCCCTGTTTAGTTAGTATTTGTCCGACCTCAAGACATAGATAACATATAAATTTGCATAATCTGCCTCTATTCGTTTTTTCATTATAGATTTAGAGACAAAAGATCGCAAGTAAATTTGATGCTAACAATTATTCGACACTTTTATTGTATGAAGTTGGCAATTATTTACGCAATACTTTGATTAGGGATAAATACTTACTTGCAAGAATGTAATATTTTTTGATGATCTATATGTACATGTACCTATTTACAAAAATCATCACATCGTATATATTATGTTTAATATTGAAGGCTTGTTCTGTGCGCATAGAATAGTGTTGAATTGAATAATGATATTATATAATAGACTTTAAAAGGAAATTATGAAGTTGCTGGAAATAAAAAAGTTGAAACTAATTAATTTTTTAGGAATTACTCTTTTGATATTCTTAAATTTCGGCTGCAGTAAATTAAAGGAACCCTTAAAAGAAGAGAATTCCGGGTGCAGTGCCCTTGAATGCCACCCTGCAACTCTATTGCAAAAAAGGACTCCCGAAACAGGTAAGCACAGTGTGCACCTTGCAAGGGGATTTGATTGTACATATTGCCATTATAATTACATTGACAATAAAAATCATAAAAACGGGAAGCTCGATGTAGACAGCAGTGCAGTCATTGTCTATTTTAACAGCACGGCAAGCAGAACAGACCTAACAACATATTGGGATAACAGTTCTTCAACGTGCAATAACCTGAAATGCCACGGGTCTCTGAACTGGTACACAACATCAACTCTCACCTGTATTGACTGCCATGCATCAGGAACAACAATTGACCCTCTCACAAGTGGAGCTCACAGCCGCCATGTTACCGATGCTGCATATGATTGTGAAGAATGCCATAAAGACTACAGGACAGATAGCTCCCATATGAACGGGCAGATGGACATTCCTTCAGGTTCGCCGGACATGATTAAATTCAACAGCGCAATGAATCCTTCGGGTTCATATACTGTATCTTCAAAGACATGTACGGATCTGGCATGTCACGGTTTATCGTTGAGTTCACAGGGTACGGATATTACTCCTGAATGGGATAAGCCCTCCACAGGCGCATGCGGCACATGCCATGATGTTGAGGTATCGGGCGGCGCTGATCTGGTTGTTACATCGGGTTCTCATGAGTCTCATTTTGATACGGCAAGGGGGCCGGGCATCACAGACACCGAATGCGGTACGTGTCATTCGGGAGAGGACGCATCAACCCATGCAGACGGCACTATAAACTTTAACGATTCAAAGGATTTTTCAAATACAGCCGTGTGCGATACATGCCACAGCCCCGGCGGTTCCTATGACGGAGTTAATGATCCCGATGTAGGCGCTAAAAATGTATGGATCAGCGGAGTTTATACCGGGGATGCCCTTATATCGGGAAAGGAGAAATGGTGCGTTACCTGCCATGACAATTCTCCCTCTGTAATAGACGGTGTTACTGCGCCAAATATAGCTGGCGATGAGTCCGGTTCCTTTACATACGGTACGGGATACGGTTACTATAAAACAGGCCATGGCCTTGACAGCGGCAAAACTTATCCCGCAAGCGGAGGAGTCGTATTCGGCGCAGGGATCGGCTGTGACGGCTGCCATGATTTGGCATTTACCCATATTGACGGCGCTGCGCGAACATTTGACTGCGGTGACGGATGCGATTCCTCGGAATACAGGCAGAGCTACAGGCTTGATATGGTGGGAGGATTGGATCCTATGGAGATGCCGCGTACTTCCGTAAGCCCCAGAATACAGGATGCAAGTTTTACTCTCTGTTTTACTTGTCATACGTCTACTCTGTTTACCGATTCTGGCAATGCAAACACCAATTTCAGGATCACGGGGTATGATAATCTACATTGGACCCATCTTGACATTTATAATCAGAGATACAGGGCAGACTGGACAGATTATGAAACATTGGGTGTAAACAGTCGTATATCATGTGTGACGTGCCATAATGTGCACGGATCAACGAATTTAGTAATGCTTCGAACAGGAACATTGATTAATAAAGAACCGGGACTTAAAATCTGGTATGACAACAATAGTGTTATTACTTTCAAAAGCGGAGTGGAACCGTCGCCAAATAACATTACTCTCATTGACAGCACCGGATATTACTGGCACGAGAGTAGCGCTTCCAATATATGTTCCCCCTGCCATGGCGGGTGGAGCCAGTTTGATCGCGTTCCAAACTGGTCCGGGGAGATGCCTGTTCTCACATGGACTCTGGAAACAAATTATATTGCAGACGGAGTTTATCCGACAAATGTGGGCAGCGGGCAAACAGCGGAGTTTCGTGTTAAATATACGGATCAACAGAATAATGCTCCCGCTGTTATTGAACTCTGGATAGACCTTAATGATGACGGCGATTACAATGATATCGGTGAAAAAAATGCAATCAGCGGTGCTGACGGCGGGGACACGGATTATACTGACGGCAAGATCTATACGGTAACTCTTACAGTTGATTACCCGGCAGGTGTCACGGACAGTTATATCAATTACAGGTTTTATGCTACTGACGGTACAAATACGGCAACGGGAACTCCTACCGGAAACACTTCATTAAGGATAGATGAGAATAATGCCCACGATGTACCTTCGGAATACAGTACAATTCAGGCGGCAATTGACGACACTGATAACGATAATATCACCACTGTTCTTGTTGATGACGGTACATATATGGAGAACATCAATTTCGGCGGCAGGGCAATTACAGTAAAATCGGTTAACGGCTCTTCCCTTACTGCAATTGACGGCGGGTCAAACGGCAGCGTTGCTATTTTTAATTCAGGTGAAACATCTTCTTCGGTTCTTGACGGTTTTACAATACAGAATGGCGGCGGTGTGATGTGGGGCGGAGGTATTTTTATAGACAATTCGTCGCCTCTTATTAGAAATTGTTATTTTACAAGTAATTCCGTGTCTGCCCATGGGGCGGGAATTTATATGTCCGGTTCCTCATCAACTGTTGAAAATTGTACTTTCAGCAATAACAGTGCCATTATGGACGGAGTTATTTATATTAATTCCTCTGCAGCTGTAATAACGAACTGTATTTTCACAAATAATTCGGTTCGCTATGGAGGAGGGATATACGTCAGAGATTCGGGGTCAACCGTGAACATTTCCGATACCTCAATATCCGATAATACTGCAAAGGCCGGCACTACCGGTTTTGGCGGCGGACTTTGCATCAATAATTCCACTGTTGCCATCACGAATATTAATATAAGCGGCAATAGTGCCTATCAATTTGGAGGAGGGGTATATATAACCGGTTCTTCAAACGTAACCATTAGCGGAAATTCCGTGATCAATGGCAACAGCACGGATACCCTTGACGGCGGCGGAATTTATGTAAATGGGTCGATTCTCAATATTACCGGCGGAACAGTTAATAATAATATTGGCAGGAACGGCAGCGGGATATGTCTTGTATCAAGTTCGTCGGCTGTGATAACCGGAGTTGCAATAAAAGGCAATTCCAATACTATTGCCACCAACGGTTCCGGAGGCGGAATTATTATCACCAATTCTACGGCAACTATCGACAAATCGATAATGACCGGCAATTCTAATGTTCAGTATGGAGGAGGTTTGTATATTGCCGATACAACTTCTGCTGTTGAAATTACAAACAGTATTATCGCTGATAATAGGGCAGAGTATTTTTCATACAGTGAGGGAGGCGGTTTCAGCTTGGATAATGCTTCACTGATTTTGATGAACTGTACCGTTGCTGATAATATAAGCCAGAGGAACGGGTCTGCAATCAGGACATTAAATTCTTCCATAATTACAATAACAAATACGATTTTTGACGGAAACAGCGCAAATACAACCGGCAATGAGATTCAAGGGAGTAGCTCAACATTGAATATGGATTATTCAATATATTCAACAACATTGGACAATGTCGGCACAAACAATATTGGCGCTAATATGTTATCAACATCGCCGTCATTTGTTGACGCCGCAGACGGCGATTATCATTTAAGCAGCGGATCTTCAGGCATTGATACCGGAACTGCTTCCGGAGCGCCGGCAGATGATATTGACGGAACTTCAAGGCCGCAGAACGGTCTATATGATATGGGAGCCTATGAGTTTGTTCCTTAATATATAAATATTACTCTCCCTATATCCTGATACTTTAAAAAAATTAGTGACAAATTAACAAGATATTATAAAAATATAACTTCTTGATCAGAATTTTATTGTTGAACTCTCTCTTAATCAAAAAAAGAGCAAGATCTGCCGGTTTTGCTTTCGGGAATAGTTGATGAATAGTGATAAGAACTATTTTAAGCGGATATTAAAAGTATTAACTTTTTTTATCATAATATTATTCTGTATTTATGTTTTCTATCTGCCTTACCATGAAATTAAACTGGAAGCCATTAAATCGCTGAATTCGGAACAGATGGTATTGGCAAAACAGGCGGCAAAAGGTATCCAATCGTTTTTTGAACACTATACTTATGAACTTGACTACATGTCAAGATCTGCTGACGTAATTCTGATGAACAGCAAAGGCAGAGCCCGTATTGAGGATTTTTATAAGTCTCACAAGAGAGAAATAAGAGCAATTACAAGGGTAAGTCCCGAAGGAAAGATCATCTGGACAATACCTTATAACAAAAAGTCAATGGGAGCGGATGTATCGTTTCAGGCGCATAACAGGTATATTATGAAAAAACATATGCCCATTGTAAGCGACGTCTTCAGAGCGGTTCAGGGATATGAAACCGTTGCCTATGCGTACCCGGTTTTCAAAGATGGGAAGTATGCAGGTTCCATCAGTATTTTGATCCCATTTGATCTTTTAGCGGATAAATTTCTGTCAGGTATACAGGTGAGAAAGCGGGGATATGCTTGGATGCTCAGCAGAGGCGGCATTGAACTTTACTGTCCGGTGAAGGGGCATACGGGTAAAACGATTTATGAGACCTCCGGGGAATCGCCCTCCGTCATTGCGATGGCCAAGAAGATGATGGAAGGCAAGGAAGGAGTCACAACATACATATATAACTTTGTTCGAAATAAGAGAGTTTACAGAATAAAAAAACATGCAGTATATTTCCCCGTAATATTGTCCAATTCATTCTGGTCTATTGCTGTTGCAACTCCCGAGTCGGATGTCCTTGCCGTAATGGAAAGCTTCAGGAACAAATGGCTTCTTATTATGTTCTTTTTCAGTATGGGGATCATAGCATATTTTTACTATTTTATAAGAGCAAGGGCTGTTTTAAGAGAAGAGAAAAAAAGGATTAAAGCCGAGAAAGCCCTGCAGAAAACCGAAGAGCAGTACCGTCTTCTTGTTGAAAGAATGAATGACGGGCTTGCCATGGAAGATAAGAACGGTATTTTGGCCTATGTAAATCCCAGGTTTTGCAGTATGCTGGGTTATGAGCGTGAAGAGATGATAGGCAAACCGACGGAATCCTTTTTGGATGACAAAAATAGATCCATATTAAAAAAGCAGATGGTACTAAGAAGAGAAAACAACAATGAGGGGTATGAAATTGAATGGGTAAATAAAGACGGTACGGGATTGCTTACCTATATATCTCCGCAGTCTCTTTTTAACGAGTCCGGTGAGTTTAACGGCAGTTTTGCGGTTATTGCAGATATAACGGAAAGAAAAAAGACTCAGGAGTTTATTATTCAGACTGAAAAGATGATGACTGTCGGAAGCCTTGCAGCAGGGATGGCCCATGAGATAAATAATCCTCTGGCAATTATTCTGCAGGGAGTTAATGCCGCTTGCAGCAGGCTGTCGCCTGAGAATGAAAAAAATCGTGCAATTGCTGAAAAATTAGGCATCAATATCAACAGTATTATTGCTTACCTTGAGGAGAGAAATATTATTAAATATCTTGACGGAATACAGGAGGCGGGGAAGAGAGCCTCGGAAATCGTTGCCAATATGCTTAAATTCAGCCGAAGAAGCAGTTATCTCTTTGAATATTCCGATCTGAATGCTATAATTGAAAAATCGATAGAAATTGCATCAAAGGACTATGATTTTCCCAAGCAGTATGATTTCAGGAATATCAAAATATCAACGGATTACGACAAAGAACTCCCTAAAATTTACTGTGTTGAGACCGAGATCCAGCAGGTTATTTTAAATCTTCTTAAGAATTCGGCGCAGGCTATACTAAGCATGGGAGAAATAGATTTTGAACCTGAGATCAGAATAGCCACATTCAGAGAGGGAGATTTTGCCGTTACTATGGTGTATGATAACGGTCCAGGCATGAACGAGGGAACAATAAAACGCATATTTGAACCATTCTATACAACAAAGGATGTGGGAGCCGGAACCGGTCTTGGTCTTTCCATCTCATATTATATTGTTACGTCCCACCATAAGGGCATAATTACTGCGGAATCAAAACAGGGAGAAGGAGCTGCATTTATAATTAAGCTCCCCTTTCACTCTGAAAAGTGAATATTTTTTAAGAAAGAAGTTTTAAATTTCAGACCGGAAAATATTGAATTAATTGAAATTTTTAATAGACATAAATGAAGAGGGGCAATATTCTCTTTTTGAGAAAACATCTCGGATGAAAATGTGCAGGTGTTTTTTATGAGAAAGAGCGTAATATACCGGTCGGATTTTTGTCCGGCTGTTTATATCATGGAGAGAACATTATGACTGATAAGGTAAATGCTCCAAAAGGAGTCTCTTTTAATCTGAATGAGTTTATAGATTATTCCGAAGATTCTGTTATCAGTAAAACATTAATTGATAAAGGAATTGGAAACATAACTCTTTTTTCATTTGATAAAGGTGAAAGCTTAAGCGAACACACTTCGCCCTTTGATGCAGTGGTCTATATTATTGACGGGAGCGCTGAAATAACAATTGGCAGCGAGAAAAGCACCGTAAAAGCAGGAGAGATGATAATAATGCCTGCAAATATTCCTCATGCTCTATATGCTTCGGAGAAATATAAAATGCTGCTCATAATGATCCGCAGCAAAGTAAACTCTTAGATCCAGCTGCAGTTCATGGGAGATTGTTTATGGGGATCTGTTTAAAAATCCCGCGGTTTAGCCAGAATTTCCCTGATTTTAATATCGAAAAATCTGTTCGATGATTCCGGTTTTATAACAACAGCTGTATCTGCGCCCCGGCCCGTGCCTGCAACAGCAATAATGTCTTCCTGAGGAATAAGTCCGCAGTCGCTGGCCATAGCTGTGATCTCGACGCAGACTTTCATGCCCTGGCCGAACATTCTCAATACGGCATTGATCAATTCCGTTTCGGAATACCCCCATTTTGATTTTATTGCGCTGTCTATGTTTCTCAAAACCATTGTTCCGGTGATTATTTTTCCTCCTTTTTTTACTATCTTTTCTTTTATTTCCGAAGTCAGTTCGCATTTGCCGAATTCTTTGAATCCTGCATTGTGAGTTACAATAATTGGAGTTATATCTGACCCGCGGCATTTCTCAGCCATTTTAAGCCCTGTATCCCCGTATGTGGACGCAGTAATTATGTATTTGATATTTCTTTTTAGGGCCTCGTTAAAGGCAATATCAACGGTTTTTTCACTGTTTTCTTTGCCGGCTTTATTAAAATATTTCATCGGTATTCTCCATTGTTGTTAATTAAGGTCTTATATGATATAGTGTTATACAAGTTTTAAAAGGCGTCAAAAATCTGATTGTTAATTGTATTATAGAAAATGGTTTTAACGGGTCAATAATTATTGTAAACTTATTGACAAAAATAATCAGAATATAAGCATAAAATCACACAGATTATTTTGTATTATTTTATTGCATGAGCATTATATGATCTAATGATAATGAAAAATTATAAAATGATCCAAGGTCAATAATTAACGGGGAAAGGTTCTATTGAAATAATGGATACATATAAGTTGATGAATAAAGCGGTTGAATTTCACGGGCACTCCTGCCCGGGGCTTGCAATGGGCGTAATGGCGGCCAAGTATATTTTAGATCAGCGGAATTCCTTTTCTATTGACGAAGAACTGGTTGTCCTGGTGGAAAATGATAACTGCAGTGTTGACGCCATCCAGGCTCTGCTGGGAGCGACCTTCGGTAAGGGGAATCTCATATTCCTTGACTATGGCAAGAACAACTATACCTTTTACAACAGAAAAGAGGCGAAGGCATTTAAGCTCACTGCAAGAGCAGGGCTTTTTAAAGGCAAGGATTTGTCCCGGGAGGAGAGAGTAGTTAAAATACTTAATTCCGAACCGTCTGATCTGTTTAGACTTGAGAGCGTTGAATTTACGCCGCCGGGAAAAGCGAAGATATATGATTCTGTTTCGTGCTCAAAATGCGGTGAACCTACTATGATAACCAGAACAAGAGAAAGGACAGGCAGCAAATTTTGTATTCCCTGTTTTGAAAAATTGTAAAATATCCCCTGCTTTGCTCATACTGCAGCAGGGGATATTAAGAATAATTTTGTTATTCTGAGGTAATCGCAATTTTTTTCGGTTTTACTTCCGGTTTTTTTGGAAGATGGAGGGTCAGAACTCCCTCTTCCAGATCGGCCTTGATCTCTTCGCTGTTGATATCAGTGCCTACATTAAAACTTCTGTAATAATTATCCGTGCTGTATTCGCTGTATTTTAGATTCTCAGTACTATTTTCGTTGTCATCAATTTTTGCATTTATTTCGAGTTTATTATCGTGAATCGTTATATCCACATCTTCTTTCTTAACACCCGGCAGATCAGTTTTTAATACGTATTCATCTTCAGTTTCATAAATATCAACGGGCGGAGAGATTACACATTCGTCTTTATTGTATGCATCTTTTTTAAGTTTT
Source organism: Spirochaetota bacterium (assembly GCA_024276015.1). Lineage (GTDB taxonomy): Bacteria > Spirochaetota > UBA4802 > UBA4802 > UBA5550 > JAJRXZ01. The sequence goes on along the minus strand of JAJRXZ010000003.1, from coordinate 14,340 downwards.
TTTACGTCTGTTGTCATGGTGTCCCCTCCTCAAAAATACTTAGTTAATCTGAATTTTCTTCGGTTTTGATGCTTCGCTTTTTTGAAGCGTAATTGTGAGAATACCGTTTTTCAAAACCGCTTCTATCTTATCCTTATCAACTTCATAAGGAAGATTCACGATCTTTTTGAATTTCCCGAATACTCTCTCCTGTCTGATATATCTTTTTTCGGTTAAGTCGCTCTTTCGGTCGCCCTCTATGATCAGGTTATTGTTGTTTAACTCAATATTCACATCTTCCGATTTTACACCCGGTACCACGGCCTTTATTACTATGGAATCATCCATTTCGTAAAGGTTAATAAAGGGAAATTCAACTCTGATTCCCGGTTTTGAATATATTTCCCTGTAAAAGTTGTCGAAGATATCCCTTAATCTCAGCATATCGTCGAAAATATCAGTTGTGTAATACATAATAACCCTCCTTTATTTTACATCAATTTGAATTCTTTTCAGTTTAGCCTTTTCATCTTTAGGGATATGAATGTTAAGCACCCCTTTTTTGAATTTTGCCTTTACTTTATCGGCTTTGATCCCGTCGGGCAAGCTTATTGTTCTTGAAAATGAACCGAACTTTCTTTCCGATACAACAAGTTTTCGGTCTTTATCTTCTTTCTTGCTTTCATACTTCTTTTCTCCGGAAATAGTGAGCATACTGTTTTCAATTGTTACGTTAATATCCTTTTCGTCCAGTCCGGGAATTTCAGCTTTTACATCAATTGAGTCATCATCTTCTTCAATGTCGAGTTTTGGAACCCATTCTGATTCGAATAAGGATGTAGGGCCGATAGAGAAGAAATCATCAAACATTCTGTCGATGTTTTTTCTGAAAGTGTCAATGGATAACTCAGTATCCTCATTTCTTTTTCTTATTCCCCATTTCATAAGCCGCCTCCTTTTGAGTAAAAAATTTTTTAATTTTTTGTTAGCACTCAACATTGATGAGTGCTAACAAATTCTAATAATAATATATATAGAAAATGTAAGATCGTCAATATCCCGAATAAAATTTTTAAATATTTTTTTCATATAATTACGATTTCCTTCGAGGGCTGGCGGGAACTAAAAAATAAAATAATTCATATTTATCAGAGGAGAAAATTTGCCTCCGAAGATAGGATTTATCCCGATTTCCTCTGCAAAAAAGCTCAAAAGCCTGCGGAACTCGCCCTTCATTTCATTTCAGGCTCAAACAGTCCTCGGCTTTTCGCTTCTTTTTGCAGAGGATTTACTGTCTGGAAAGAGAAAGGAGGTTCCCGCCAGCCCTCCTCTGACATTGGGAAAAAATTATTGAATTAAATTGACATAATATGTAATTAATGAGATCTGTCAGCAATTCTTTTTGAAGCGAGGTTTAACTTGTCTGTAAAAGAAAAATTCAGGGAAATCATTAAATACTTAATTACTGAAAATAAGGGTGGATCAATTACCGGAATTGATATTGATAAACTTTTCAATACCTATAAAGAAGATGATTTATCAACAATTAAGAAAATATGTTCATCTGTTTTAATAAAGATCTCCGGTAAAGATCATAGCCGTTTTCAGGAGGCTTCTGAATTCCTGAATAGTCTCTCTGATGATAAGCAATGGCAGGAGCTGGTCTCTTTTTTCAATACCGGTGAAGAGATGATGATGAATGAAATTCAGAATATTTACAAAGGTGATGCAGATTTTAAAACTAATTTTGATGATCTTTATGTATGGCTGGATAAAAAAAACATCTTTAATGATATCGATTCATGCTCAAAAAAGATAAGGGAGGTCTTTTTCCCCGAAGGTTCTTTCAGCCTCGATGAAATCGGATCAAAGGTCCTGAAACTGAGAGAAAAAAGAAGAGTGAAGATTACCGCATTGAATGATGATCATATAAAAAGACCGGAATATGAAATGCTTTTTACGGCAAATGCCCTTATAACGATTCCGCCCCGGTCAGCCGATATAGACAAACTTGATTTGAATTCGTCAATTAAGGTGAAACTGAAAGATATTATAAAAGAGAAACAGCTCTACTGGTATGACCACCCGGTTCAGATAGGCACTCCGCCTGAAAATAATGAAGTAATTTACGGATTGGAGAAATTGGACGAGGCGCTGGGATTTGAAGAGAAAAGGGGAATTAAAGATAGCAACAGGAGAGTTGATTGCATACTTTCAGGGTCAGTAACACATAAAGGGCTGCAGGAAATATCCAAAGATTATATGGAATCGGAGTTAAAACAGAAGAGCAGGATCAGCCGATTAAATATTTATGTTTTCACCGAAAGGGACACTGAGGAAATAATCAATGAAATATTAATTCCGGCTGCAGATAAGTTTCTGCATAAACAGAATACAGAAATACTCTATCAAATATTCGGTGTTGACGGAGAATACGGGCGGCATTATTCTTTTTTAAAAGCTGTTGCCGCATTATGGAATGTCCTTATCTCAAATGAAATTAAGGGCACCTTTAAGATCGACCTTGACCAGGTTTTTCCGCAGAAAGAGCTTCTGGAACAGACCGGGGCAACTGCTTTTGAACATTTTACAACCAAACTGTGGGGAGCAAATGGTAAAGACAGCAATAATAAGAGTATTCATCTTGGATTGATCGCAGGCGCGCTTGTAAATGAGAAGGATCTTAGTAATTCTCTATTTACTCCCGATGTTAAATTTCCGGATAAAGATCCCCGCGGAGATACCCTTGTTTTTTACAGTCTGCTTCCTCAGGCGCTGTCAACCGCTGCTGAAATGCAGACCAGGTATGGGGATGAAACAGGTATTGACGGCGTTAATGAATGTATACAGAGAATTCATGTAACCGGCGGCACTAACGGAATCCTTATTGAGAGTCTGAAAAGATACCGCCCCTTTACTCCTTCCTTTATCGGACGTGCCGAAGACCAGGCCTACATTATGTCTGTACTTTTTGATGAGAATGAAAGGGGCTATCTGAGATATGTTCACAGGGACGGGTTGATCATGAGGCATGACAAGGAGGCTTTTGCTTCGGAAGCAATTAAAGCCGCAAAAACAGGGAAAATAGTAGGCGACTATGTTCGAATTATTCTTTTTTCATACTATGCCGATTCATTGCCATGGCCTTTGAAGGATGTAAAGAATGCCATTGACCCCTTTACCGGCTCCTTTGTTTCTCAAATACCATGGACTATTGTTCTTTTAAGACTTCTTCTTAAGGCGTCGGCGTTGTTCAGTTCGGAGAGCATTGAAAGTGAAAAAGAGGCTTGCAGCCTTCTTGCTATGGGAGCAGAAAGACTGGGCAGACTGTTAAAATCTATGACAAAAGATAATAACCCTCTTAAAGATAAGTACATAGAAGAAAAAAGAGGCTGGGATCTATACTATGATATTCTATATGCAATTGAGATCAAGTTAAACAATGAGGATGATTTTGCAAAGGAACTTCAGGAAAGGGCAGAGGCAATAATTGGAAAATGCAGGCTGGAATTGTAATAATTGAGCAGAGGCACTATGCTTATTCCGGCAACTGTTATAGAACCTGTATCTGCAATATTTAACTATTTTCCCATAAGATCAAAAAAGCGTCATTGAGACTCTGAAATGTGTTGTCTTCGGGAATAAGCCCGAAGGCCTCTGCGGGCTTATTGTTTTTTTTATATTTTTTATATATGCTGTTACTGATATAGTGAGAATTTGATATGTGAGACATGTTGTCCGGAATCAGAATATATCTGTATCCCTCTTTTTGAGCAATGGGTTTTAAATAATTTATGAATTTATCAAATACATCCGACCAGTCAGCGATTATTTTAGGATCAAGATTTATTACATCAAAGAGGAGGGCCCTGCTGCCGCTGCGGTTTTCAATATCAAGGAGGGTAAGGTATCCGCACCACCTCTTTTCAATAACAATTTTATAGAGATATGATTTGGGATGCAGAATGTGCCATATCATGGATTTGCTGCAGTCTTTTCCAATATAACTTTTGAAAAGCATTGATATATCCTTTGTCGGAATAAATTTTATATCCGTTTTTTCTCCGGTTGGGTGGAGGGTGTACTCAAGTGCCTTATCAATAATTTTTAACATTTTTTTTGTTTTGCCGCTCAGAGGGTTTATTATTCTTAGAATTCTCTTCTCAAGGTACTGTACCAGCTTGGTCGTCTTTTTGTACAATTCTTCGTCTGCTGTTATGAGCCTGTTAATTTCGTTCAGTTCTATTATTAACAGCTCATCCTGACTGTTAAATGCAAATATATCATTGTCAAAGAGAAAGTCATCGTCGGTTTTATCGACTTTTTTCTCTGCTGTCTTATGTCTCTGATCCAGAGTATACAATCCGCCCTTAACGGTAATTTTGTCAGAAACGGCATATCCGCCGAAGAAATAGGGAGTCTGAACCTTGACGGCATACTGTTTGTTATTATGCCCTTCTTTTACTTCGATCACTGCTGGCCGTTTCCTGATCCTCAGCAGGTCTGTAACCGCAAGGGGCCTTTCATTGCAGTTTAAGGACACATCTATATTTATCGAAAAAGGCTTGTTTAAGCCTTTTTTGCCGGTTCTCCCTGCTGCGTCAATGAGGTCTTTTCGCGCCTTTAAAAAATTGCTGCAATATTTTATATCCTGCTTTATAAGATTGATCATCACATTGGCAGGCATATATGGCAGCACTTTGTCTCCGCAGTTTATGTTGAGCTCGTTATACAGATTCTCAAAGGCTTCGTTAAAAAAATTAGCGCCGGTGATTTTGCTTAATGAATCGAATAGCCTCTCTTCCAGAAGATTTTTTATTGCCGAAAGAGAGATCTCATTATCCGGATTTTCTATATCCTGAAGAAGTTGAGGGTCGCTCTTCAATGAATATATGATAAGAAGTTTTTCAATAAATTCCTGAATCTCTTTTTGATAGTTTTTAATCTGTTTTTTTAACAGATTTTTGATCAGGAGGGCAAGGCTCTCTGCAGAGTCCCTTATCTTTTGCTGCAGGGCATATCTGGTCTTTTTATTGATTTGCCGAATTTCATTAAGCAATTGCGTGATGAATTTTCTGTTATTCCGGGCCGCTATTATTTCATTCCTGTATTCACTTACTTTAAGAAGAAGAGCCCTGTTTTTGATAACTCTTTCAACTTTATCGGTTTTTATTGTTAGTTCTTTAAATGCTTGAGGCATATCCGGAACGGCAGCTTTTCTTATATCCTTAATGGAATCCCAAAATTGGCTGTATGAAATGCCGGGGGAAATTGAATAAATGAATGAAAAGAGGAGATTTATATCGATATCTGACAGCGGATCAATGCTTCGGCCTTCTGTGATCTCATGATATCTTTTAATAATACTGTTTCTGTCAGAGTGCAGGATGAGCGCTGTTTCTGCAGGTATGATCTTATTATTAATGTAAAAAATTATATTTTCCCCGATTTTCTTGAAGCAGGCATGCCCTTCTGTCAATATTCTGTCTGCACATAAATTCAATCCGAATTTGAATATAATCTCAGGGTCAATGCAATTGTTCCGGGCAGACTCGACAATATTCAGTATGATTTCCAGTTTATTCAGAAGCAGAGATGCGTCATTTGTATTAATGGGCCAGTCAGGTTTTATACATATTTTATTTATAATATTTAAAAGATATTCATCACTGCAGCTGCCGGCTATGCCGGAAAGTTTTTTTGATAAGCTCATCTTCCTGCTGTTGAAAGCTTTTGGAAGCATAACAAGTCTCTTCCTTATTTCCTCCAGCGGCTGCGGGCGGTTGTTCCCGAAAGTTTTGTGTTTATGAATATGATTTCTGTTTTCTGGCGGCATTTAATTAAATTCTATGCAAAAGATCCTGTTTGTATTCAGGGTGGTAGATATCAAGCTTATTATCTGAAGAATATTTTAATTTCAAGAAAATTTTTTATTTGATGCTCTTATTTGTTGTTTCCGCCAGCCTTCCCCGTTACTTTTGCTTTGATTTAACCTTTCTGTCTTGACATTATTATACAGTTAAATAAATTAATAATTGTTGAAAACAATTTGAATAGAAGATCAATATTAATAGATTTTTGATCGATTAATTTAAGGCTGGTGATTATGAAGTTATTAGAGAGAAGCATCAATAATCGTTTTTTAGTTTTTATCAATGTTATTCTTATAATAACAGGCTGCATAGCCAAACCTGAAAGCGCCAGGTCAGTTACCCTTCCTTCGCTGAATCCGATTGTGAAGAAAGTTATTCCGGCTGTGGTTAATGTGAAAACTTCTTTTGTTGTTGAGAGAAATTTGAATAACTATTTTCCCTTTAATTCTCCGAATTTTAAGATGCCGGAACACTTTAAAAGGTTTTTTAAACAGCCAGGTTCGAGATCCCCCGGAAAATTCAGAAACCGCGGTGTTGGGAGCGGTGTGATCATATCAAAAGACGGTTATATCCTGACCAATAATCATGTAGTTGAGCGTGCAAGTGATATTAAGGTTAAACTGAATAATAATAAAGAATATAATGCAAAGGTGATCGGTAAAGACCCGAAAACCGATATTGCACTGATCAAAATAAATGCAAAGGAAGAACTTCCCTATGCAAATCTGGGTGATTCTTCCGGTTTGAATATTGGCGACTGGGTTATAGCCATAGGCAACCCATTCGGTCTTTCCCATACAGTGACAGCAGGTATTGTCAGCGCAAAGGGTAGAAAAAATGTTAATCCCAGCGGAAGGCAGGGTTATTATAATTTTATACAAACCGATGCTTCAATTAATCCGGGAAATTCCGGGGGCCCGCTCATAGACATGAAAGGCAGAGTTGTGGGGATAAATACTGCAATAATAAGAACGGCGCAGGGTATCGGCTTCGCAATTCCTATAAATCTGGCAAAGAGTCTGATCCCTCAGTTAAAATCCAAGGGAAGAGTTACAAGAAGCTGGATAGGCATACGTATTCAGAGAGTGACGGGGGATCTGGCAAAATCGTTCGGGTTGGATTCTGCAAAAGGAGCTCTTGTGAGCGATGTGATAGAAGGGACGCCGGGACATAAAGCAGGACTTAAAGCGGGCGATATAATAATCAAATTTGACGGAAAAGAGATAAAAGATTCATCGGATCTTCCTTGGTATGCGTCAATGGCAGGTGTTGGGAAAAAAGTTGAAGTTGAGATATTCAGAAAGGGAAAAACAAAAACGCTTAAAATAAAGCTTGAAGAGATGCCCGATCATATAGGCAAAAAGAGAAGGCTTCCCCGTAAAAGCGCAGAGGAAAAAGGCGTGCTTGGGATTAAAGTAAGAAATATACCTTCTGAAAGGAGAAGATCTCTCGGTCTTGATAAAAAGGATGGAGGCGTTGTTGTATCCGGTATTGATAGGAGCAGCAGAGCATACGAAGCGGGACTGAGAAGGGGATATGTTATATTGAGACTCAACGATGAAGATATTTCCGGTCCGGAACAATTTATAAAGATATTAAAATCCGTAAAAAAAGGCACTATTGTCAGAATGTTCGTTAAAGTAAGGTCCGGTTCAATGTTTCTGGCTTTTAAAAAGCAGTAAATGTGCTCTTACGAATTTTTAATCTGCGCGGAATTTTAACGGAGATGATCGATCGGTATAAGCGGATCAGGATGGATTTCTCGTAAGAGCATTTTTAATGATATCTCCCACTTTAAAAATTTGAGCCAGTGTTATTGCCAGTACTGTTGACAGCGTCATTGAGGAACTGAAGACAGGTTTCAATCCTTCTGGCAGATAATCATAAAGATTTGGGAGAATATCGGCGCTGAGTCCGAATATGATCGATACTCCGATGATGAAAATTTTTTGAATATCGGTTTCCACAGACATGAGTATCTGCATCCCGGCGGTTATCATGTAGCTCGTTACAAATATAAGTATTGCTCCCATAACAGGTTTAGGCATTATGGAAAAGAGAGCCGAAATTTTTGGAAGACATGCAAAGAGTATGAAGAGCAAACCTGCAGAAATTCCTATATAACGGCTTGTAGCGCCTGTCGCGGCAGAAACACCAACATTACTTGAGGATGTTCCCACTCCCAGCCCTCCGAGCAGACCCGATGTGAAGGTGCCGATGCCGCCTCCAAGAAGCCCGTTGCTTATGCTTGTCATGTCAGGTTCCTTCCAGTCGTCGCTGTTGATCTTCTGGCATGTGATAAAATCCCCGATAGATTTTAAGCAGGAACATAAAGCCGCAATAGTAAAGGGGAGAATGAGAGACTTATCAAAGGCAAAACCTGAAAATCTGCTTTCCGGAAATGAGAACCACTTTGCGGTAGTTACATGGTTAATATCTATGGGCGTCATAATGCCGATGGAATATGCCAGAATATAGCCGATGGTCATGCCTATAAATACGCAATATACTCTCAAAGGCCCTGTTGCCCACACATTGAGGCCGATCATAATGGCAAGAGTTGTGATGCCTACAATAATATCGGGTATCTGGAAAAGAGTTTCGTCCGTTTCAAGGCCGAGAAAATTTGATGCGCCAAGAGGGATCAGCGCAACTCCCACCATTAAAACAACTACGCCTGTTACTTCGGTTGGGAATAGAAAGCGTATTTTCCGCACCGCTCTTGAAAAAATTGATTCGAATATCCCTGACATTACTATCATTCCGCTTAGAAGGGGCATTCCTCCCAGCCATGCCGCTTTCATGGATGCTGAAAAGTATGGAACTCCTGCAAGGTAAGGGCATAGGTAGCCCGAGCCTATGGGGCCTTTCATAAACTGAAGCATTGTTGTAAAACCCGCTGCGATCATTGTAAATGCAACTACGCTTTGAATCTCCTGTTGAGTTCCTCCGATTTCGCTTATAATAACAACGGGCAATATCAGCGTGCTTGACATAACAAATGTATGCTGAATCCCCGCAAGAAAAGTAATTATAATAGGGGGTCTGTCATCTACGCCGTAAATTAGATTCGAAGATATTGCCATTTCTTACCTCATCCAGATCGGTTTTGCCGGGAAAAAATCTGATCCAACGATAAATCGCTCATTCCCGATTTTTATTGCTCGAAGATAGGCCAGTTTCTTTGAAGGTTTTATGTCGCCCGGCTTAGGTCTTAAATATGAAACCCAGGCTTTGTCCTTATTTCTGATCCTTTCAATCATTTGCCGAATAATTTTATACTTTAGAAGACTTCTTCCTTCAAGAGAGGGGAAAGCCGGGTCGACAACTGCGGTTCCGTCGTCTTTAAATATAAAAATATAGGAATCTCTGAAAGCAAATTGGCTTGAGTCGTCTCTGAATACCTTAAAAGCTTTCTTACCTTTTTTCTTGATCAGATCGATTGCGTCGTCAACCATTTCAATAATGAACTGCTTTTCGGTTCGGATATTGTAAACGCCTGTTCCTACAAAGCATTCTTCACCGTCAGGCATTACCGCTTTTTTTACATATCCGCTTTTCCACGTAGGTATAAATTCTCCGGGGCGGGTCCACATATAATGCACCCAGCCGCCGCCCTTTTGTGCTTTCCAGATGAGATGCTGAATCAGGGGCCGGCCGTTAATATCCTTTAGATTATATAAGTTCTTGCCTTCAAGGTGTTCCAGTACAGGGTGAACAATATTTACGCCTTCCATAGTATAGATGAATAGATACATTTCGCCCTTGAACCATTTACTGCCTTTAATTCTGAATTGAGGGAAAGCGGCGCGTCCCTTCTTTTCGATCTCTTTTACAGCGTCCTCCAGCATGGCTACAACCATCTTTGTACGCCTGTAAGTATATTTTTGCTGGGAATAAAGCGCGCTTCTGAGTACGGTAAAAGGGGATAGTATCAGGATTATAATAATAAGCTTAATGGAAAACTTAAATTTTTCAGAGATTCTCTTGTATGGCGGAGCTTTTTCGGTCATTAATTTTCCTCGTAATTTTGTCCCGGCGAGACAGGTAGTTTATAATATATTATACTTGATAGATTTTCAATAAGTTTTTATGAAAAAGTCGTTTTTATTTTTCCCTGAAAAAAACAACCCGCTGTTATATTGATCATCATTGAAAATTATATTAATTTAATCGGGATATTATCCTTTGTCAAGGGACAAAATCCACGCTTTTGATATAATTTGCGGTTTTTTAAAATTAAAAAGAATTTTTCTTAGAGAAGTTCCCGGAAAGGTTCTCTTCTTTATGCGGGCTATGTTTTTGTAAAGAAAAACAGAGAGTCTTTTTTAAAAGATTATACTCTCCGGTTAATTTTAGATGTTAAAATCCTTTCCAGCGTTTGCCGCAGTCAAGACAGAGATTTTTTGTATATGTGAAAGTATTTTCATGATTGACATTGAAGTGGCTGCATTTTTCCTGTTCTTCTTTCACAATTTTTTGAAGGTGAATTTTTTCTTTTTCAAGCTGTTCAAGTTTTTCCCAGGCTTTCATTGTTTTATCCTCCTATAAATAAATTTAATGTTGAATTGTAAAAAATATATATATGCCGCGGATTTTAGTCAAGTATTCTTAGTGATTTTATTTTTACAATACCCTTTCTTTTGTTCTTATCTCAAATGCTTGACATAAATTCGGGAATAGAAGTTATATGGCAACAAGAATTAAAATATTTGTTTTAAAGAGTTTAATATGCAGAATAATAAATTGAACAGAGCAAATGATGCTGTAAATTCTCATCTGTTAGAGGCCGCAGATATTCTTGAAATACCTGATAGTTACCGGAAGCTCTATACAATGCCCTGGAGGGAATTGCAGATTGCAGTACCCATTACGGATGACAGGGGAGAACTGCGGGTCTTTAACGGATTCAGGGTACAGCACAGCGGCGCCAGAGGACCTTATAAGGGGGGGATCAGGTTTCACCCCGAAGTAGATCTTGACGAAGTGAGAGCCCTGGCATCGCTGATGACATGGAAATGCGCTTTAATGAATATCCCTTTTGGAGGAGCGAAGGGCGGAATATCCGTTGATCCCGATCTGTTGTCACAGCGCGAATTGAGGTCCTTAACAGTGCGTTTTATGAATAATGCGGATCATATTATCGGCCCTTTCAGGGATATAATGGCTCCCGATATGGGAACAAACCCTAAAGTCATGGGCTGGATGATGGATGCCTACGGAGCAAAGCACGGATATACTCCGGCGATTGTAACGGGTAAGCCTCTTGCCCTTGGAGGCATATCCGAACGAACCGGAGCTACAGGTTCCGGTGTGGCAATGATAACGCGCCATCTTCTGAAAGAGCATAAAGAGGACATTTCCGGTAAAAGAGTTGCAATACAGGGATTCGGCAATGTGGGAAGCTATGCTGCCGAATATCTCCATGAGATGGGGGCAAGAATAATTGCCGTTTCTGATAAAAGAGGGGGGATTTATAATAAAGATGGTTTGGATATTGATCTGCTGATCAAGCATCTTAAAAGAGAAAAAACAGTGGCGGGTTTTAAAGATTCCGATCCGCTTGATGGAGAGGAAATTTTTACTCGTGATTGCGATATAATAATCCCTGCAGCTCTGGGGCATGTTATTAATGATAAAAACATGGAAAGCATAAAGGCAAGATTTATTGTGGAAGGGGCAAACGGGCCTATAACTCCTGTTGCTGACAAATATCTTCACGATAAGGGAGTAATTATTGCTCCGGACATCCTAGCAAATGCAGGAGGTGTTACTGTATCGTATTTTGAATGGGCTCAGAATATACAGGTTCACAAGTGGGGGCATGAAACCGTTAATATAGAGCTGGATAACATAATGGGTCAGGCTTTTGAGAATGTTGTTGAAGCTTCACGTAAGTATAATGTCAGTTATCGTTTAGCATCATTCATACTGGCATTGAAAAGAGTGCATCAGGCAACAATTGACAGAGGGATCTGAATAATTGCTCCGAATATTAATAAATGGCCATATATTTAAAAGATTACCGCTTCACTTTTAGAAATTTAGCATTAATAGCAACAATCACCGTACTGAGGCTCATTAATGCTGCTCCAATAGCCGGAGAAATGACAATGCCTATATTGTATAAGACTCCTGCTGCAAGGGGGATAGCAATGACGTTGTACCCTGTTGCCCAGAATAAGTTTTGAACCATTTTGCTGTAAGTTGCCTTGCCGAAAAGTATTAAGGAATTTACGTCTTTTGGGTTGCTGTTCACCAGTATTATATCAGCAGTTTCTGCAGCAACATCCGTCCCTGATCCGATTGCTATGCCGACATCTGCTTGAGCAAGGGCAGGGGCGTCGTTAATACCGTCTCCGGTCATTGCAACAAACTCTCCTTTACCCTGCAATTCCTTTACTTTTTCCAATTTTTCATGAGGCAGCACTTCGGCAAAATAACCGTCAAGTTTCAGTTCGTCAGAAACTTTTTCGGCAATTTTCTTGTTGTCTCCCGTAAGCATCCAGCATCTGACACCGATTTTCTGGAGTTCTTTTATTGCTTCATAGGATTCGTTTCTGATTTTATCTGAAAGAATAATTAATCCTGCAGGTTTGTCGTTAATAAGGAGATATACAAGAGTACCGCTGTGATCGGTTTCATCTTTGTCAGTAAAGATGCTCATTTTATCGAGATATTTTCGGCTTACAAGCTTAATATTTTTGCCGTCAATTGTACCTTCAATACCCTCTCCTTTCAGAACTTTAAAATCGGAAACTTTTAAATCAGCTGCTTTCAGCTCTTTTGACTTCTCAATGATCCCTTTTGCAATGGGATGTTCCGAGTTTTTTTCAAGAGAAAGTGCAATTTCAATAATTTGCTTTTCGGAAAAGCTGCTGTCAAATATTTTAATGGAATTTACTCCGAATTTCCCTTCAGTAAGCGTTCCGGTTTTATCAAAAACTATTGTTGTGATTTTTCTGGAATTTTCGAATGCGGTTCTGTTCCTGATTAGCAAACCGTTTCTTGCAGAGAGAGATGTTGATACGGCAGTAACCAACGGTATTGCGAGTCCTAAAGCGTGGGGGCAGGCAATAACCATTACAGTAGCCATCCTTTCAATAGCAAAGGACAGATCAGGGCCGTAAGTTATCCAGTAGGCAAAAGTTCCTGCTCCGGCTGTGATAGCGACAAAAGTAAGCCATCTGGCAGCTACGTCGGCTAATCGCTGAGTTTTCGATTTTGATGCCTGAGCGTCTTTAACAAGATTAATAACTTTATTCAGATATGATTCTTCTCCTGTGCCCTCAACATTAATTTCGAGAATCCCGTCTCCGTTGATTGATCCTCCGATAACTTTTTCATCTTTCTTTTTTTGTACGGGCTTTGATTCTCCTGTGAGCATCGATTCATCAATATAACTGCTCCCTTTCACAATAACGCCATCGGCAGGAATTTTTTCGCCTGCTTTAACAAGAATGATATCGCCTTTTTTTAACTCCGATATTTTAACCTCTTTACCGCTGGCCAGATGTGCCGTATCGGGAAGCAACTGCGCTAATTTTTCCAGCGCTTTTGATGCTCCCAGAACAGATTTCATCTCAATCCAGTGTCCTATCAGCATTACATCAATTAGTGTTGCAAGTTCCCAGAAAAAGAATTTTCCTTCAAGACCGAATACAACGGCCGAGCTGTAAAAGTATGCAACGGATATTGCAAGAGCAATGAGGGTCATCATTCCTGGTTGTTTCTTCAAAAATTCGTCGACCATGCCTTTTAAAAAAGGCCAACCGCCATAGAAGAATATAAAACTTGATAAGAACCACAGCAGATACTTATCTCCGAAAAAATCCAATTTTATGCCTAAAAATTTCTGTATTAACGGAGAAAGGATCAGGATTGGGACCGTTACAAAAACCGATACTATAAATCTTTTTTTGAAATCTTCAATCATGTGCTTGTGGTGCTGAGAATGGTCGTGTTTTTTATGTTCGGAAGATTTATGATTATTATGAGCAGATTCATTATGCTCAACTTTAACAAGTGTGTAACCATCCATAGCGCATTTCCCGGGTTTATCATATTCCATCCCGCATTTCGGGCATTTGTATTTGTTCATATTATTCTCCATTTATGTAGTGAGACTGTAATTCTTTATTACAATTTTGATGTTTTCAGGTCAAGGAATTAATAGTGATAAGGAAATTACATTGCATCCCGTCAATTGGAGATCTCCGCTTAACGTTTCATCATTTTCCCTAAATTACGTGCTATTGCCATGATCGTAAATTTTCCCCGTACTTTTTTTAGTCCTTTCAACTCAACCTGAATCCGGCAAAACCTCGATTATTTTTTATCTGACCGATTGGTTAAATGCTCCCCCGGCAGGACTCGAATCCCGACTAAAGTCGGGACTGTAAGCCTGCGACAAATTGGTTAATCCCGATTCATCGGGACTCTACCGACTTAGAGATTATGTTTTCAATAGCTTTTCTGCTTTTCCATG
>JAJRXZ010000048.1 GCA_024276015.1 Spirochaetota bacterium | reverse complement strand
TATAGAAAAATTTATTTTTGAAGAAATTCCTAAAATTGTTGATCATGATCCGATCTCAATAAGGAAAATGATCAAAAGGCTTGTTCCCGGTTATAATTTTGAAGATGTTGTTTCAGGCAAAACAGCCTGTAAAAGACTGGTTAATTAAGATGAAACATATTTTTTAAATCAGTAAAAGTACTAAACAAATAGGCAAAATTAGCTTATAAATCAAGTTCCCGCCGGCCCTCACTCTTAAGGATATGAACAAAATTTCAATTATTTTTGACGAAATAAAACTCCTTTTAAAGATATGCCATGATACAAAGCTTATGAGTCATAAGAGTTTTTCATATTCGGTGAATTCGGAATGGCCCGATTATATTTATCAGGCATTTTATAAATCTATAAGCAGAGAGGAGATCTATGAAAGACCAAAAGTTTTCCTGCAGCAATTGCAGCGCTGTATGGCAGAGATTCGATGCGCAGGCAACAACAATTGTTGTTAAAGATCGTGTAACCGGACACAATCCGGCGGCAGTTCTTTACGGGCAGAATTTTTATTATAAAAGGCTGCAGTCCGGAAAAATATTGCAGGATGATTGATCCATACAGGGATAATTTCTTAAAGAGCTTTAGTTTCCTGATATTGTTCTTTTAGTTTTTTATGAAATGCGTTGAATTCTTCTTCGGATCCCAAATTAAAACGCTCGAGAACGCTTTCGTCAAGATAATAGAAATAATATTTTCTGTCATCAATACCGCACATCATATTTGCAAGATAAACAGTAAAAACAATATCTCTGTATTTGTCATCCGCACTTAAAGGCGAGTGATGATATTTTATAGCTTCAACGAGATAGCCGGGGAAATTCCACTTATTAGAAACAAGTTCTCCTATCTTCGAATGACTGATCCCAATTGATATCTCTTCCATGATCGTTGACGAGATGATCTTTCTTTCTTTTACCTGGTCCGCGATTCTCATAACAAGTTTTTTATCCGCAGACAGCAGAATTATTTTGCCCATATCATGAAGGAGGCCTGCCATAAAGGCGTACTCAACAATGCCTGAAAGCCTGTAGGTTGACGCAATTATCCTTGAATAGAATGCCGTTTTATTGCAGTGTTCCCATATCTGTTCAAACTGGCTGTATCTCTCATTTAAGATTCTCCTGGCATTGCTTGCCGTAAGAATTGCATTAACATTTTTTAAACCGATTGTCATAACCGCGGTATGGACGCTTTCAATTCTCTTGCCGGGAACAAATCCGGCCGAATTGGAAAGTTTTATTACATCAATTGAAAGAGCCGGGTCAAGCATTATGCGTCTTGTTATTTCCTCAATTGACGCCTCCGCATCGCTGCATAATCTCTGCAGTTCGATTATATTTTCCGGAAATGTGGGTATTCCCTCAACTTCATTGATTATCTGATCACGGATCTTAGTTGTTATTTGTACAGGTCTTAACTGTTTTGGTATTGTTAATGTTGTTGTTGTTAACCTGCCGTCACTCTCAATTTTAAACATTCTTGGATTTACGCCCATGCTCTTTAAAAAAAGGATCGTAATAACAATTCCAAGACCCGCGCCCTCCGAGTCGTCTTCGATCTCTTCGTATGCTTCTGAAAAATCATTATACTTGATAGCCTTTTCAAATCTCAGGTTAATTCTTTGAAGTTCCTCCGGCATTATGGGAGCATTATTTGTGACTTTAACAAAGAGTTTGTCCTCGTGAATCTCAAAATAGAGATCAACAAAATAATCGCTGCTCATAATTTTATCATAGAAGATATCAAAATTGCCTACCACATTCTTTTTGAATAATTCCATACCCTTTTTGTAGCTGGCAGGGTCTTTTATATCCAGGTTATTCAGATGAAAATAGATTCTTTTTGCATTGGCTTTTTGACAGTTTACAATTATCTCTCTTATTATTGTAACAATTGAATTCAGTAAGAAAATCCGGTCCATTTTTGCCAGCATTTTGGCGATAATACTGTTTATTATCATAATGATATTTCTGCCGGCAAATTTAAAATTAATGTTAAAGGGTTCGTTATTATTGATTTTCTCTGATATTACTTTACGATTTATATTATCCATATAACAGTACCGACAATTAGTATAACATGCTGAATCCAAAAATACTAACCGATCAAAGTATAGCATTATATACATGTAATCGATTTATGGGTCAAGTAATTAATGGTAAATTACGAATATAAAAATATCTTGCATAATATACAGAAAACAAATATATTGAATATTTATTTTATCCTCTCAGGAGAAAAACTTAAAGATGCTGATTAAATTATGGGGTGTCAGAGGTTCGATCCCTTCGCCTTTATCCAATAAAGAGTATAAGCATAAGATAAAAAGGATTTTGGAAAAAGCCGTTGCATCGGAGCTTACTGCTTCGGAGATCAATAGTTTTATAAATGAACTTCCTGCCGATCTTCGGTATATATATGGCGGAAATACAACATGTGTCTCTGTTGTTTCCAACAGCGGAAAAATCTATATTATTGATTGCGGGACCGGGCTGAGAGAATTGGGGTACGAATTGATGAAGGGACCCTGCGGGCGCGGGGAAGGCGAAGTTAATTTCTTTATTACTCATAATCACTGGGACCATCTGCAGGGGCTGCCTTTTTTTAATCCTATTTATGTGCCCGGAAACATATTGAACTTTTATTCTCCTTATAAAAATCAGAGGGATATTTTGATACAGCAGCAGAGCGCTCCCTTTTTCCCGGGTAAATTCGAAGAAACTCCTTCAACAAAGAATGTCATACAGCTTGATGCAGCAGGCAGAACTCCGGTTCAGCTTGAAGATAACCTTGTTATAGATTTTTATCCGCTGAAACATCCATTCGGCAGTTTTGCCTATAGATTTAAGGAAGGAGATAAAACTTTCATCTTTGCAACGGATGCTGAATTTACAGGGGAGATACTTGAAAAAATAGACAATAAGACCGACTTTTTCATGAATGCAGATCTTCTTATCATAGACTCGCAATATACTCTTCAGGAATCGTTTTTAAAAATTGACTGGGGTCACACAAGCTATACTATGGCTGTTAACTGCGGAGTCAGGTGGAAAGTAAAACACCTGGTTTTAACTCATCACGAACCTGCATATTCCGATTCAAAGCTCCTTGATATTTCCGGAAAAGCAATTGAACATGGAAAGCTTATTAATAATGAAAAAACAAAAATTAAAATGGCAAGAGAGGGAATGACTTTCAAGTTATAAGCTGTTTATACTTAAATTATAATTTAAAATCACCTTTAAGTTTTTTTGAATATGAGAAAAACCGGTCTGAAAATAATTATTCCCTTGTTAGTGATCATTTTATTAATAATAACGGATGATCTATCTGCACAGAGAACCAAATCAAGCTTAAAAGCGGGAGAGCAGAGAAGCGCCGAAAAGGGCCTGAAGGATAACAGGTATTACTTTTACTTTATCAACTCATCCATAACGAATTTCGGTAATGATAATGAAAAGAAACTGTTTAAGGAAGCGATCCAGAGGGATATTATTGCAAGGCTGCTCTATATGAAATTCCTTTTTCATGAATCGTACCGCGAGATCAGAAGATCGCAGAACATATTAATTTCTCTTTATAAAAAAACCATATTAAAGGACATCAGAATTACGCGAGAACT
Source organism: Spirochaetota bacterium (assembly GCA_024276015.1). Lineage (GTDB taxonomy): Bacteria > Spirochaetota > UBA4802 > UBA4802 > UBA5550 > JAJRXZ01. The sequence goes on along the minus strand of JAJRXZ010000048.1, from coordinate 29,368 downwards.
TCTGAATGAATTTGCTTCTTCTGTTTTAAAAAGTAAAGATGCAAAGGCAAGACGTTACCTGCGGCTCGGTTACAGAGATGCGGAGGTTTCCAGACAGTTTATGATCATGGCCGACAATTACCGAAAAAATCTTTATTCGTTAAGATTAAACAAGTATGTAAGAGCAATTAAAAAAGCAAAATTGAGCAAAAGATACGCTTTTCTGTCAATAATGAGAATAAAGCAGATAGAAAAAAAAAGCGGTAAGGAATTAAGTTCTATGAATTTTAAAGAACTGGGAAGATTGATAACAGATTATTACCCTGAAAGAAAGGATTATTTTCTTACAATTCACTACGACAATTACTATCTGACCGGAAAGAAAAAATCCTTTTATGACAAAATATGGGAAAAACCTGATTTTAATGAGATCAAGGAATATAACGAATATTTAAAAAAGAACTGAATTGCATAGAAAGATATTACACTGCCCCTTAATCATATTCTTCATTCTTTTTTCATGTTCCGGGACGCCTGCGGATGAAGCAGCATTAGCACATATAGGATTTTATTCATCTCCGGAAGAGATAATAAAAAAATTCAAAAAAGAAAACAGAGATTACAGAAAAAATTTTATAGTTGCCGTTGCTTTGAAAAAACAGAGAAGATATAAGAGATCACTTAAATATTTTGCAAACAGCTGCTTCAAAGATTATCAGGATTTTAAAATAGAAATTTTAAACAGAAAAATTGTAGATTTTACCGGCAAAAACAGAAAACCATCCGAATATTTTAACGATGCTGTTTATGAAATTGCTGACATTTATTACAAATATAAAAAATACAATTATTCCCTTGAATTATTAAACAAAATATCGGCAAGTCATAAAAGTCTTTATCATAAGGTAATACTTTTAAAGGCAAATGTCTATGCTGCTATGGGTGAATACGAAAAAGCATTGCTTACATTGAAGAATAGTTTAAAATTTTTTCCGGAAGAAGATCTGAGATCATTGATCTTTATCAGAATGGGGTCGGTTCTTTAAAAGATAAATAGATTCCGGGAATCATTCAAATTATATCTCAAAGTAATAGAGGGTGACATTAAAGACTGGAAGTCATCTATTGCTGCAAGACGCATTAAGTATCTTTTAGAAAAAAATCCGGTACGAATTAAAGAGGATAGTATTAAATTACTATTGGCAAAAGTTTTTTTTCAGAACAAGTATTATGAAAAAACAGCAGCACAATTAGCGGGAATAAAAGATCAATCCGCGAAAGAATATATGATCCTTCTTATTAAGTCGCTTGTCAGAATGAAAAAAGACCGTTTAATAAAAAACAGACTTAAGAATATTAAAAAAAAATCCATGCTCTATTTTGATTTATTAAAGGTCCAGGCTGATGAATTGTGGAAGATGAATAAAAGAGGAGCTTCCATACCGCTTTATTATAAACTATTGAGGTCGGGATCAAAATCGTATCAACAACATGCATTGAAGAAAATTTCATTGTTCAATCTGAAAAAACAGAGCAGAGGATACGAAAAACAACTGATCCGATATATAACCGAATATCCTTCGGATTCTGCTTCCGGTTATTTCTTATGGGTTATGGCAAGAAAAAGAATTTTAAGAAACGATAACAGCAATGCGGTCCCATTAATGGAAAGATATATTAAAAATTTCCCTTCGGGAAAATACTCTGCCCAATGCAGATATTGGCTCTACAGGTTATACCTAAAGACCGGGAGAACCGGAAAATCGGAGATGTTTTTCAGAGAGCTTATTATTGAGAATCCCGATTCTTATTACACATGGCTTGCTATAAAGAAAAATATAAAAAAATACAAATTAAAGGATTTAAAAGATAACTATTACAGATCAAAAAAATTCGGGAAAACAGAGGAAATGATCTTTTACAGTAGTCTGCTCCTTCTCAAAGATAAAAATTTCGATGACCGCGATAAAAGACTCAACGATTTGAATGTTCCTCAACTGAAAAAATATATAAAGATAAATGCAGCGATAAAGGATAAAAATTTTAATATAGGCAGGAATAACTTTATTCTCCTTGAAAACTATTTTAAAATCGGTTACCGGAGAGGAATTAAAAGAGAATTAAACCTAATTTCATATAACCGAGAATATGACAAAGACAAATATCCGGTTCTGGCATACCTTGCAAATAAGTACAGGCATCCCTTCCGGACTGTCTATTCAATCCAAAAGATATTGAAAACAAATTCTCTCAGAGAAAATATCTTTGTCATGCCCTTGGAACTGTTGAAAATGCTGTACCCGCTTCCATTTAATGATTGCATCATAAAATTCGGTTCCCGGTACAAAGTTAACAGGTATTTAATTTATTCGATTATTAAATCTGAATCGCTTTTTAATCATGAAGCTCTATCCCGTGCAGGCGCTGTCGGACTTATGCAGCTGCTTCCGTCTACGGCAAAAAATATTGCCAGAGACCTGGGGGTCAAAAATTATAGACTAACCTCACCCTGTACGTCGATCCGGTTTGGAACAAAATATCTGGCATGGCTCGGAAAATATTTTGGCAACGATTTTTACTATTCATTAGCATCATATAATGCCGGTATAGGGAATGTAAAAAAATGGAAAAGAAAGATCAAGCTAAGGGGCATCGATTATTTTATTGAGTCAGTACCTTACAGAGAAACCAGAAATTACATTTTAAGAACAGGTAAATTTTTGAATTACTATAAACTTATTTATGAAAATCATTAAATTAAAACCGGCGCTCCATGCAGGTAATTTTCAATTGATCTTGAAGTTATAATTTTTGAATGAACAGGTAATTTTAATATAGGGAAATTGTAAAAATTCTCAGAGGTTCACCAATAGTATGATTATATTGACAATTTTTAAAAAGTTATATAGAATTACTATAAGAGATCGATCTTAACGGAAATATTAATGAAATCATTAAAAATAACAATATTTCTTATAATTGTTTTCAGCAGATCATTACTGCTCTCAAATGAAGTCGGCAAGATCATCCAACTATACGGTTATGTCGAGAGGTCTTCAATTGCAGCCGGAGAAAGATACAAAACCGAACTGGGAACCGCCGTTAAATTCGGACAGCGTTTGAAGATAGGCAAAGACTCTTATGCGGAAGTATTATTGAACAACGGCACCAGTATTTATATAAAAGAAATATCATCGTTGAATTTTTTTCAGGTTCGGATGAAAAAAAAGGACCCTCCCACTAAAATTAAGCTTAACTACGGTAAAATTAAAGTTACGTCAAAAAAAATATTTAATGACAGGTCTCTGATATTAACAACGCCGACAGCCGTATTGAGTGTTGCGGATGCAAATTTCTCTGTAATTGCCGGTGAATTTGAAACCAGAGTACTGGTTTATACAGGCAAAGTAGGTGCTGCTAACATAAATCCCGGTCTCAGAAAAGCCTTTGTAGTGTTTAACGGAGAAGAAATCTCCATAAGAAAGAATGCTCCTCCGTCAATTCCTATCAGTGTTCCTGAGTCTGCAAAAAAATTCTGGTTTGACTATTACCATATTACAGGCGATAAACGCTTTATCGTTAAGACACCCCGTAATGAAGGAATTATTGACTGGATACTCAGAAAAAGAGATTTTTGAGTATAATAATATCCTGCTGAAAGAATAATGGACAGATCTGATCATAATTTGACAAAAGCGGCTGCGGCAGCGTGCACAATCGTACTCTTAATTGGAATAAACTGTTCAAAGGAGCTTGCTGTCAGAAGAGATAAAAAGATAACAATACCTGAAAATATCCTGAAGGATTACAGATCCCGGAACTGGGAAAGAAGACTTAATGCTGTAATTACTATCTCCAAGTACACAAATCTCAAAGACCCGTTAAAAGCCGAGATTTTACTATATAAAGCCACTTATGACGACCATACTGCTGTCAGAATTGAGGCAATAAAAGGTCTGTCCGAATACTCGTCTAAGATCGTAATAGATAGAATTAAAAAAATAGCAAAAAAAGGAAAGAATGCCAATGAGAAATGGTACGCTTTAAATGCTCTGGCAAGATACGGAGATCCGGATTTTGCAGAGATATTTCTTTCAGGATTAAAAAGCAAAGACTGGTTAATAAGAGAGATCTCAATTAAGGGGATTTTAATGATAGATAGTATAAAAATTAAATATAAACTGATTCCTGTTATAATCAAAGCCATTAATGATCCCAATGAGAGCGTTAGAATTGCAGCGCTGAACAATCTGGATATTAAAGATAAAGCAATCTATAAAGAATTGATAAAAAAGATCAAAAAAAAGAACTATTCAAAGAACACATTTCTAAGAGCAGTCCTCAAGGCATTGAGCGGCTACAAACTGGATAAAAGTACAAGGAGTAAAATTATCAACCTCTTAACTCACAGAAATCCCGCAATCAGAATTCTGGCATTGAGAGTTCTGAAAGAAGAAAAAGTTACAATTGAATTAAGATAGGATTTAATTCTGCTTTACTCTGGATTTATAGACTTTGTTGTTGTTATCGTAAAGATCTTTTTTGTATTTTTCAAAAAATTTCTTTTTATTTGCCTCGTCCAGCTGAACTTCATGAATATAAAACATATTCTCCTTGGCTCTTCTGTAATAATAGATAGCTGTAATAATTTCTTTTGGAGAACCTATTTGAGCATTCTTATACCTGTCATAGATATCATTTGCTTTCTGTATGGCAAATTTAGCGCTGTTAAGATACCTGATCGTAGCACTATTCTCTTCTTCGCCTTTTAAGGCTTTTTTTAAATTCTCTCTGATATTCAGTTTAATACTCTCCTTTAAAAGCCTGTCGGAATCATCGTGATATTTTTTCATCAACTTCTTTGCTGTTTTTAAAATTTCCTTTTCATTCTTTAAAAAAGTATCTGCCGATTCATCATACTTATTCTGAAAAAAGAGAGCGCTTGCTTCAGCATACTGGTCAACTAACCTGTCAACCTCGCTTTCGCCTCCTCCGAAATTCATAATAGCGGTTGTCAACTGTTTAATATGTTTAAAATTTTCATAACTGAGCCTTTTCACAAGTGAAACAGGCATATATTTTCGCGGCGGGCCGTATAACGGATTGTATAGTATTGATTGGGCTCCTGCCTGACTTACAACAGTAATAATAATGAATAATATCCTGATAGAATAACGAAATCCCTTTGCCATTTGTTATCTCCATATTCTTTGATAATGATGAAAAAATACAATATACAAATTTTGGAATATTATAACCATTAAATACATAAAGTCAAGAAAAATTGTACTCTTTTAAACAAATAACGCTAATTGTTATAAATATAACAGAGGGAAGAACTGTTTATTGCTACTTCTTTGCTTTTCGGTGGTCGATATGAATGAGCTTGACTTTTCTCTTTTTAATCTTCGGAGCTCCCTCCGGATTATATTTCTCCTGTACTTCTTCTATGGGATGCGTAATGAGCATCTTTGCAACGGCTTCGGATTTATTCAGAATATCTATCAGTATCAGATTTTCGTCATCTGTAAAATCCTGAAGAAGGTACTTTTCCATGGAGATATCATCGGGTTTTTTCCCGATTCCCACTCTGATCTTTGCAAATTTTTCGGATTTCAAAGCCCGTATCATTGAATTAACACCTTCATGGTTAAGATTCGAATACATATAATCAACTCTCATCTCGCCCAGCGGGAGTGTAATATCCTCTACAATACAGATAATATCGCTGACATTGATCCTAAGAAAAGAGGCTATATAGAGAACCGATTCTCCTATGAGACTGACAAAGGTCTGAGGCTTCAGAAGTACGACGTCGTTATTATTGATTTTGCCTCTTCCAATAAGAGATTTTTTCTTTTTGATCTTTATATCGATATTTTCATTATTCCCTATAATCTCAATTACTTTAAAGCCGATATTCTGCCTGTTATTAGAAAATTTTTCCCCCGGATTTCCAAAACCAACAATTAACTTCAAGTAGTTAACTCTCCATTCTTATATATATTATTATGTTAAACCATTATGAAAAATGTTACATTACTTCTTTTCAGACTCGGCAGTGTCGTCCAAATCTGTCATTTCTTCAGCTGGAACTTCTGCTTCCTCTTCAACTTCGACATCTTCTTCTTTTGCAGTTTTAATTACATGAACCGAAGCAAGTACTGTTTCCGGATTTGTCAGAAGAGTAATTTCTTCGTCCAGAGGAATCGCCTTTGCATGAAGAGCATCGCCTATGTCAAGTTCGGAGATATCAACTTCAATTTTGCCGGGCAGATTTTTCGGCATACATTCAATTTCAAGTTCTCTTTCGGAAATTTCAAACTGACCGCCTACTTTTGTGCCCTTTGCTGTTCCAATATATTCGATTGGCACCTTTGTATGGATTTTTTCGCCAAGAGTGACCTTAAACAGGTCAATATGCAAAATTTCACCGGAAACAGGGTCGGTCTGATAATCCTTAACAAATGCCATCTGGTCCGAATCGGAAGATTTTCCTGTAAATTTAATATCAAAGATTACACTCTCCGAAACAGGACCGTTGAAAAGACTGTGAAAATCCTTTTTCCGAACCGTAATAGCTTCAGTGTTGCCATGCGAATACAACACAGCAGGAATATAACCTGAATTTCTTAATCTCCTGTTAATATTTTTGCCCGTTTCAGTTCTTAATTGAACATTTAAACTTTTTTGTGCCATTTCAAACCTTCACTATATATAATTTTAATCGCTTTTGCAAAATTTCCTTTCTCAGAAAAATGCTTTTACTGGCTGTCTAAAAAGAGAGAACTTACTGATTCTCCATTATGAATTCTTCTTATTGCCTCGCCAAGCAGCGATGCAATGGACAGAACTTTTAAATTATCGATCATTTTTTCCTTATCAACACTAATTGTATTGGTACAGATAATTTCCTTAAAGCCTGCCTTTGATAATTTTTCCGAAGCGTTATCCGACAACAGAGGGTGTGTAAATAGACAGTATATGTCATTAGCACCCTTCTCTTTTAATGCCTTTGCTGCCTGCGAAATGGAACCTCCGGTATCAACCATATCATCAACAAGTATGCAGTTTTTACCTTCAACTTCTCCGACAACATACTGCACTTCCGATACATTGGGCTCAGGCCGTCTTTTATCGATAATAGCTAATCCTGCATTAAGCTTCTGAGCAATAAATCTTGCTCTTGCTGCGCCGCCCGAGTCGGGTGATACCACAACAATATTATCAATGTTTCTTCTGTTAATATAATCAATTGTTATGGGAGTTGCAAAAATATTATCCACAGGAATATCAAAAAATCCCTGAATCTGATCTGCATGAAGGTCTATAGTAACAACCCGGTCTGCGCCTGTGATCTGAATAATATTTGCAACAACCTTAGCCGAAATGGGAACCCTTGGTTCAACCTTTCTGTCCTGCCTGGCATATCCGAAATATGGAATTACTGCTGTTATCCTCTGCGCGGAGGCTCTTAATGCAGCATCTATGATAAGGAGAAGTTCCATAATGTGGCCGTCAGCAGGGTTAGTTGTCGATTGAATGATAAAGACATCGTGACCGCGGACATTTTCCTTGATTTTAACGGATATTTCACCGTCTTTAAACCGATTCAATTCAATATTGGATAATCCCACATTCAGATATTGCGATATCTGTTTCGCAAGCTCAGGATTCGATGATCCTGAAAATATTTTCATACTGCTGTTCATCACCCAGTTCTCTATGGCTTATTTTTATATATTAGTTCAACTCTTTTTAAATCTTCCTGTGAATTGACACCTGTGCCTTCAAAGGGATCCTCAAGGAGAACCGTTCTTACGGAATAACCCGCTTCAAGGATAAAGTTCAATGCATCGGGAAGATAGTATTCTCCCTGAGCATTGTCTCTGTTTACTATTTTAAGCCCCTTAAATAAAAATTCCTTGTCAAAAACATAGGTTCCCGAATTTACTTCGGTTACTTTTTTCTCTTCAGTTGAAGCATCTTTTTCCTCTACAATTCGCAGGAAATCCCCGCTGCCGGCCTTTATAATTCTGCCATAACCGGTTGGATCATTAAGCTCCATTGTGAGGATAACAGCCTTGACATTATCCTTCTCAGATTCATCAATAAGTCTTTTAAATGTTTTCGGTTTTATAAAAGGAACGTCACCGCAGGCAATTAGAAGATTACCGCTAAAACCGTCTAAAGTATCTTCGGCCTGCATTACTGCGTGTCCCGTACCGAGCTGTTCGTGCTGCCACACATATTTTATACCGTCACCAACACTATTGATAACCTGCTCCCCTTTATATCCCACAACTGCATAAATATCTTTTATTTGAGCGCTTTTGAGGCTGTCAATAACGTACTTTATCATCGGTTTACCCATTACAGGATGGAGAACCTTTGGCAGTTCCGATCTCATTCTTTCACCCTTGCCGGCAGCAAGAATTATGGCAGCGATCTCCTTGATCTCCATTTTGCCTCTCTGATTGAATTGATCTGAGGTGCCAGGATTCGAACCTGGGAATACCGAGACCAAAACCCGGTGCCTTACCGCTTGGCCACACCTCAATAGAATTAAACTATAAAAAATTTGTTAATAATACCATTTTATATTCTTTTTTTAAAAGATTTAAAGCACTGGAGGCCTTTTCAAAATCATCAAATAATCCGAAAAGAGTTGATCCGGAACCGCTCAATAATGCAAAAACAGCGCCCGAACCATAGAGCCTGTTTTTTATTATACCCAATTCCGGATATAAATCAAATACTTTTTCTTCAAAATCATTTTTTAACACATTTTTAACATTGAGAATATTGCCTTTTGAAATGAATTGCTTTAACAAGCTCCTTGTATTTTCGGAAATTTTTCTGTTATAATCACTTCCTCTCTTGAGTAAGCCGTATGCCGCGGCAGTCTCTATTTGTATCCCATTGTTTACCAGCAATATGTAATAATTTAACTTTCCGGATATTTTCTCTATTTTTTCTCCAATGCCTTCGCAGAGTCCGTATCCTCCTGCGAGACAAAAAGGGACATCCGCTCCGGTCTCTTTTCCGATTTTAGCCAGTTCGGTTTCATTTAACCGGATAATATTATCACTCAAAAGCCTGAGGGCAGCTGCTGAATCCGCGCTTCCGCCGCCAAGTCCTCCGCCCGCCGGTATATTCTTTATAAGAGAGAAACTGATCCTGCCCGATTTATTGATCTTTTTCAAGTAGAGCTTGGAAGCTTTAGCTATAAGATTTTCATCAGCAGAGATATGCTTAATGTGTTCTTTATAGTCTCCGCCTGTAATATTTATCGATACATCGGGAATTTTTGCCGGATCATTAATTATGTTAATTTCATCAAGTTTTAAAAGATCAAAAAGTCCTATATTTGCAAATAGACCTAAAATATTGTGGTAACCGTCATCACGTTTGTTTAAAATTTCGAGATGGAGGTTAATTTTTGCAAATGCTCTGGTTGCTGTTTCCAAGGATCAACTTCTTAGAATTTATAGAATGGCAAAATTATTAGATTGGGGTTATTTTGTCAACAATTATTTTATGGATAACAGATGAATTCGGGTTCAGGTCAGGTCAGCCCTCCAGCCCTCAGAACAAAAAAATAAGATTAATTAAATATTTTATTGACATAAAAGGGGCTCATTATAGTTTTAAACACTTACAAATCGGTTCATTGATGATGACAGACTGAAAAGAAACATCGAAAGTATTTAAGAGGATATATAATGGATGCTATTCAAAAAACATATTCTATGAAAGAATCTGAAATTGATAAAAAATGGTACGTCGTTGACGCCAGCGGAAAGGTACTTGGAAGGCTTGCAGCAGAGATCGCAAAGGTATTACGCGGTAAGAATAAACCCTCTTTTACGCCTCATTTTGATATGGGAGACAACGTAATTGTAATCAACGCGGAAAAAGTGGTGCTTACCGGATTGAAACCGGAAAATAAAGAATATTTTTCACATTCACACTATCCCGGCGGAGAGAAATTTACAAATATAAAAAAAATAATGAAGACAAAACCTCAGTTTATTATTGAACATGCAGTAAAGGGGATGCTTCCCAAAAACAGGCTGGGACGGAAAGTGATGGGGAACCTAAAAGTTTACGCGGGAAAAGATCACCCCCATATAGCGCAGAAACCTGAAGTTCTGGATATCTGATCCGTTTTTATGTAATTATTCTATCTTAGGAGAATTTTAATGGCAGAAAGAAATCACTCAGTAGGCAGAAGAAAAACCTCAATTGCGAGAGTATGGTTAAAACCTGGTACGGGGAAAATTACCGTTAATAAACAGCCTATTGATAAATATTTCAGAAGAAAGACGCTGGAACTTATTGTTAGACAGCCCCTTGAACATATTGGAGTTGTGGATCAATACGATATCTCGGCAAATGTCAGCGGAGGCGGCTGGTCAGGCCAGGCAGGGGCAATTAAGATGGGAATTGCAAGATGTCTTGTGGCAATAGACGAGAGCAATAAAAAAGCGCTGAGAGAGGGCGGATTTCTCACAAGAGATTCGAGAGAAGTCGAGAGAAAGAAACCGGGACAGAAAAAAGCAAGGAAAAAATTCCAGTTTTCAAAACGTTAGAAATTTTTAAATTTAATGCTTTTAAAAGGATGCTTCGGCATCCTTTTTGTTTTTGCCGATTAAATCCGATCCCTCATAATATTATTTTTCTTGAAAAAAAAATAATCCTCTGGAAAATGCCAACAATCCGCGTTTCTGATTATATATAACTACCCTTTTTAAGAGGTGCTAAATGCTGAAGGTTAAAGATCTGCGCAATTCGTTTTTAAATTTTTTTAAGGAAAGAGACCACCGGATTATACCGTCAAGTTCTCTTGTGCCAAAGGATGACCCCACACTGCTTTTCACAACAGCAGGGATGGTTCAGTTTAAACCTATGTTTGCAGGAACGGTTGATCTGGAATATACCAGAGCGGCTACGGTACAAAAATGCATAAGAACAAGCGATCTGGAGCAGGTTGGAAAAACCAAAAGGCATTTAACATTTTTTGAGATGCTTGGCAATTTTTCATTCGGCGATTATTTTAAAAAAGAGGCAATTGAATGGGCCTGGGACTATTCAACGGATGTTATCGGATTTCCCGGTGAAAAAATATGGATATCTATTTTCGAAGACGATGATGAAGCCTTTGATATCTGGCATAAAAGGATCGGAGTTCCAGCTGAAAAAATCGTAAGGCTTGGCAGAAAGGACAACTTCTGGGGACCTGCCGGGGATACAGGAGCATGCGGGCCCTGTTCCGAGTTATATCTGGACAGAGGACCCGAATATGGCTGCGGCTCCGAAAGGTGCACACCGGGCTGTGACTGCGAAAGATTTCTTGAATACTGGAACCTTGTTTTTAATCAGTTCAATCAGGATAAAAACGGGAAACTTAACCCGCTCCCGAAAACCGGGATCGACACCGGAATGGGTCTTGAACGGCTTGCCGTTCTGGTTCAGAATGTTGATTCCATTTATGAAACCGACGAGTTCATGAAGCTGATTAATTTTGTCAGCACCGAATCCGGCGTTAAGTATGAAGGCGTAAATATTGATCCCGTAAGAATAATTGCGGAGCATTCGCGTACCCTCACTTTTGCCATGTCTGACGGAGTATACCCATCCAACGAAGGCAGAGGTTATGTGCTGCGAAGAGTTTTACGAAGGGCTTTAAAATACGGCAGACAGATCGGTATAAATGAGCCTTTCCTGCACAAAGTTGTTGATCCTATAATTGAGACTATGGGAGAATTTTATCCTGAAATAAAAGGCGCTGAAAAAAATGTGAAAAGCGTTATTGAATCCGAAGAAAAAAGATTTCTTGAAACCCTTGAAAACGGAATGGACAGACTTGGAGAAGTAATCAAAAAATTGAACAAATCGGGCGGAAGCACCATATCCGGCAAAGACGCTTTTATATTGTACGATACATTCGGATTCCCTCCGGAAATGACAATCGAAATTGCTCAGGAAAATAATCTCAATGTGGATATTGAAAGTTTCAATAAAGAGATGGAAAATCAAAGGCTAAGAGGAAAACAGAGCTGGAAGGGGGCCAGCACAGGTTTAGAGAATGTTTTTGAAGAGATTGCCGCCAAAACAGGCCATACTGAATTTTCAGGTTATGAACACAATGAAACAGAAGGAAATATTCTGCTGATCTGTAAAGACAATAAAGAGAAAGATGAACTTCTAACCGGCGAAGAGGGCTTGCTGATCCTTGACAAAACAACCTTTTACGGTGAAGCGGGCGGACAGGTTGGAGATACCGGAGAAATAGTATCCGATTCCGGCGCGGTTTTTCAGGTTGCCGATACAAAAAAATACCACAAAACGATCATTCATCTCGGAGAAGTAAGATCGGGGAAATTCGCCGCAGGCGAAAAAGTAATTGCCAGAATAGATTCTTTAAAGAGAAATCTGATCCGCGCCAATCACACTGCAACCCATTTACTGCAGAAAGCTCTTATTACGGTTCTGGGAAATCATGTAAAACAGGCCGGTTCTCTCGTTGCTCCTGAAAGGTTCAGGTTCGATTTTTCACATTTTGACTCAATGACCCGCGATGAAATAAAGAAGGTTGAAGAAATAGTAAATGAGAAAATATGGGAAAACATTGAAGTGGAAACAACAATATCTACTCTTGACGAAGCAGTAAAAGAGGGAGCCATTGCCGTTTTTGATGAAAAATATGACAATGTTGTAAGGGTTGTAACGGTAGGAGATTTCAGCATGGAATTGTGCGGAGGAACACATGTGTCAAATACGGGTCAGATCGGAATTTTTAAACTGCTGAAGGAATCGTCGCCGGGAGCCGGCATGAGAAGAATTGAAGGCGCCACATTAAAGGGAGTTCTCCAAAGACTATGGGCTCATGAAAATATAATCAACAGGTTAACAAATAGAATGAGCACCGGCGAAAGTGATTTAATAAAAAGGATTGAAGACCTTATGGAACAAAACAGAAGCCTTGAGAAAGAAGTTGAAAGGATAAAAAAGGAGAGTCTCTTATCGGATATAGACACATTAATAAAGAACGCCCCTGTTGTAAATGATATTAAGATTATCTCTAATACATATAAAAATGTGGATGTTAATAAACTGCGAGAGTTATCCGATGCCGTAAGATCGAAAGATGAGAATTCCCTTATCTGTTTCGGGTCAAATATCAACGGGAAAGCGATTCTAATGTGCGCAGCAACAAAAAAATCCCTGGAAAAGGGCGTTGACTGCGGCTCAATAATTAAAGATATCTCAAAAATAGTAGGCGGAGGCGGAGGCGGCAGAAAGGACATGGCTCAGGCAGGCGGAAAAGACCCCTCTAAGCTTGAGGAAGCTGTCAAAAGAGGCGTTGAAATAGCCGAAAGTATGATCCGGAAATAGAAATCTTCTAAGCGCTCATTTTCTTACTTTTCTCTTTGGCAATAAGCGCGGCCCCAAGAGCGCCGATCGTATCCGGTTCGGGAGGTACAAATATCCCGCATCCCATTGCTTCACTGATAGCTCTGACAACGCCGCTGTTTCTCGCCACGCCTCCGGACATTGCAGCAGAAAGTTCCGAAGTATTCCTTGCCAATCGTTTTACCATTGATACTGTCCTTGATGCTATTGCTTTATTGAGCCCTCTGACAATTTCATTAACCTCTATTCCCTCTGCAATAAGAGAAACAACTTCGCTTTCTGCAAAGACAGTACACATACTGCTCAGAGTAACAGAGCCTTTTGCCCCTGCATCAAGTCTGCTTATTTCATTTATATCCACCTGCAATACTCTGGCCATTGCCTCAAGAAATCTTCCGGTACCGGCTGCGCACTTATCGTTCATTGCAAAATCCTTAATTGCTCCATTCTCATCAAATAGAATCGCTTTGCTGTCCTGCCCTCCGATATCAATGAGCAGATCAATACCGTCTTTTTGAGCCATTACACCTCTGCCGTGGCATGTAATTTCAGTTACAGCAGAATCTCTCTTTTCAACTCTGTTCCTGCCATAGCCGGTTGACACAATTGAGGTAATGTCTTCATGGCTTATTCCCGCAGATCTTAATACATCTTCTGTTACGCGCTCAATTGCTTCTCTGTTGCGGGCGCCGGTAGGTACAACAGACGAGGCAATGATCCTCTCAGAGTGATCAATCAATACTGCGTCGCATGATAAACTGCCGATGTCAATTCCCAGATAGTACATTTAACCTCTCCTCTTTCATTTTAGGATCTTTTGTTTTCCAGCATTTCCATGAATGCTTCCAATCTCGTTCTGATCTGTCCTTCGGCAAAGTTCCTTGAATCTATGCAGTCCACTTCAAGATTGAGAACGGGAACGCCGATCTCCTTTAACCCTTCTTCAATAAGACCTCTGGAACCGGCCCCTTGTCTGCATCCCCAGTTGTTTGGATTTATTGCTCCGTCAACTTTGTATAATTCGCAGAGCTTCTTAAGATGATCAATACGCCTTGTAACGGGGCCGTTAAAAGGAATTGATAAAGATCTTCTGGCAATCCCTGTATAGGGATCGTCAGGATCAATGGGCTGCCATGTTATGCTGTTCAGCTCGTCAATGACAATTGCCGCATTGTATTCCTTTTCAAGCATCTGAACAATCGAGTTTTTAAACTGGACTCGATTCTGGATCCACATCAATCTGATCTTTTCACCGGGAACTCCGCAATGCCCCGACTCTATTCTTCGGGAAAACTCGCGTCTGTAAGTTTCTGCAATTTCGATACCTCTTTTTGTCCCCAGAAACAGAGACATCACGATCCCGAAATTATTAAGCTCTTTCCCGTTAAAAGGCGAAGGAACCTTCCGAGCCATTTCATAAACTTCTCCCAATATATTTCTCATCCGGTTTGAATTTTCAATTGCTTCAAGAAACCTGTTGCGGTTCAGTTTGATCCCTGTTCTTAATTCAACAAATTCAACCATATCCTTAATAAGACCCGCTAAAAACCGCACATTTTCCGAAGATTCATCCTGAGGGATATGAAGGATAAATGTCTCTTTATTAAAAATTTTTGCAAGATTTTCAATTACTGCAATACCTCCGGTACAGGGGCAGGTGGTTCCGATAAGCACTTCCGGTTTAGGCATGATTCCCTTCTCAGCTGCCCCAAGAACCGATCTGTGATAACTGCATCCGTCAGTGCCGAAACCGGATTGTTCCGCTCCTTCGAGAAAGGTTGCCACTGCGCCCGTTGACGAAAGCATTGCTCCGATGAATTCAACAAAGCAGGATGTTATGTCCATTGCATTGAGTATTTCAAAAGGAGCGACAATTCCGCACCAGGCAACTGGTCTCCGGCCCGCATACAGGTCTCTGCCCAGCTTTGAGATCTCAAGGGCAAATTTCTTTCTCGGGCTTGCCGCTGCAGGATCTTCTCTGATTGTCTTTTCGATTCCGTTGATTATGTTTTCAAAATACTGCTGCATGATTTTCACCTCAACATTTCAATAAAAGCCTCAATTCTTGTACGGTGCTGTCCAATAGAGCGCATGGTACAGTCCCCTTCAAGAAGAAGAATGGGCAGCTCCTCTTTAAGCGCTGTTTCGCGAATTGCCGGTAATCTCAGGAGATAGGGGTCGCAGAATTTAACAGTATGGCCGATCATTCCCGAAACCTTTCGGGCTTTTGCCCTTTGTACAATGTCTTCCCCGAATCTGTGAGGCTTGGAATTATCCATTGTTCTTAAGCAGGGAGTTCTCATTAAAAGACTTTTTGCCATACTGTAAAAAGGGCTGTTATCCTCGGAAATATCAACAGGCGGGATCATTCTTGACCCTGTACACAGATCATCAGATACAATTTTTGCCCCGCAGGATTCAAAGAATGAAAAAATTTCAGGGTCGGGAAGAACGTTGCCGAAGATGTAAACCGGAACTGCATCGGATTCATTACTCCTTTTATCATTCTCCGTAATAAAATTACTGATAAATTCGATTGAGCTGTCAATGGGCTCCGTAACTGCCCTGTTGAAAATTGCCTGAATTTCTTTTCTACTGCAGGTCATATTGTTGGAACTGAATTTCTCATTAAGTTCTGTGATCAAAGCGGCAAGGCGGTTATATTTTTTTATGCTTTTTTCTATATCGTCAGTTGCGATCTCATTGCCGGACCACTCACCCAGCGTGCCTGTCAGACGGGCTATCTCATCTTTTAAAAAGGATATTGAATGTTCTTCGGTAGTAACGGGCAGATCAATAAGAAATACTCTGTCGCGGGGCCTTATCCTTCTCCAGGCATCTGCAAGACGGCGCATAGCATCGCAGCTGTTAACAAAAACCATTCCTTCGAGAGGAGGTACATCCCGGTCCAGAGCCCGGTCAAGAATCCTTTTTATATTGGGGCACAGATTATCGTGCAGTATTTGTCCGGCCCGATCCGGCGGATCTCCAATGGGTAATATTCTGTATGGCGTAAATCCCGCTGCATCCAATATCTGCAGGGGCGTATATGCGCAGGTAAAACCGATATATTTTTTTTTGCTCATAGATTAATTGCTCCCCCTCTTTGCATTATTGAGCACTTTATTTAGTACCTTTTTTATTATGTTTATTTCACTCTCTTCAATGTCCTGAAACACGCTCTTCAGTGTTTTATCAAGAACTTCCAGAACAGGCTTTTTTATTTCTTTTCCGAAGTCGGTCAGCACTATGTGCTGGGCTCTCCGGTCATGAGGGTCGGATGACCTGTAAATCAAACCGTCTCTTTCCATCCTGTCAAGAAGGCCTGTCATTGACGAGGGTTCAAGCCCTGCCATTCTTGCCAGTTCAACGGTTTTAAGCCCGTCTTTCTGCCACAAGCTTACAAGCACACCGAGATAACCGGGTTTAACCTTTTCAACACCTGCATCGGTGAACCCCTTTTTCAAGGCGGATGTAATAACAAGCGTTGCTCGCGAAAGCAAATAATAATGGCAGTCAGTTACGCTGAATTGATCAAGATCAGGCACCATATAATATTTTATCCCCGTTACTCTATACGAGATGGAAATCCATGATATATTAACCAAAGTTAATACCTATATAAACTATTTATATACATATATTACGTATAAGTATTATATTGTCAAGTATTTTTTGCGGATAAATATAATTTTTTATTTCTTTAATTACTTGGGCCTATGCGAATTTTACCTGTTTTTTCTGTATAAAAAGTGTCTAAGTCGAGTAAGCAAATTGATACACAAAATTAAAGTCCCCCCTTTGCGGCGGCCAACGGAAGTGCCTGCGGCAGATATTAGAGGAGGCTTTTAAGAATAAGTTAATGGCCTTGACAAAATAATTATTCTTGGCCATATTTCCCACAAATCCGGATGCCGCATAATTAATAAGGCATGATAATTGACTGACAGGATGACCAAATGATCGCAAAACTTAAGGGAATTATTGACGAAGTGAAGCCTGCGGGTATAATTCTTGATGTCAACGGCGTGGGATATGAATTGCAGATCCCCTTTGTAACCTTTGAAAAGATACGATCATTAAAAGAAGTTGTCCTCTATGTTCACACGCATCACAGGGAAGATCAGTTCAGACTTTTCGGGTTCCATACCGAGCAGCTGAAAAATATATTTTCAACTCTTATAAGCATCAGCGGAATCGGCCCCTCAATGGCGCTGTCAATATTATCGGCTATATCCGTTGAAAGGCTCCTTGAAGCGGTAAGATCCGATAACGCGCCCTATCTTACAAAAATCCCGGGCATCGGCAAGGCCAAGGCCGATAAACTCGTTTTTGAGTTAAAAAGGAAAATGCGGAAGCTTGAAGATATTGCCGGAGAAGCAGATGAAACGCCCTCCCTTAAGAGAGATGCCGTTGATGCTCTGGTAGCTCTGGGCTTTGATGAAACAGGATCCTCAAATATTGTAGGGAAAATTCTTCAGGATAATCCCAACAGCACTGTGGAATCCCTGATAAAAGGATCCTTAAAAGAATTGTCCCGATAGCCGCAAGATCTATTTTAACGCTTAACTCCTGCGTAAACAAATCCTTGGCCCGAATCTACGGTCACAATGGTCCCGCTCTTAAGAATAGCAGCGGCATTGAGCACGTTTGTCAACACCGGGATCTGCAGTGCTTTTCCAACTACAGCCGCTTCGGAATCCTTGCCGTTCTCTTCGGTAATTATTGCAGCTGCATTTTTCAGCACCATTAAGATACTCTCGGTAGTTCTTGAAAAAACCAGGATATCCCCGTCCCGGAACGAATCAAGAGATTCCTTTTCGTTGTCAACAACGCAAAGAGTTCCGCTTGCGGAAAGTTTGTTTGCTCCCGTTCCTTCTGCAAGGATGTCCCCGATAACATGAACTTTGATCGTATTTGTTGTACCGCTGATCCCCACATGCATTCCGCCCGTAATGACAACGAGGTCGCCGTTCTTTACAAAATTTGTTTCCGTTGCAATTTCAATTGCCTGTTCGAATATCTCGTCCGTGCTGTTTTTAGTTTCAGTGAGGATAGGATGGACGCCCCAAGACATGGCAAGCTGGTGATATATTTTTTCCGAAACAGTCGTTGCAATGATAGGACATGCAGGCCTGAATTTTGAGATCATATGGGCAGTACGCCCCGACTGCGTTACAGTAACGATCGCGGCGCCGCCCAGAGTATGAGCGGTTAAACATGTTGCATGGCTGATTGCATTTGTTACATTCCTTGAAACGGAAATATGAGTATTTGCAAATCTTCTGATATAATCGATATCCTTTTCGGTTTGAACCGCGATCTTTGACATGGTTTTAACCGATTCCACAGGAAATTCTCCGATCGATGTTTCACCTGACAGCATAATAGCGCTTGTTCCGTCATAGATCGCGTTTGCCACATCTGTAATTTCCGCTCTTGTAGGCCTGGGATTTCTGATCATTGAATCGAGCATCTGAGTTGCGGTTATAACCGGTTTGCCCTGAAGAAGCGATTTTTTAATGATGCTTTTCTGAATAGCAGGAAGTTCTTCAAAGGGGATTTCAACTCCCATATCGCCCCTTGCTACCATAACGCCGTCACTGACTCTGAGGATATCGTCTATGTTGTCCACACCTTCCCTGTTTTCTATTTTGGCTATTATTTTAATTGCCCGCCCGTTGTTGTCTTCAAGAATTTTTCTTATTTCTTTAACACAGTCCGAATTTCTTACAAAAGACGCAGCAATAAAATCAAAATCGTTTTCAATGGCAAAGAGAAGATCATTTTTATCTTTATCACTGATAAAGGGAAGATTAACGGCAACTCCCGGTATATTTATGCTTTTATTATTGCTTACGGGTCCGCCGTTTATGACCTCACATTCAATCTCTTTATTGTTTTTGCTGATTATCTTTAATTCGATAAGGCCGTCGTCGATAAGGATCCTGTCGCCTCTGTTTACATCACGAGGCAGATTTTTGTAAGTTACGGATACAATCGAATCGCTGCCGACAACTTCTTCCGTAGTTAACTTGAACAGATCCCCTTCTTTTAATTCTACCGAATTGTTCTCAAATTTTTTTATTCTTACTTCAGGCCCCTTTGTATCAAGGAGGATCGCAACAGGAAGATTCAATTTTTTTCTTAAAGCTTTAACTCTATTAACTGTTTCTTTATGTTCTTCATAAGTCCCGTGTGAGAAATTTAATCTTGCAGCATTCATTCCCTCCGTGATCAGCTTTTCAAGAATTCTCTCGTCGCTTGTTGCCGGGCCCAGAGTACAAATAATTTTGGTTTTCCTCATCATGCTTATTCCTGGTTTAAAGTGTATGTTTATCTTAAACCTCTGATGTGAATATCCTTATCAAAGGTAATAACTATATCATAGGTAATTTCTCTTTTCTCGCCGGGCTTAAGATTTAATTTCCATCTTCGTATTCCTCGAAGGAATTGAGCCGATTTTTTCTCTTTCTCATTCATAATAAAAGGCAGAGAAAGATTTTCCATATTCACCTTTATTTTTTCATTTTGAGAAACCGGAATTACGTCAAGAAGCAAAATTTCAGCCTTTTCAGACAGATTATTCTCAACTGAAAGTTTATACTTATATAATATTTTTCTGTTCCCGCCAAAAAGTCCCGATGTATCCTCATATTTTTTCATAAGTTTTTTCCTGCCTACAATTCTCTTTTCAATGCCAAGAACCAGTTCGATCTTTTTATTCTTAGGCGTATATGGCAGTGAGACTTTCCCCATAAGTTCATTTTCAAGAAAAACCTGAGCTCTGCCTTTAAGCCACGGGAGTTCTGTTGTATTTGTTGTTTTTACGCGCAAATAGCTGCTGCGGCTCACCTCGGGACTGCACTGATAATAGAATTTAAGATCTTTTCCATCTGACAGTCTGTAATCTTTTAAATATTTTTTCTGATATTTATCGGAAGATATGATGGTCTGTTTTGACGGTATTTCGGCTTCAAAAAACAATCCTTTCTCTTTTACCTTGGTTTCGGGAATCGATTGGTATGCATCATCTTTCTTGTCTTTCGAGACTTCATACAAGGGAGCGCTCTTTTTTGCTTTGTAGCTCTTGCCTCCCAGCATGGATTTTGTGCTGTATTTATAATTATATGGAACATAAACATTCAGATACCACGGACTTAACAGAGGTTCCTTTACTACATTAACGGGGGAACCTGTTGAGAGCAGAAGCTTTACATTATTCCAATCCTCTTCGGTTTTTTGATAGATGTTTGCATAAATAAACAGATCAATGATCTTATTCTCTTTGCTTGCTCTGATGTCGTATAACATCTGCCAGTATGTATTGGGAATAAGATATGTAATTGTAAATTCAGTATCAACGGCACGGGATGAAAAAATATTAATAATTACTCTTTTTTCAACGTCGATCTTTTCCGAAGGCTTAATAAGAAGCCTGTTGATTTCCGCATAGTTTCCGGTTGTATCCGCGTATTGCTGAACATTTATATCGGATTTCTGCTGCATTATGGCGTTTTTCAGAGACTGGTAATTCCTGAAATATCTCCTGCCGGCAATTTGTGAAAGTTCAAATTCCCACTTCTGGATCTCTCTGCCCAGTTTTTCTCTCTCCTTTTCAATGTTCCTCTTCTCTGCTGACAGGGCGTTCTTTTTTCTTATTACGTAGTTAAGGGTGCTGTCCCAGACCCTGATCTGAGGGATCCTTGTCGCAAGTTCTTTTGATGCCGTTTGATTTGTAAATCGAAGTATTGAATTTAAAAAGTTTTCCTGAGACCTTATATTTTTAAGCTTGTCAATCTGGATCCTGTCTTTTCCCCTGAGGGCGTCCAG
Organism: Spirochaetota bacterium; assembly: GCA_024276015.1. Lineage (GTDB taxonomy): Bacteria > Spirochaetota > UBA4802 > UBA4802 > UBA5550 > JAJRXZ01. The sequence goes on along the minus strand of JAJRXZ010000048.1, from coordinate 8,137 downwards.
TTTTTTTTCGATTTTTGATATCAACTTCTGCCTCTTTTCGATCAAGGCTTTTTTCTCAATTTCGAGAGAGAGTATTTTCCCTCTGAAATTCTTCGGCAATGCGCCTCTTACGGACCAGTCATATAATAGTTTCGGCAGTCCTCCGATAATTATTTTATTATACCCCCTCTTCAAGGAGATATTAGTTCTTCTTGTTATTTTTGCTCTGTTGCTGTAAAGCTTTACTTTCTCAATTCTGCTTTCGAGCACATTACCCTTTGCATCTGAAGTTTCGGAGGTCATAATTGCCATGCAAAAAATTATTGAGCTTAAAAATATTTTTTTCTTCATTTCAATTGCCTCTCTCCCTTATTTTTTTTCTGTTTTTCCTTCTTTTTATTGATCATGTAAACAAGCAAATTTTCCAAAGCTTCAATCTCCTTCTGGTAATCTTCCTCTTCGTTATGAGAATATCTCATGATCTCATCAAAGGCTTTGATCTGCGACAGAAGATCGATCTTGTCCTGCCTTGTAATTTCGAGGATCTGCTCACGCGCAGATATTTCTTCTTTCTGTTTCAAAAGTTCTTGACGGGACAATTCCATTGCTATATCCAGGGCTTTTATTATTTCTGAACCGTCAATCAGCTCCTGTCTGGTCAATTCCAGAACATTGTTCCTGACATTGATCTCATCTTCAAGTCCTTTCAATGTATGCGCCTTTTCCACAAGCTTATAGATCTCAAGAATGCGGCTTACTCTGAGGTTAAATTTAAAGTATGTAACGGGTTTAACTATAAAATCAACCGTAATTGGGAAAAGCTGAATATATTTTTTTATATTGCTTTTACTGGCAAGAAACAGAGCCGGGAAATTGGTTTTTTCCAGAACTTTTGCATATGTCCGGATATATGATCTGCTGAACTGCTTGTCGCCATTCATGATTGACAAAATAAATTTGCTCTCGGAAAAGAGCTTTTTTAACTTTGTTTCATCCTTGGGTATATATTTTTTAGTAAAGCTCACAGAAAGGTGGTTAAGTATTTCAGAGTTTTCATATATTTTTTCAATATTTGTCAGTAAAATAAGATTAGGTTTGTCCACAATTTATACCCGATTTATATAATTGTATTGTAATTGAGATATAACATTTTTTCGGCAGTACATCTTGTATTGTACCAAATTATTGAACAGGATCTGCACACTATGTTTAGATAATTTATCAGAGATTAAAGAAATTTTCAAGTAAATAATAGATCGCTCCTGTAAAATGTTTGATATGTCCCGAAACTGCGCGGAAAAAACTCATTGAAAGATCTGAAGAAATTGACTGCAAAACGGAAGTAACAACCGGTTTATGTATATTTCAAATTTATAAGTATTAATGCTTATTTACTTAATACTCTTTTTTTTGTATATTATTATATGCAAAGCAGAGATAATCTGAAAAGTTTGACTTATAATGGTTTTATTAAATAATGTCGATGATTTTAACAAAGCGAATCAGGAGGATTCTATGACACTTCAGCGTTTTTCAGGATGCACCCTTCTATTTTCGGTGCTTCTTTTATTGCTCTTTACCGCATGCAGCAAAGAACGGAATCCTTTTAAAAAGCAAACATCCACCTGCACTGCATCGCAATGCCACACTGCCACTCAGGTAAAACAGTATCCTCCTTCAACGGGACAGCATGCAATTCACCTTGTCAGAGGGTACATCTGCGAAAACTGCCATTATAATTATCTGGAAAAATCGATCCATAAAGACGGCATACTTGATGTGAACGGAGATGTCGATATAGTATTTTTTGACAGCCTCAATCCTTCGGGAGTATGGAATAATACCACATCGGACTGCTCTTATATTGCCTGTCACGGAGGAGGCTCAACGCCCATAAACTGGTATGCTCAGGTAACAGGAGACTGCACAGTATGCCATTCCGAAGGAAGCCCCATTGATCCGCTCAGCACCAACGGGCAGGGCGTAAAGGGAAAGCATACCGTCCATGTAACTGACCAGAATATTGAGTGCAATACATGTCATTATGATTATAAAAGCAGATCAACTCACATGAATAATGTTTACGGCGGAAGCAGCGAAACCGAGAGCATAGTTCGGTTTAACGGAACATTCGATTCAACAGCCGTAACAACCGACTTCAATGACTCAACGGGACAGTGCGACAATATCTCCTGCCACGGAGGCACAGGAGACGTGAACTGGTACAGCGACTCGTCCGGATGCACCTCATGCCATTCTTCCGGAAGCGCAATAGACCCCATGACAACAAACGGAAGCGGCGGCAGCGGCAAACATGGTGCCCATGTTACTGACAAGGCAATTGAATGCGTTATCTGCCATGAGGGCTATAAGGATAAAGACACTCACATGAACGGAACATATGGAAAAGCCGAATCGAGTACTATTGTTTATTTTGATACGGACGGTTCGCAGGGCTCATCATGGGGGAATGTATCCGCGGTTTTTACCGATGCCGACGGTACATGTGATAGTATATCATGCCATGGTGGATACGGAGGAGTTAACTGGTACAGCACTGCAACGGGATGCTCTGCCTGTCATATTTCCGGCAGTATAATTGATCCGCTTACCACAAGCGGATCGGGAACCGACGGAAAACATACTGTGCACGTTACAGGCAGAGCAATAGACTGTCAGATCTGCCACGAAGATTATAAAACAATAGACACTCACATGAACGGAACATATGGAAAAGCCGAATCGAGTACTATTGTCTATTTTGATACGGACGGTTCGCAGGGCTCATCATGGGGGAATGTATCTGCGGTTTTTACCGATGCCGATGGTACATGTGATAGTATATCATGCCATGGTGGTTCCGGAGGAATCAGCTGGTATGACAATGTAACTGGATGTTCTTTTTGTCATAAGGCCAGTATTGGAAGCAGAAGGCAGATTTTTGATTCTAACGGCGATGGTTCCGGGGTTGGCGGCGATTTCAATAAAGAATCACATCATGTAATAGATTATGCCAACAGAAATACGCAGATCGTACAGGATTCAGACTGTATCGTTTGTCATGAACAGAGCAGCCATATGAGCGGAACTATCAGACTTAAAGATAAGGATAATGCCGGTCAGGTTATAGTTTATGATCCGGCAAATGTTTCGAGTCTTGAACTATTCTGCTTAAGCTGTCACGATTCGGACGGGGCTGGCGGCGACATGTCGCCCTTTGGAAACGGTACCGGCGGAACGCCCAACACTCTGGGTGTAATACCAAATTCAGCCGGTTCCACAATAAAGGACAGCTGGATCAAAACATACGGGCACAGGGATAAAGGACTCACCTGTATGGGTACAGGTTTACCCGGAACAGGTTGTCATGGAGATAGCGGGCAGATTAATGCCCATGGTTCCGGCAATTACGGCCTGCTGACAGGGAATATGAATTTCAGAATTCAGGCTCAGGATAATTATAATGAAACTGATTATGAACTCTGCTTTTCCTGTCATTCCAGCTATGCCGGTGTTACAAAAGAAGATATACTTGGGGTAAAATCAGGAGGGAATTATGACTACATTCTGGAACTCAATCCTCCTCTAAGCGGTGGAGTTATTACATTCGGCTCCCCTCCCTATTACAATTCCGGGTTAGTGACAAAATTTGTTGATTCTGACGGAAATCAACATGGAGATGGCGGAGGAGGAAATAAATATCAGCTTCACTGGTATCATATAAGTATGCGTGTTAGGAATAATAATTCAAGTGTCGCTGATGCATGGCTCTACAGGGGAGAAGGTATCTTGAGCGGTTGTGGAGGGTGTCATTCAAGCAATGCAATTACAACAGGGAACAAAGCAACCTGTATATCGTGCCACAATGTACATGGCAGCAATACACCTTTCGGTTTTCTCTACGATGAATTTAATATGACACACGATATTGGCGAAACAACAGGTACAATGGGAATGTCGACGAATGATTTAGTAAACGGCCCCTTTTATTGCGGAGTCCAGACCTGTCACAGCAGCGAAGGCGCTTAAACAAATTATATCTTTAATCCGTCGGGAGAATAGAACTTTTTTTTTAAATTGATCTACAGTCGATCATCCCTATCATGTTGACGGAACAATCGGCATACCATAATTTCAAGCGACCGCAGGGAGAGTGTCGCAAATAACGTGTTATATGGTGTTAAAAAGCCATTAGAAAAAACGGATAAAATTCGCATAGGCTCAGACAATATGAAAAATTTCAATGATGATCGGTATATTCTTCTCACGATCTTTAAATCCCCTCCTTTGGGGGGATTTTAGGGTGGCTTCCAGGTATATCTTTCCAAAAAAAGCGGAATGAGCTTTAAATACTAATGACGCTATATCTTTTCCGGGGCTAAGAGATTAAATTTTTGCTTGAAATCAACTTAAAAGTGTTATTATATTGCCCATTACATATAACTTAAGGAAAACAAAGAGATGGCAGAAAAAGATTCCCGAAAGAAGAGCAAGGAAAGGAGTTGGAAAAAAATATTTAAAAGAGATCGCGAAGAAAGGGATCCTTCAAATAAAAAAGCCCGAAAAAGATCGCAAAGTATTGGCGCGAGGGTATCCTTATTCTTTGCAAAGACTATCTTCGTCAGAATACCCTTGCTGATTGTATTTGTAATTCTGATCGCTCTTGTTATCGTAAAAGCCTACCTCTCTCCTGAAAATGTTGAAAACCTCATAATTACAAATTTTAATAAAATTTCTTACGGAACAATATCTCTCAGTGTGAAAAAATTCGACCCATACAGAGGTTTTGTTATTGAAAATATTCTGATCAGAAACGGCGAGGAATTTGATAATAAACCCCTTGTAAAAATTAAAAAACTTGTTCTGAATTATAAATTCTTTGCAATGTTTGCGGGCAATATAAGCATTCCCGAAATCGGGATATACAAACCTGAAATATTCCTTGAAGAAAAAAAAGGGGTATGGAATGCGGCGCGCTTAATGAAACCCGGGAAAAAGAAAGAAGAAAAGATCGAAGAGAAAAAGGGAGCCCCTCTGCCTGAAGAGATCAATCTTCCCATTGCCGTTAAATTTATGTTCAATTTTGTTCTGGATGATCTAAGGCTCTACGTTAAAAGCAGTAAATTCAATTCGTCGCTTGAAGGGCTCACATATAATATCAGCATTGATATTCCTCCCTTTAAAAAAGTTCCTCTTTCAATTAAAGCCGTTTCACTTCTGAAAAAGATGAACATCATTCTTAATCCCGGGGAGAAGATGAATGTTTCATTCGTATCAAAAGAAGCTGAAGTTTCCCCGCCGTTGATCTTAACATGGAATCTTATTTTTTCAAAGGACGGCGCTAAGTCTCCGAAATTCAGCAGTTTTTTTAAATTCGGAACATATAAAACGCCTGTCAGGTTTAAGCGTACATATTTGACGCCTTTGAATTTTATGGTATCTTACGATCTCTTTTATAATCCCATAAAAGACTATCTTAACTTAAATCATTTTATTATTGAGTTCAGCGGAAAAAAATGGATACATCTTCGGGGCAGTATTAAGAACGTTACAAAAAAACAGTATATTGATCTGAAAATGGCCGAAAGCAATATATCCCTGAAGGACCTTTACCCCTACTTCAGAAGTATAACCAAAAACAGAAGCATGATCTTTGCCGGGGATATTTCTTTGTTTCCTCTGACAATTAAAGGAGACCCCGTTAATATTGATGTGAGCGGCAGTCTGTTATTGAACAAAATATTTTTTTCTATTCCGGGGACAACCGCCTCCATACCCTATCTCAATTATTCATATAACGTAAAAAAAAGATCCGATGATATATACCTGAGATCTCTGCTTAAGATACCTCACCTGAGATATGCTCTTAAGGGAAGCAGATCGGGGGACAACGGTCTTGAATTGAGACTGGATGTTAACGGCTATAACAACTTCTCAAGAGCGGATTTAAAAAATATTGCCTTAAGATTTTATGATCCTGCAATGAGAAAGGACGCTCTGAATATTGCGGTTTCCGGAAATGTCAGATTAAAGCCGCGGCTTTCGGGCAAAATAAATATCAAACGTTTCACCTTTCGGAAGGAACCTCTCATTGCCATGGTAACCGATAAGTTACGGAAAAACATCAAAAGCATACCCTTAAAAAAACCTGTAAACATGAATATGTGGTGCCGTTTCAGCCTGGGGAAAACTATTGCCGCAAGACTGGGTTTGAACCTGAAAGTACCCGATTTTCAGTTAAACGATCTTAAGCTGGATCTGAATGCCCTTTATAATGCGAAAAAGAAAAAAGCCAGCCTGAAAAGACTGAGACTTGCAAGTAAAATGTGGAATTTTGCTCTTAATGTATCTGCAATGGTTGACCACAGTAAAGCTCCCATTGCCGATTCGGACCTTAAAATAAATATAAAACTGAACAATCCTGTAATGAAAACAATGTATGGGCCATGGCAAATGGCCGGTTTAATTGATATTAATACTTTTTTTAAAGGTGACATAAATACCGGTAAAGCCCGCGGAGCAATAAAAATTGTTAATCTGAATGTAAAAAACAACCCTGACAAAATTGAAATTAAAGACTTTGATCTGGATTTTCCATTTGAAGCGGAATTAAAATCCTTTTTTACAAAAATACCGGGAGAATCGCAGATAGTTATTACAAAAAACCAGGTAATTGACAACAAATTCTTTTCGGAAAAACCTAATTTTTCAATAAAATCGATCAAAGCAAAACATCCTTCAAGAGATATACAGTTTGAATATTTAAAAGATTTTGAAGCCTCAATGAAATTCAAGAATAAGATATTTCAGATTGTCAATATGAAAGCTTACATTCTTGACGGCGCGCTGTACGGAAGAAAAATTCTTTTTAATCTGGCCGATCTGAACCCGGATAATATGGAATTTCTGCTTATCCTTGATATTACAAATATTGATATTGGAAAACTTGACGAACCTGACCCGGCAAAGAAAACAAGGGACGCCGAACTTTCTCTGAGCGCAAACTTTCTTGGCAGAGGCGTAAATTTTCAGAAAGAGCTGAAACCGAAAGGCTATATCAACATATACAAAATCGGCGAGGATTTTGCCAACAAACTCATGAAAGGGCTCAGTACTGAAAAGGGTAAATCGAAACTGGGAACCATCGGACAGCTTGTTGTAGACAATTCGGTAAATATCAAAGGATTTGATTTTAATCTTGATAAGGGGCTTGTTTATGCAACGGTCTCTTTTTCAGGAAAGGCGTTGAGTCTGATTATGGGCGTTGAGAATAACCGGATAAAATTCGACAGAATGAGACTTCAGGAATATTTAAGAAATATTTTTGCGCAGAAAAAAGAAAACCAAGAGAATCAAGCAGAAGGAGAATAAAATGATAAATAAATATAAATTGATCATATACTGCATTTTAATAACCGCAGGTCTTGCCGGATGTTCAACTACAACCCCCAGCTGCTGTGTCATTTCATCCCCGAAGATAAACCTCACAGGAGAGAAAACCGTTGTGGAAAGACAGATCGTCGGAGATTATAAAGAACTTGAAAAGGACTCCTGGGTAGTATCGTCCGTAAAAACGACGGTTCAGAAAAAAACGGGCGCGGAACCGGTAATTTCCGGCGACAGCGAACTGGTACTGGCCATGAAAATAAGAGAATTCCATTCCGACAAGATCAGAGATTACAAGGACAGGGGATTCATAGGAGAAGCAAACAACGGATATGTGGAGTATATTAAATCAGGCCCTTCCGAAAATGATAAGGATATACTGGAATTAATAAAAAGAGTAATAAAAAACGAAAACAATGCAAGGAAAACGATTTTCACAAGAACGCTTTTAAACGCAAATAAAAAGCCCCCCACTGACGAAGAGATAGAGGCTTTCGGCAGAATTTTTGCCGAAGAGCAGAGAGCTCTTGCTCAGAAAAATGACTGGATTCAGGATGAATCGGGAAGGTGGGTGAAAAAATGAAAAGAAGAGCATCATATCTTTTTATACTGCTCCTTTTGTTTGGTTTTTCCGCGTGCGACGATAACAGGAAGGATATGGTACAATTCAGTTATGTTTCGATCATGGACCAGGAATTCCGCAAAACAGGAAGAGAGATCCCCTTTACTACTGAGCAGTCCGTCGAAATTGACGGAGACGTTTCACCTGACG
>JAJRXZ010000047.1 GCA_024276015.1 Spirochaetota bacterium | reverse complement strand
TGTTCGACTAACCCGAAAAAGGCAGTTCCTCCTATTAAATCGGATGAATTCTCAATATTGTGTATGGGCGATCTTCTTGTGGTAAAAAACGCAGAAGAACAGCTTGAAGTTGAAGGGATAGATTATCCCTTTGTAAAGATAAAACAATATCTCAAAAACTATGACGTAGTATTTGCAAATTTTGAAATGTCCGTCACCTTTCGCGGCAATATCCATCCAGCGAAACCGTTTACTTTCAGACTTCATCCCGACAATGCCGAATTTTTCAAGTTATTGAAAATTGATGTTGTATCTCTTGCAAACAATCACATACTTGATTACGGACGTGAAGGATTATACGATACAATTGAGTTTTTAAATGAATGGGGCATATCTTACTCAGGCGCTGGAGACAATTTAGCTGAAGCAAGAAAACCGGCAATTATAAAGATAAAAGATACTAATATAATCTTTCTCTCCTATTGCGAAAGACCTCCGGCAGATTTTTTTGCGACTGAAAATAGCGCAGGAACAGCGCCGTTAAAATTAAATTTAATTAAAGAAGATGTAAAAAAGAATAAAACTGCCCATAATATTGTTTTAGTATCTCTTCACTGGGGAATTGAACACAACGATTATCCTGAAAATTATCAGGTTAAGATCGCCCATAAAATCATTGATGCCGGAGCAGATGGTATTATCGGACACCATCCGCATGTCCCTCAGGGGATAGAAATCTATAACAGGAAACCTATTATTTATTCACTTGGAAACGCTGTAACAGGTTTCTATAACCCCTATTACAAAAATAACATTATGGTTTCACTAATATATAATAAAAATTCTCTGAAAAGAATCAAGATCATACCTATTGCCGGGAAATACAAAAAAATTAAATCCCAACCATACCTTTTAAAAGGTGAAAATGCCGTCAAAGAGATAAAGCATATTCAAAGAATTTCACGCCCCTTTAAAACCGATATAAAACAGGCTGAAAATTACGGTTTTATCTATATTAACAGATAAACCGGGATAACCGAAATGGAATAAATTTGAATTTATTATTTCAATATTTCTCTTTTTTTGATTGATTTTTTTTTCAATTTTAATAGTATAGGCACTATTATTAAATCGATTTACTTGGTATTAAACAACTAATAATATATTAATTTTAAGAGGAGTTTTAGAATGAAAAGAATTTCTTTAGTTATATTGAGTTTAACCATTGCTTTGTTTATTGCATGTGAGTCTGCCCCCAAAAAAGAACCGCCGCCAAAAAAAGTATCAACCGATACATCGTCAATTTTTGTCAAAAGCTCCAATGAGCAGCTTGCAAAGATTCCCGTTGCAGGCTTCGGTTATAAAAGCTCGAAAGTTCCGGCTCAGAAATGGAATAAATTTGCTAAGGACGCAGCTCCGATAATCAAAAAAATTATCGATAATCTTCCCGAAGGATATGTATTACAGGTAACCGGCCACGCGGACTCAAGAGGCCCCGAAGAGCCTGTTGGAAGAAAGCCCGGGAACATTAAAATATCTACAGACAGAGCCAAAGCCGTTTATAACGCTCTAAGAAAAGAAGGAATTGACTCGCCAAACATGACTTATAAAGGTGTAGGTTCTTCCGAACCTATTGAGGGAGTTGACAGTGCTGACGACAGCCAGAGAAGAGTGACCTTCAGAGTGGTTCCAAAAGAATAATAAATAATAATCTTTCAACCAAGCAAGTTGACTAAAGCATAGATAAACCGTCTGCCGCCATTATCGGGCAGACGGTTTTTTTTAATTTTAATACTATATTAATTGTCTGCTCATGAGGTCTTATGATCAAGTCTCTTTGTTTTTTCATTATATTAAGCCTTAATTATTATAATTATACGATCCCTAAAAGGAATAAACCTAACAGGGACTATATAATAATGGGGCAAAATACTGTTCAAAGAATCTACTTTGAAACAAGTTCCTTCTTCAGTAAAATTCATAAGGGGGATAAAGCAATGGACAGTGATATAAAAACCTCATGGGTTTCAAAAAATATCAGGGGGCCTCACTGGTTTGAAATAGACTTTGGCATAAAAAGATTAATGAGCAAAATTGTAGTGTATCCCGGTAAAAAAGATAATTATAAAACAATCAAATACTTCAAACTCCAGTTTTTGTATAAGGACAGATGGTTCGATTTTGCAAAAATCAATCTTGAAAATGTATCCCCTGCAAAGAATGATCGTGCTGAAATTGACTTAAACGGCATTGATGCAAGTTCTTTCAGAATTTACATCCCTGAGGATGCAACATATAAGGGATATGCGGCAATTGCCGAGGTTGAAACCTATCTGGGATATTCAAAAATAAAATATTATGACGAACGGCTTAAAGGACTTTTTTTCCCGATCAAAAACGGATTTCTGCCGGACAGCAATTCCGGTTTTCCCAACGCGCCGCGAAAATACAGAGGGGGCCGCCATGCAGGACTTGATATTTTTTACCATCACAGTGACGAGAACTATACTCCTGTGAGAGTTACCAAGGATACACCAATCTACTCTGCAGATGACGGCATTGTTATAAGAGCCGATTGGAATTACCGGCCAATGACGGCAGAAGAATGGAAAAGCAGAGCAAACTATTTCAAAAATCATCCCCGAACTTTTGTTAAACGATCTTTTGGCGGTCGACAGGTCTGGATAGACCATAAGAATGGGATTGTAACTGCCTATAATCACCTATCGGCAATCAATAAATCTATAAAAAAAGGGGCCCTAGTGAAAAAAGGTCAGCCGATCGGATTTGCAGGAAACTCCGGTCTTTACGGTGAAGCGATTGGAAAGGATTACGGCACACATCTCCATTTTGAAATCTGGATAGACGGATACTACTTAGGCTATGGGATGTCATTAAAAGATATAAAAAAATATATTAATTGGATATTCTTTGCTCAGCAATGACTTTCTGTTCATAAAGACATTTTACTCTGAGTAAATGCGGGGAACTCTATTTTATTTGCCAAGATACAATTCACCGTCCCACCACCCTGTTCTTTCTCTTATTAAATTTCCGCTTCTTTCAAATTCATATTCCGTTCCTTTGCCGAATCTTCTCCCGTTTCTATATTGACCTTCGAATTTATACACCACATTGCCGAACTGATCCATAACATAATATGTGCCATTGCCATGTTTCCTGTTATTCAGGAAATCACCTGTATATTTCGAATCATCCGGATAATAGTATGTTCCTTTACCGTGCATTTTCCCCATTTTCCATTCGCCTTCATAAACTTTTTTCTCTTTGGAGTTATAAAATGTTCCTGTTCCGTTATATTCTCCATTTAGGAATCCACCTACATATTTTGAACCATCCGGTAAATAATGCGTGCCGCTTCCATAACCTATCATGTTCATATCTTTAAATCGACCAATATACTTTTCGCCGTTTTTAAAATATTCATGGAGTATATTATTTCCCTTCTCATTGCTTTCATATTTTTTACTCAAGGTTCCGTCTTCGAAGTATTCATAATAGATACCGAATCCCGTGTACAGATCATTCCTGAACCTCCCGACATACTTCTTCAACAACTTTCCATAGCTATACACATAAAAAGTACCCTGCCCCCACTTCTTATCATTCCGCCATTCGCCCTTATAGAGAAGCCGTCCATTGGAAAGATAGTAATAACCGAATCCATGACGGGTTCCTTTTTTAAATTCGCCTGTATATTTTGCCCCGTCTCCAAAGTAAAAGGTGCCTTTACCATGATAAGTGCCGTTCTTAAAATTGCCTTCATATTTTGATCCGTTAATATATGTTATCATACCGTAACCATCTTCAAAATCATCCTGGAAAGATCCTCTGTATTCATGACCTTCAAGATATTTTAATACTCCAACTCCCTCTCTTTTCCCATTGACAAATTCCCCCTCATAAACAGAACCATCCGCTCTCATCATTGTTCCTGTTCCATCAATACAATCATCTTCGCATCTGTTATCATACATTTCACCGTCATCTCTATAGTATCCTCCCGTATTTTGAGGCTTTCCATTACTATATTGATCTACATATTTTGAGCCGTCCGGAAAAATTATTTCGCCGCTGCCGTTAAATTTGCCTTTTAAAAATTCCCCTCTATATATAGTATCCTCAGGAAATAACATCAGTTTTCTTGCATGTTGGATCCCTGTTATAATAATATTTTTAAATTTATCTTTCCTGTTAAAATAATAGACTCCCTTTCCGGTTATTTCGCCATCTTTAAATTCTCCAGTATACTTTTCATCATCTTTTAAAATCTTAGTCCCTTTGCCATTTACGCAATTCCCGCTTATACAATTTCTATCCAAATCTTTTTTACCACTCTTTTCCGCAAATAAAAGCACAGCGTTACAACAAATGATCAGAATAATCGTATTCAAAATTTTTTTGTTCACCTTTATTTCTCCTCAAATTAACTCATAGTATCCGATCAGTATTAAATATCAGAAATTTGCCAATATAAATTAAAATTATTTCTCAAAGTAAAAATGTTCAGGAAAGTTTTACCTGAATGAAAGATGTTAACGAGAATCTGAACAAACTCAATTTTTGCTGTATTTATTATTGCTGTAAAGATTATAAGTCAATTGAATTTCCAAAATTTTCTTTAAAATATTTTATAAAAAGGATTTTAATTTTTCGAAAATTGTATATATTATTATTTGACATTTTTATATTAAGGATAAATAATTCATCAATACTTCAATACTGATTTAGAAATTGACCATGTCCAGTCCAAACAATACAATTCAATATCCGTCGGAAGTTACATTCAAGTCAATCTTCAGAAATATATCTTATACGCACGATTCAATTAAAAGTATACTCTCTGAAAAGGGCCTCACATGTGTAGTTGACGGGAAAGAGAGTAAAAACGGCAAATTTATTTCTTTTACAATAACTGCTACATTTCCCTCTCATGAAATGCTGCACAGCATCTGCAGTAAAATATCCTCATTAGAAGGATTTATGACGCTATTCTAATTCCCGGCTTTCTGAAAAATTTCAATTCCATTAAAGATACAAAATCTCTTTGCGCTGACCTTTCCCAGAAGAAGAAGATTGTATTTTTTTGCCAGTTCAACACTAAGAGTCGTAGGAGAAGCTTTTGAAGCAATGGCAGGAATTGTCATATTTACAGCTTTTAATATTATTTCACTGGACAACCTGCCCGTTGAAAAAATTATTTTGTCATTTACCGGGATCCTTCTCATTAAAATATTTCCGATAATCTTATCAATTGCATTATGTCTGCCTATTTCATCATAAAAAATATATTCATGCCAGTAAAAATCATAGAGTGCCGCGCTGTGAACGCCTCTTGTAAGCTTATGTTGTGCGGAGGATTGAAGGAATTTTTTCATAGTGGACAAAAATCCATTGATGTCAAATGCAGGAAGAACGCTGCCTTTTAAAATATCAGTCTCTTTTTTAATTATTTCAGATCCGCCCTGCCCGCACCCTGAAGCTATGGACCTTATTCTGAAAAGGCGATCCAGTATTTTTTCGGTGATCTTTACAGATATATTTATATTAAGTTCCTTCTCATCAATTTCAATTTTTTCTATCTCATCATAAGATTCAATTATACCTTCGGATACAAGATGCCCCGCGGCCAGAGTCTCCAGGTCGCGGCCGGAGCAGGCAATGGAAACAAAGGGATTATTATTAATTTTCAATGTTATCGGATATTCTGCGCTCACAGGTACTTCTATTTCCCTGATACCCTTTTCACTCCACTCAAATGCTTTAACATTGATCATATCCGGAAGAGACATTCTAACCCTCACCGGAATATTTATCATAAATAATTTTAAAGGCTTTCCTGCTCAGGGCTATGCAGTTTTGGTGTTTTTCCGGAATATCACTTATTATTCTGTTGCTCTGAGCGATCATACTTTCCATTATTCTGTCCGCCCTTTTGCCCTTCGCGCCCTCTGTAAAGAACGACGCTCCGGCAATTGTGTATCCGCATCCGAATACTTCTGTTTTAATATCCTCGACAACACCATCAGCAATAACAACCGTCATTTTTACAATATCATTGCATGTTTCGCTTCTGGCAATCGATTCATAAGTAGGATTTTCAATCCTTCCCATATTTCGGGGATCGAGAAAATGTTCCTTAATAATTTTATTTTTCATTCTTCACTAACAAAGTAAATCTTTACTGAGACATCCCTGCAATTGCGCCTGTGCTCCATGCAAATTGCAGGTTATACCCGCCGCTGTCGCCGTCTATATCCAGCAGTTCTCCTGTTATAAAAAGATTTTTCACAATCCTTGACTCCATTGTTGCAGGGTTAATTTCACTCACATCAACTCCGCCTGCCGCAACAACAGCTTCACTAAAGGGCCTCGGTTTGCCCGGAGTTAATTTAAAGCACTTAAATATTTTTACAATCTCTTTTTTCTCCCGGATATTTAATTCATTGATTCTCCTGTCCGGATCAATTCCGGATATCCCAAGCACAACTTCAGGTATTCTGCTGTTGATAATACCTGTCATACTGAAGGATAATTTTTTGTTACTGTCCGCCCAAATAGACTGAAACAATTCAAAAAGCTCATCATAAGAATATTGCGGGAAAAAATCTATAACTATCTCGGGAGATTTCCCTTTTATAATATTTTCATTAACGCTTCTCGATATATCCAGAGCCGCAGTTCCCGATAAACCGAACCCTGTAAAAAGCAGTTCCCCCTCGGTTGATGAAATAATTTTACCCTTACAAAGCACGGCTATGGACGATTTCCACTTAACGCCCTGCAGTCTATGTACCGATTTCAGAGGAATATTTACAGGCAGAATTGCAGGGAAAGGCTCTACTATTCTGTGCCCCAGTTCCTCCACCAATTCAATCCCGACTTTTGTTCCTCCTAATTGGGGATAAGAACAATTGCCTGCAGAAAGGATCACCGACTGACAGGAATACTCTTCTTTACCGGCTGTTATGATCTTAAACATACCTTTAACTGCTCCGATCTTTACAACTTTTCTGTGTGTTTTAATATCTACATTCAATTTTTTCAGTTCATATAACAACACTCCCGTTACCGACGATGCCTGAAATGAAGCCGGAAACATTCTTCCATGGTTTTCTTCAACAAGGGGAAGACCTATATTATTAAAAAAATGTTCTGTTTCCCTTAAACCGAACCTTGAAAAAACATTTAAGACAAATTTTGGATTTCTTCCGTGATAATTGGATAGAGCTATATTTCTATTTGTTATATTGCATCTTCCGTTTCCGGTTGCCAGCAATTTCCTGCCAAGCTTCTTCTGTTTTTCAAAAAGTACAACCCTGTTTCCATTAAGAGCGGCAAAATAAGCCGCCAGATGCCCGGAAGCACCGCCTCCAACAACTGCAACATGTTTCAATTTTTGGCTACCCTGAATTATTTACTAACTTTTTAATCTTTCATTAACCAGTCTTTCAAGACGATTTATTTCCTTTGCAAACTTTTGAAGTTTCATATCCCTATCCGAATGGGACCTCACTCTTTTTATATGGTCTTTAATTATCAGCAAATCGTTTTTACTATTAACAAACTTCTCTGCAACGATCTTAACCATTAAATTAAATTTATACTCTCTGAAACATATTCTCGTGTAGAATTCAACTCCATAAACTGCAAGGCTTTTTTCAATAGACTTTTGGAAAGTATTAATAATGGTTTCCGAATCGGAAACAGTATCGGATCTTCTTCTCTTGTTATTAATTTTTACATCTTTACTATTTTTTTCTTCGATCGGTTTTTTCTCGGATTTAAGCAGTTCTTCTACTTGAGGACATTTTTCTACCTCTTCTTCAAACTTTTTTTCTTTCCATTCAGGCGAAAACTTACGGGCATCACGCACATAAGCGTAGTCAACTTTAAGTATTTCTTCAAATTTCACAAGTTTAACTACAATATTTGCAACTCTGCCGAATGGAGTGTTATTGTATTCTTTTAAAGAGCCTGAGATCGCTTTTACAATTTTCATCGGAGAGAGATGGACTTCAAAATTTTCAAAATATAATCTGACAAGCTCCTTCTCAAAAAAATTCAGAAGATTCCTGATCACATTGATCTCTGAAATTACAAACCCTTCTTTAGCATTAACATATTTTTTTTTGTCTTCCGATATAATTTCAAAAGAAAAAATTTTATGAGAATTAACAAGGACTTCCAGCAGAATTTCTATTGCATCGGACCTTATGTTAAATTTTTTCTCGAGATAGGGATAGAACTCATCCGTTTCCGGAATAGCCCGGTTATCGGGCCTTTTATTTCTCTTTTCTATTTCATCAAATATATTTAAAACCAGATCTGTTACGGTTAACTCTTTCATAATCGTAAATAAAATTTAATAATGAAAAGTTTGTCAATACATTGTGGTTTTTCCGGAAAAATTATTGACAGCCCTATTTTCAGCATTTTTTACAAACTGTTGGTCTGTTTTTAATGGTCGGTATAAGATAACACAGCGGGGCATTATCGGATCATTTTTTCGGCTCTCCAGTTAGTTTCAGTTCCTGTTTCAACGAAAAAACCTTTTATCACGGAACCGTCCTTATTGAAAGCTCCAAAAAACTTTTGTTTAAATAATCTGGATGAACCGTATCTCTTCATTTCATCGGAAGAAACGATCGATCTGATGAAATATATTTTTTTATTATTGATCTTAATATTCTTTAAGGGTTCCGGCACCCCCTTCCCCCATGCATCAAACTTAATGGTTCCTGAAATTTTTCCGGTTTTTTTATCAAAAGAAATTGTAAGAAAACCTTTAAATTCCGGAATGGTCAGCCTGTAATTACCGGAATAATTTATTAAAAGTTTATTATTGTTTTCAGATCTATTGTCCGCAATATCAGTGATATCTTTCCTCATTGCATCTTCAGCAATCTTTTTCTCCGACTTTGTCAATTTTTTAGAGCAGGCAATTATTGCAGGCATGTAAAGGACAAGCAAAAAAAGAGCAGTATAACGAAAAATTTTGCAGCTATACATTTAATACCAGCCTTTCACGCAAAGAACATTGCATAAGCATAAAATTTACGGCAAAACAAATAAAATACAGCTTTACTAAAAAATAACAAAAATGTCAGTACCTGGCAGAACCTGTCAGAGAAATTGAATACATCAGCACAGTTGTATCCTGAATACCGGTATCCCCAAAGACCTGCATTTTACCCGTCCCATACTGAGCAAAACCGCTGAGATTAATTGATGAATTTTTTGTCTGCCAGCTTAACCCCAGAGAAAGTCCGTAAAGATCAACGTTCATCTCTTTGCCGGCATCTCCGGCATTTATAACAGGCGTATTGGCAAGGTTAGTAAAAAATCCTAACCTCACAGGAAAAGAATTTGTTACATAATACTCAACTCCAAAAGCGCCATTAATAGTGTTCTGAACATTTTCCTGATAATATTTTACACCTATATGCGCAATTACATCCGCTGTAAGAAGCGTTCTCTTGCTCGGAAACCATGCAATTCCGCCCCGCACAATATAAGGCAATTGGCTGTCTGTGTAATTTATCTCGTTTTCTGAAAAGGAGAAATCGGGATCTGTTACGTCACCGGTATTCGTTTCCAGTTTAACATATTTCTGGATCGATTTATTATGGCTGAGAATGGTCCCTCCGGTAAAAGATATGCCGATGGCAATTGTGTTTGCGGGCATGATCTGAATGCCCAGAATTGAAGTTACTCCGTATATCAATTCCGTCAGATAAGTATTGGACCACTCATAGGTTGTTTCAGTTGTCTTATCGAATGTTATTACCTGATTTGCAATTTCCTCTTTGCGCCTTCTTAAGCCGTAAACGGTTAATCCGACGGAAATACTGTCTGTTGCAAATCCGGCAATTGTTATTCCGCCGAGAAGTGTGTTGTCTGTAATATTATAGTTAATATTAAATGTTGCAGGATAGGAATCGATTGAAAAACCGGAAAAATATTCATCCTGATCAAGAATTTCATTGT
>JAJRXZ010000046.1 GCA_024276015.1 Spirochaetota bacterium | reverse complement strand
TATGGCTCCCGTACTGGGGTCTTTCAGTGAAATTTTTCTGCCCAGCGAATCATAATCGATTGTTGTTATTGAACCGTCGGGCCCGGTCAGTCTCTTCAAAAATCCCGCTGCGCTGTATTCATATGAAACCGATACATTATTAGGCTCTCTTCTTAACTATTTTCCCCCTTGAATTATGTACCGGGTGGAACCTCTATGTTGATTGAATAGCCGAAGGACCCGTCCGGGTTTACTCCTGCATTTACAGACTTATTTGAAAACAGAGTAAAAAATATAACAGTTAAAATACAAAAATAACTCTTCCTCTTTATAAGGCAAATCATGAACCTCTCCCTATTCAAACGGAATTTTTATTTTAATTGCTTTTGAAACAGTAAATATTTTTTCTTTTATTATACCAGAGAAATTTCAAAAACGGAAGCCCCATGGCAAAAAAATTCCTCTCAATGCAATGAGGGCCGGAAGATACTTATATCGGGGAGCTCAGGACAAGGCAAAAATTATGAGCAGCTGGATAATTTCCTCGCCTACCTTATAATGAAACAACAGCTTATTCTTTTCTTCCTCTATTCTGCCTTTAAAATTCAAAATTAGAGGACGAGAATTGATTATATTCATTCCCTTACTGTAGAAAAAAGAACTCATGCTGCCTGTGAGAATATTGGCCAGCTCTCTCTCGCTTTCAAGTATGAGACGCCTATCTTCAGAAGAAATATCAGCCGCCGGGAAATCATCTTGCCTGCCCAGTATAAGGCACATGATCTTAAAACCGCATTTTAAGGAACAGCTGACATACAGGTTCCCATGAATATCTCCTTTAAAGCTGTACCCGCCGTACATTGGGAAACTCACATAATTTTCCCCTTCAACAGCCTCGGCCCGCACTCCCAGACTATCGGAAAGAGAGTCCTTAAATACTTGTGACAATTCAGTTTTTATCTCATTAAAATCTATTTCAGAGAGCATTCTTTTCCTCCTATTGGACTCCAACCGTTTCTATCACCTTTAAAACCTTTTCGCTGTCAAAAGGTTTTGTAATAAAATTTTTTGCTCCCAACTTTAGACATTTCTCCATCACATCCTTTTTCCCGACAGCAGTTACCATTATAACTTTCGCATCGGGATCTTCCTTCATTATTCGCTCAAGAGCTTTGTCGCCCGACATAACCGGCATTGTTATATCCATTGTTATAAGATCAATTGTGTCTTTAAACTTTAGGTAAAGCTCCGACCCTTCCAAGCCGTTGGAAACTATTCCGGCAATCTTATGGCCCGCATCTGTCAAAATATCACTTAACTTTCTCTGAGTTATCGGAGAATCGTCCACAATAAGAACATTGTAACTTTTCATTTTTACCCCCTAAATAATGTTCCTGTCTAAAATTTTTTCAAGTCTTACGAACAAGATAATATCATCATCTTTTTTAGAAATCCCTTTAATAAAAGAATCCTCTTTAAAGTTCAAAATATTATGATCACTTTCTTCTATTTTATCCGAATCTATATCGATAACTGATACAACTTCATCAATCCTGAGACCGATCTTCTCTTTTTCACTAAAAACTATTAATATTTTTGTTTCCTCATTCTCCTCTCCTTCAAATTGAAATCTTCTAAAAAGATTAATTACAGGAACTATAGTCCCTCTTAAATTTATTACTCCCTCAATATAATCTTCCTTTACAGGCACTTTGGTAGAAGGGATTTCCTCCACCACTTCCTGCACACTATTAATTTCAACTGCAAAAGTCATCCCATTCAGCCGGAAAAGAACATACCTATCTTCCACTTCATCTTCTTCCATTGGAGCTATTTCTCCCTCTTTCACAGACAGGGAGATTGAAGTATCTTCAGCAGGCAGATCCCCTTCAGTAGAATCGGTTTGTTGAAATATACGGAGCTTTTTTAGTATTTCTTCATCTTTATAGTTA
Organism: Spirochaetota bacterium; assembly: GCA_024276015.1. Classification (GTDB taxonomy): domain Bacteria; phylum Spirochaetota; class UBA4802; order UBA4802; family UBA5550; genus JAJRXZ01. The sequence continues at coordinate 3,844 of JAJRXZ010000046.1, read as the reverse complement.
AAATTCCTTTCCGGAACATAAGCAAGCATATTCTTAAGAACTCTTGTTGCATCAAACATCAGATCTAACAGATCATCTGTTATAAAAACCTTTTTATCTCTTACCGAATCAAAAATATTTTCCATAGAATGACTCAATTCTTTGATATTCACCACGCCAAGAGAACCGGCATCCCCTTTCAAAGAGTGTACGCTCCTGAAAATTTCATTGATCAATTCCATATTTGAAGGGTCTGTCTCAAGCTGGAAAAGATTTTCTTCTACACTCTGAATATGTTCTTCCGCCACTTCTGCAAAATCGCCAAGAAGTTCTTCCTCAAAAGAATCAGGTTCTGTTTTTTCTGCCGTCATAGACGCTACCTCATTTTCCCAATAAATTATTAATTCCGGAAAGCAGTTCCTTTTCCGAAGGAGGTTTCTTTATATACAAATTCGCCCCTGCATTCATAACTCTTTTTACCACTTCTTCCCTTGCAACCGATGTAAGAATAATTATCGGAAGCGAAGCATAATCGGAGTCCTTTCTTACGTTCTCCACAAATTCTGCTCCTCCCATATTGGGCATATTTATATCCACAAGAAGAAGATCAAAATCTCCTCTGTAAAGTTTTTCAAGACCTTCCATGCCGTCCTCTGCCGATTCAATCTCAAAACTCTCCTTGACAAGAGTATTTTTTATAATCTTCCTTGTTATGGGAGAATCGTCTACCACAAGAATTTTTGCAGACATCTCTACGCTCCTCTCCTATTTTATGTAAACAAAATCGTTCCCAATCTTCAAAGACTTAAAGGCCTTTGACATTCTGCTCATCGATTCGGTATGCCCCAAAAATATAAAACTTCCGGGAGACATAGAATCATAAAACCTCCCCATTATCTCTCTCTGAACTCTGTTATCAAAGTAGATCAAAACATTTCTGCAAAAAAGAACATCTATATTGTACATACTCCTCATATCCGCTTCATCGACAAGATTCAAATAACTGAATTTTACCATCTTCTTTATTTCATCGGAAATATGATAATACTTTTCTCCTTTGGCAAAATACTTTAACTTCATTGAGGAGGGGATATCCTTTAATTCTCTTTCCGTATACAGCCCCTTTCTGGCAACATCCAGAGCTGATTCGCTGATATCGGTTCCGAATATTTCCATATCCCAGCAGGAAAGATCTTTCACTCTATCCAGTATAATAAGGGCAAGTGTATATGGCTCACATCCTATGGAACATCCGGCACTCCAGATCCTTATTTCTCTCCTGCTGTTTTTTCTTTTAAGATCGAGAAGCATAGGAAGAACATGTTTGGAAAAGGTTTCTAACTGAGGCTTGTTTCTGAAAAAATAAGTTTCATTAACAGTGAGTTCATCAACCAAAGCATCCACTTCATGTCCTTTGTAATCCCTGTAAAGAAGATTAAGGTAATCATTTAAACTGAGAGAATTGCAGACCTCCATTCTCCGCTTTAATTTATTCAGAACAAAATATTTTTTCTCATCGCTGAAATGAAGACCGCTTTTTTTTCTTATGAACTGAATAAGTTTATCATAATCATTATCATTTATCATTATCAGTCACCGGTTAAACTGCAAAATACTGATTGCATATCTTATCTTCTCAACCAAGTTCTTCGGCTATATCTTTTAATGTTTTGTTATCTATCTTATAGTCTTCGCCTTTTATACTCATGAGACTCTCAACAATTGCATATTTTACCCACTGATTTTCTTCCTTTTTGAACCTCTGAGCCAAATCCTCTGCACACTGCCAGCAAGGCAGCTTACCCATAACTTCTGCTGCTGCAAATCTTACATTAGAATCTTCGTCATCCAAAAACCCTTTGATTGCAGAACAAATTTTGTCTTTATTATCCGACAGGGAAGTATTACCCAGAATATCCAGAACAGTTTCCTTCAACTCCGCATCATGAGATGCGAGAAGAGAGATAAGCAGCTCAACATGGTTCTCTCCCGTAATTGTGAGTATCTCAATGGCTACAGCATTAAGATCCATACTACCCGACTTCAGTATCTTTATAGTTTCTTCAACTACCACTGAATTGCCGATTTTCAGAAGTGAGTTAAATGCCGCATCCTTCACCCCCGCATCGTCGTCTTTAAGGAGTTCAACTAAAATCTTCACAGTTAATTCGTCGTCAAAATCGCCAAGCCCCTGAGCGCCCTGCCGCCTTTCATCAGGGATATTGCTCTTAACAAGATGCAACAGTTCCTTTATCTCTTTCATGGCCTTCCTCCATTCTGTCCTTAATAATAGAAGCAATTCCTTTAACATCAATAATAAGAACTATTCTCCCGTTCCCAAGGATAGCAGCGCCGCCTATCCCGTCGATTTTACCCATATATGCTCCCAATGTTTTTATCACAATTTCCTGCTGCCCCACAATGTTTTCCACTGCAATAGCAAAACGCTCATCACCAATAGAGAGCTGGATCAAGAAGAGTTCATTCTCTTTTGAAACTTCTCCTTCAGGAGCAAAAATTTCAGAAAGATTAAAAACCGGCAATATCTCGTCGCCCTCCTCCTGTACTCTGTATCTGCCGACTCTGCGAATTTTATTATGCTCTATCTCCGAAGTCTTTTTGATGGAATAGAGAGGAAGCGCATAATTATCTTCGCCGCACTGCACCAGAAGCACTCTGATTATAGAAAGGGTAAGGGGCAGTCTTAAAATAAACTTTGTGCCCTTATCTTTAGAAGTATCTATATCTATACTCCCCTTTACAGCCTCTACGGCAGACCTTACAACATCAAGTCCCACTCCCCTGCCCGATATATCGCTAACCTGTTGAGCTGTTGAAAAACCAGGCAAAAAGATAAACTTCATTATTTCCTTATCGGAAAGACTTTCAATCTCTTCCCCGCTTATCAGTCCCTTTCCCAATGCTTTTTTTCTGATATTGTCAACATCAAGCCCCTTCCCGTCGTCTTCTATCTCAATTACAATTGAATTGCCTTCGTTATATGCTCTGAGATCAATACGGCCTGCAGGGTTCTTGCCCAGATCCGTTCTTGTTGTTTCATCCTCAATACCATGATCAACGCAATTCCTTACCAGGTGAAGCAGAGGATCATTGATCTCTTCTATAATGGTTCTATCAAGTTCCGTATCCTCTCCATGGAGGAAGAGATCAACGCGTTTGCCCGTTGCCTTTGCAATATCTCTCACAACTCTCGGAAACTTCCTGAAAAGAGAAGATACCGGCACCATTCTCACTTCCAGCGACAGATCCCTTAACTTATTTGAAATATCGCCAAGCTGTTTTAATGAAGATTTTATACTCTCTATTTGAAGATCAAACTTCCTATCCTTAACCCTATTCAGCATTAACAAAATATCGGAATCGAGCTGAGTCCTGTTTATAATCAGCTCTCCAGCCAGATTCCCCAGATCTTCAATTCTGTCTACATCAATCCTTATTGTACTGTTGTCTCTTTTTTTCCTTCCCTTTACAAAGGCTTTTGTACCTCCGGAGGAATCCGGCACCTCCCTTGCCTGATCCGGCAAATAACGTTCTTCAATAATATCATCAAAATATTCGGTTATACTGTAGTTCTCTATTTCAGAATAGTTTACCAATTTTAACTTAATGTCCGGTTTGATCTCGTTTTCACTCTTCCGCGATGCGACGTAAAAATGATGGGTACTATTGTTGTCAATATTTTCATCGGAAAAAATACTCGGTACAGTGGTAATGATCTCCGCATCATTATCAAATATATCGATAAGCTCTCTGTAAATTTCCGTGGAAATAATCGATGGAAATTTGCAGTCAGCTTTGTACCTGATCTCTCTACAATAGATATTAAAACCTTTGGCATAAAACT
>JAJRXZ010000045.1 GCA_024276015.1 Spirochaetota bacterium | reverse complement strand
TAATATAAGTTTAGGAGATATTAAGAACGGTACCTTTTAACAGCGATTTAAGGAATTTCTATGGAAAAACTTTTAAAAGAACCTTTTGCCGGAAAAATGAATATTTTATCAATCTTTCGTCGGTTATGTTCAACCGTACCTGTTCTGGGCTGGTTGGCAGGCATATCTGCTGCAGTAATTGCCGAATATTTCTTTGGCGATTCGCTGTCATGGATATTGGGTCTGCCTAAAATTCCGGTTCTATTCGGATTTCTAACAATGCTGAAAGAACCGCTTCTTATTCCGGGTTCAATTGCCTATGTAATTATCATATACATTATTCCGGTCTTTGCAGTTGCAGCAATTACACGAAACCTGACAAACAGTCTCTCTGAAAAACTCGACAAACTCCCCATTGCTGTTTCCGTTGTTATTCATCTTACATTGTTTTATTTGATCCTTCACCTCTGGTCAGGCATCAATGATTACCGCGTACTCATAGTAAAACTGACACTGATTGCCGTCATTCTGACTCTCAGCATAAATATAATTAATGGTTATATGGGGGAATTCTCATGTTCCCATCCGGGTTTTATGGCTGTAGGAGCATACTCTTCGTCGGTTCTGACTCTGCTTCTTTTTACCAATGATAAACTTTTCGGTAAAGCTCTGCTGCCGCCCATACTGGGACACTTCTTATTCCCGCTGATAATCATAATCGGCGGATTTATGGCAGCGCTTTCATCACTTATTGTGGCTATCCCGTCTTTCAGAACGAGGGGCGACTATCTTGCAATCATATCGCTTGCTTTTATGTTTATCATTAAATCATTGATTGAAAATCTCGAATTTCTGGGAGGCCCCCGCGGCATGGGCGGCCAGCCCGATTATTCAAATTTATTTGTCGTTTTTTCCTGGACGATTCTCTGTATCTGGATAATAAACAACTTTGTACATTCCGTACTTGGGAAAGCGCTCAATGCAGTTCGGGATAACGAACCGGCAGCCGAAGCTATGACCATAAATACAAGGTTTACTAAAATCACAGCTTTCATGTTCGGAGCTTTCTGGGCAGGAATTGCCGGAGGGCTCTTTGCCCATATCCTCAGATATGTGAATCCGGGAACCTTCGGACTGCAGAAACTTGCCGAAATTCTTGCCATGGTATATTTCGGCGGATTAAATTCCATTTACGGTTCCATTGTAGGAGCAGTGAGCATAAATATTCTCGGAGAGGCTCTGCGCCCGCTGGAGCTCTACAAATGGATAGTGATCCCGCTGTTACTGATCATTGTTATGATCTACCGCCCCACAGGGCTGATCTCATTTAAGGATTTCGATGTAAAAAGACTGCTGAAACCGCGGCAGAAGAAACAATAAGGGATTAAAAATGACTGCTCTTCTGAAAATTGAAAATATGACCCACTCCTTCGGGGGTCTCACTGCTCTGCAGGATTTTAACCTTGAAATAAACTGCGGTCAGATCACAGGTCTCATAGGCCCGAACGGAGCCGGCAAAACAACAACATTTAATCTTATAACAGGCGTTTATACTCCGACAAAGGGCAGAGTACTTTTCGAAGGAGAAAATATAACGGGCAAAATGCCTCACGAGATAGCCTGCCGCGGTATTGGAAGAACTTTCCAGAATCTTCGCCTCTGGAGGCATATGAATGTTCTGGAACATATAAAAACAGCCCACTATTCACAGATAAGCTACGGCCTGCCGGGAGCCTTTTTCGGAACTGCAAAACGGATAAAAGAGGAGCAGGAAATTGAAGACAACTCATACAGCCTTCTAAAAAGATTTAAAGTCCATCACTTTGCAGACCATCTTGTGGTGAATCTCCCTTATGGCGCCCAAAGAAGAGTTGAGATGGCAAGAGCCATGGCAACAAAACCCAGGCTTCTGCTGCTGGACGAACCCACGGCAGGAATGACTCCCGATGAACTTATCGATATGATCAATATTATACGGGATATTCACAGAGATTATAATATTGCCATATTTCTCATTGAACACAGGATGAAATTTGTAATGGAATTATGCCAGCATATAAAAACACTTGTATTCGGGGAGATTATTGCAGAAGGAACGCCCGAGGAGATCCAGAACAACCCAAAGGTAATTGACGCATACCTGGGCAGGGAGGATCTGCACTGATCATGCTGATAATAAAAAATTTACAGGCATCCTATGATACCATCAAAGCTCTGCATGGGATCACCTTCAGAATAGATGAAGGCGAGATCGTCACAATTATAGGAGCTAACGGCGCAGGCAAAAGCACTACCCTGCGCGCTATTTCACGTCTCATCGATGCTGACCCCGGTTCGGAAATGAAATTTATGGGCAAAAATTTGCTGGACTACAGCCCTGCAAAAGTTGTAAGCGAACTGGGCATTTCACACGTCCCGGAAGGAAGACGCCTTTTTGGCAACCTCACAGTTATGGAAAACCTTCGGCTTGCCGCGTTTGCCAGAAAAGATAAAAAGGAAATCGCAGACGATATGGAAAGAATATTTAATATATTCCCCAGACTAAAGGAAAGAGAACACCAGCTTTCGGGGACCCTAAGCGGAGGAGAACAGCAGATGCTGGCTGTGGGACGCGCATTTATCAGCGGCAGGAAATTAATGCTTCTTGACGAACCATCCATGGGCCTGGCTCCTCTGTTAATGCTCAATATGTTTGATACCCTGAAAGAGATAAACAAAAAAGGCACAACAATACTTCTCGTTGAACAGAATGCCCGTCTTGCCTTAAGGTTTGCGCACAGAGGTTATGTTCTTGAAAACGGAAATCTGGTTCTTGAAGGCTCGTCAAAAGACCTTCTGGAAAATCCCGACGTAAAAAAAGCATATCTGGGCGGCTGACTCTTAACCCGATCTCAGGACAAAGATCTATACAGGAAGCTTGATCGTAAATTTTGTTCCTTCTCCTATTTGTGATTCACACTCAATTGAGCCGTTATGATTATTTGTTATAATATGATATGATATGGGAAGACCCAGCCCGGTGCCGGCTCCTTCCTTCTTTGTAGTATAAAAAGATTCGAAAATGTGAGTCAGGCTTTTTTTATTAATTCCGCTGCCGTTATCCGAAATCTCAATTTTGACATAATTTTCGACAAAAGATGTTTTTATTTTTATCTCAGGTATGAATTTCTTATTCGATAATTTTTTTTCCAGAGCCTGAATGGAGTTTTTAAAGATGTTCAATAAAACCTGTTCAATCTCCAGAGGAAAGCATTTAACCAAAGGAATATCCCGGGAAAAATCCTTAATGATGTTAAAATTTTTAAAATCATACCCTCGTTTTAAATCATAATACTGAGATGCGATCTCAATTGTTTTTTCAATAAGCCGGTTAATATGGGCACTCTTCTTTTGCGTTTCGCTTTTCCTGCTGAAATTAAGCATATTGGAAACTATTTCTGCGGCGCGTTTCCCCGCATCTCCGATTGCCCTTAAATATTTTAATATATTTCTCTCTTCAAGATAGGAATTGATGGTTTCCAGGTCTGTTCCCAATTTTGAAGCGGTTTCCCTGTTTTTTTTAAGATCAGGAGAAAGTCTCATCATAAGAGCCTGAATACCGTTGATTATTATACTCAGAGGATTATTTATTTCGTGGGCCATTCCTGCAGCAAGTCCTCCCACAGTTACCATCTTTTCCGTTTGGACCAGCATCTGCTGAGCAATTTTCATCCTTGTCAGGTCATTCATCATAACAAGAATGGAACTCCCAATATGAACAGCTTTAAAATCAATTATTTTTACAGTGCCGTCCTTACATGTAACTTTGAATTCATGCGTTCTGTTATTCTCATTTACAAGCAGCTTGTGATCTTTAATTTTACTCCATATATTTTTTACCATTGACCTGTACTCTTCGTCAGGATAGGCTTTCATAAACCAGCTTGTAATATCGGGAATATCCTCTCTGGTATATCCGAACAGTTTTGTAAAATGCCTGTTTACATAATAAATCTTATCATTCTCATCGCTTATTCTTACAGGATAAGGGGAATATTCGATCATCAGCCTGAACTTCTCTTCGCTATCCTTTAATTTATCAAGAAAAAGAAGACTGCTTAATGAATCCGCCAGCCTCCAACCGGTCTCTTTCAAAAGATTCCGGTCATATTCATCCCACACACGTTTATATGAGCACTGATGCAGGCCAAGAAGCCACGGGTCGCCTGTTTTAGGGAAAATCGCCGTGACTATCATTGATCGTATGTTAAACTTTTCTGCAATACCGTTGGGGATGGAAATGCCGGATTCATAATTAAACTCCAGGGGATCACTGGATTCCAGAGCCATTCTGATAATATCCGCCTGTTCAGGCGTCATGGGGATCTTCATGTTTAATTCCATTGCGCCCGGATATTCCTGCCGGGTACATTCCATCGGAATTGTATAATGATCCGCAGCGGGGTTACATGGGAAAAGTATCCACGCTCTGTCGCACCGGAAAATATTCAGCATTTCGTTAAGTACATCACTCATCATCTCTTCGAGGGTGTCAGATTTACGAATAATCCAGTTGATCTTTTCCAGATTCTCCAACAGTTCTATTCTATTCAAATTTTTCATATTAAATAAATCGGTATATGATTTGATCAGGATTTTGCCCTTTGTCAAAGGACAAACCCGATGCATTTTGATATATATAATAGCTCCAATTTTGTCCAAAAACAATAAGATTTTTTACAATTTTATAATATTATTTGAAATTCGGAAAAAACCGGTAGGGATATGATTTTCTGCCGGTAAATTACATAAAATATGTTACTGTTCCGATATATCTTTTACGCCAGTACTTTTTTCTCATGTCTGCATAGGAAACTCTTCTGCCTGTTCTGGGAGCATGAATAAATTTATAATTTCCCACATAAATCCCAACATGCGATATCCTGTGCCCTGAAGTATTAAAAAAGACAAGATCTCCCGGTCTGGCTCTCCTAAGGCTTATTCTTTTACCTGAGTAAAACTGCCTCTTTAATGCTCTTGGCATTTTAAATCCGTTTCTTCTGAAAACATACATGACAAGGCCGGAACAGTCGAAACCGCGCGGCGTGACTCCTCCATACCTGTATTTTACGCCAAGATACTTTTCGGCAGTATAGATAACATTTCTTCTCTTTGAGGATGGATATAGGTTTGCTCTTCTGTAAACACCGGGCCGCGTACATGCCGGTATAAGGACAGAGAACAACAGGAATAATAATACTGCTCTTTTCATTGCAATTAGATTCTAATATTCATGATATAGATATTTTTATTATCGGAACGTATCCGAATAAAATTGAACTTCAGGCCGGAGAACAACTCTCTCACATCAGACTTCGCCAAGACTGAGATCACCGGAAATCTTAAAAACATTTCCATCCCTTACCACATGAAGCTTTCGCTCCCTGAATTCAAGGGCGATCTCTTTTTTCACCATCTCAATTGCATCGTCCTCAATCTTTTTTCTTATTTCCGGAGGAATATGATCCAGAGTAACTATATCCACATCGATCACATAACCTCTGCCTGTGTCAGAACCGTATCCCGGTGAAAAGGCCGCACCTATATTAAAAAGACCGTCGGCCTCCTTATTGAAAGTCTTCCCTCTTCGCGGCCTGTTGGGATGAAGAGGGTACAGACTGCCATATTTATCCTCAAGGTAATCGTCAACTTTGTCAAAAACCTTCTTTAATCTCTTTTCCCATACAACCAGTTTAGGATGCTTCATATAATATCCCCGCAGATCTGTTTAATACCGATGAAATTCCATATCTCTATGATAATTCTCTGTCAATAATGTTTCTCCATTTGATTAAAATTATTGACCTATTAAAAGAATTTCAATTAAATGCAAAGCAATTTCGAATATTAAGGAGATTCAAAGAGATGAAAGTTCTCAAAGGCGGCCTTGAAAACGTTCCGGGCTATACTTTTTCGGCTGTAAAAGCAGGGATCAGATACGCTGACAGACTGGATTATTCTCTCATTGTATCCGATGGAATCTGCTGCGGAGCCGGTACATTTACAACAAACAGAGTATGCGCTCCCCCTGTAAAATTAAGCAGAAACCGGATCAATAATCCCATAAAAGCCATTCTTATTAACGCAACAAATGCCAACGCGTGCACCGGAGAAGAAGGCTATAAGAATACTTTGACTTTATGCGCTGATATTGCATCCAGACTGAAGACAGAAGAATCATCGGTAATTATGTCATCTACCGGAATAATCGGACATCAGCTTCCGGTAAAAAAAATGATGGCAAAACACCCTGAATTGATAAGATCTCTTTCATCGGATAAAGGTAAATTGATCCCGGAAGCAATAATGACAACCGATACTGTGCCTAAGATGATGTCTGTCTCATTCTCATCCTCAGAAGGAGAGTTCATTATCGGAGGGACAGTAAAAGGTTCGGGTATGATCGCTCCGAACATGGCCACGCTGCTCTCATTTACCCTAACCGATGCTCCCGTTGCAAAGGACCGGCTCAATTCAATATTTAAGAGAGTGATCGATAAAACATTAAACTCGATTACCATAGACGGTGACATGTCAACAAATGATACGGCAATTATCTTATCGCCCGATTCCGGAAGAAAAATTTCCGGCAGCGATCTGAACAACTTTGAAGATGCCCTCAATTTTCTGATGTGGAATCTGTCGGAAAAACTTGTTGCCGATGCGGAAGGAGGGACAAAATCGGTAAAGATCATCATCAAAGGCGCTCAAAATGAAAATGATGCAAAAAAAGCGGCAAAAGCCGTAGCGGAATCACTTTTGGTAAAAACCGCTTTCTTCGGTATGGACCCAAACTGGGGAAGAATTGCAGCAGCAGCAGGTTCCTCCGGAGTTCTGGTTGACGAAAATAAACTGTCAATATATTTCGAAGATATACCTTTATTAATTAACGGTACGCCTGTTAGTATTGACGCAAATAAACTGGATAATATTCTCACAATGGCTGATTATTCCGTAACAATTGATCTCAGCGCAGGCTCCTCTGAGGCGTTGGTACTTACTTCCGATCTGTCTTATGATTATATAAAGATAAACTCGGAATATTCAACTTAAATTTTAGAAATATAAAACTTTTTTTAAAATAACCTCAATTTTAGTTTTAAAAACCGGAAAAGTTATATATATTATTTACATTACTTAAAATTGACCATAATTTCAGGTTGACATATTTTGAGGGCCTTATAAAATTAAATAATAATATGGAAAATTCAAAGTTAAAATGTCTACCCTCGGAGATAATTCAATTCACAATAATATCTTAACCGAACAGACCGGATTGAAATGAAAAAAAAAATAACAGCTCTAATTCTCATTACAATATTTTTTAACATTTCAGTTTTTGCAGGAGAAAACTCAACAAATGAGACAAAAAGGCCTGCTTTAGTGATCTATAATCTTAAAATAGAAAAAGATAATAAAAAATATCTATATTACTCAACTATCATCCCAAAAACCATATCTAAAATTATTAAGACATATAATAAATATGATGTAATAACAGCAGGTGAAATTCAGGATTACAGAAAAAATATTGAGAATGCCGAAGATAAGAGAAAATATATCAACTCATTAAAAAAATTATCAACAAGCACCTCTGCCGATTATCTTATTACAGGGGCATGCAGTATCGATAATAATACTCTGCTTATAGAACTGCAGATATTCAATTCAAGGGGTAAGGAACTCTCTTATATCAGCAAAAAAAGCATTGAAGTGGGAGCTCTTTTAAAAGATACAATTGACGATCTTACCGTTAAAATTATCAAAGAGATTGACCGATTTGACAAGAGAAACAAAAAAAGATTTGCCCCTTCTCCATACCTGGGCCTTTACAGAGCATTCAGCCCATTTACATTCGGCATTGAAACAGGCAGAGTAAATTTTTTAGAAAAATGGAAAGACCATTATAACAATACGGAATTTGTAAATACCTTTTTAACAGCAAATATTACAAGTTACTTGGGAATAACAGCAAATTTTGAGTATTTCAGCGCCGATAATGAAGGCAAAGACGGATTGGCTTCATTCTTCTATTTCATGGGAGGAACTCTGGAGATTAATTTTTATTTAAGACCATCCAGGCTCTTCGCCGCGGCTCTCTCAGGAGGCGGAGGTTACAGTAGAAGTAAAATCGAAATATTCTTTACCGACAATCCCGACCCCTTTGTTCAGGCAGACAGAACAACTATCTCCAGAGACCCCCTTGTTAAGATCACCGCTGCCATTGAATTCAACATTGCACCTGTAATGGTCAGATTCGGGTCATCTTACACGCGAATATTCTATTCCGGTGAAGCACTGGAAACTTATACTATCTTTATGGGAATGGGCTATAATATTTAATTTCAATGCGCCATTAAGATTTTTATTGACATTACAAGGACACTTCCGGTACTATGTATAATTCAAAAAAATCGGGGATTCCCGATTTTTTATTTTCTATAAAGCAGGAGCCTTGACCCTATGGCAATATCATCAAAACTAAAAAAAATAATCGATGATGATAAAGGGTATCTCTTTCAGAATTATGGCGACAGACTGCCTGTCTGTTTTACCAAAGGAGAAGGAGCATACCTCTTTGACCAGAACAACAGAAAGTATATAGACTTTTTTTCCGGTATAGCCGTATGTAATCTGGGTTATAATAATAAGCACTTCCGCAAGGCAATTCATGATCAGATCGACAAACTGATACATTCATCCAACTGGTTCTATAATAAAGAGCAGATAGGGGCCGCAAAAATTATCAGCGAACTCACATTCCCGGGGCATACCCTTTTTCTTAACAGCGGTACAGAAGCAAATGAAGCAGCGATCAAACTTGCCAGAAAATACGGGCTGGCAATGTCAAAGAACAGATTTGAAATAATATCCTTCAGCAACTCATTTCATGGAAGAACATTGGGCAGCATGACTGCAACAGCCCAGGAAAAGATTCACAGCGGTTTCGGCCCCCTGCCTGCCGGTTTCAAATATCTTCCTTACAATGATATTAAAAGATTTAAGAACGAAGTGAAAAAAAATAAAAATATTGCTGCAGTAATGATCGAGCTTATCCAGGGCGAAGGAGGGATCATTGTTGCAGAGGCCTCCTTTGTTAAAGAGGTCTTTGATATTTGTAATACAAAAAATATTATAACCATTGTTGACGAAGTTCAAACCGGAGTCGGAAGAACCGGAAAACCCTTTGCCTTCCATCACTACGGCATCCTGCCGGATATAATAACTCTTGCCAAAGGCCTTGGGGGAGGCATCCCTGTGGGCGCGATCCATGCGAAAAAATATCTCTCTGAAACCTTGGACAGAGGAAGCCACGGATCAACTTTTGGCGGCAACCATCTGGCAGCAGCTGCGGCACTTACAGTATTAAAAGAGATAAAGAAGAAGAGTTTCCAAAAAAATGTTTTAAGAGCAAGCGATTATATATTCAACGAATTAAAAATACTGAAACAATCACTTCCAATAATTAAGGAGATCAGAGGTATGGGGCTCCATATCGGAATTGAATTAAACAGACCCGGAATGAATATGGTCAGGAAAGCGCTTTCCAGAGGGCTTATAATTAATTGTACCGCAGAAAAGGTGATCAGAATTATGCCTCCTCTGAACATCCCGTCAAAAGACGTAAGATCCGGTATGGAAATATTAAAAGAAATATTTATCGAAGAGGCGCGTATTTCATGAAAATCCCCGGAATCAAATCAAAAGATCTTTTAACAGTGAGCGACCTATCCAGAGACGAAATATTCAAACTCTTTGAGTTTACGACCTCTCTCAAAAAAGATCTGAAAAGAGGAATACACCACAACTATTTAACAAAAAAAACCCTTGCTATGATATTCGAAAAGAGTTCAACAAGAACAAGAGTATCATTCGAAACCGGAATTGTTCAACTGGGCGGTTATGCGCTCTTCTTAAGCGAAAACGATATTCAACTTGGACGCGGAGAAACCCTTTCCGATACGGCAATGGTTCTGTCAAGGTATGTTGACGGCATTATGATAAGGACTTATTCTCATAATAAAGCGATTGACCTTGCAAAAAATTCTGCGATCCCGGTCATTAACGGTCTCACCGACAGCTTTCATCCATGCCAGTCGCTCACAGATTTTTATACTATCTACGAACGTGAAAAAGATATAACTCAAACAAAACTGGTATATATCGGCGACGGTAACAATGTTGCCAATTCCCTTCTGCTGGGAGCGGCAATTCTGGGAGTAGATATTGCCATTGCATCTCCTCCCGAATTTTCACCATTGCCGGAAGTTGTAGAAGAAGCCCGCGCTCTGTCGTCAAAATCGGGAGCTCATATACTTATTACAGACGATATCAGCCTTGCCGTACAAGACGCTCATTATCTCTATACTGACGTATGGATCAGCATGGGCATGGAGGAAGAGACTGAAAAAAGAAAAAAGGCATTTACCGGTTACAAAATATCTCTGGACTTATTAAAGAAATGCGGAAAAAATTGCAAGGTGATGCACTGTCTTCCGGCTCACAGAGGCGAAGAAATTGATGCCGATGTAATGGATTCGGACAATTCCATTATCTTTGATCAGGCAGAAAACAGACTGCACGTTCAGAAAGCGATCATGTGTTCGCTGATGGTTTAAAACATACAAAATAACATATAACAGGGTAGAGGTTATATATGGATATAAAAAAAGTAGTTCTTGCATATTCCGGCGGGCTTGACACTTCTATAATCTTAAAATGGCTCAAAGAAACCTATAACTGCGAAGTAATCGCCTATGCTGCCGATATAGGTCAGGAAGAGGAACTTGACGGCCTTGAAGAGAAGGCATTAAAAACCGGAGCAAGCAAATGCTATATTGAAGATTTAACCGAAGAATTTGTAACCGATTTTGTTTTTCCTGCTGTTAAGGCCAATGCCGTTTATGAAGACAGATACCTTCTGGGAACTTCCCTTGCGAGGCCTGTAATTGCAAAAAAGCAGGTTGAGATTGCACTGCAAGAAGGAGCCGATGCTGTCTGTCACGGCGCAACAGGGAAAGGCAACGATCAGGTGAGATTTGAAATGGCTTTCATGGGACTTGCTCCGCAGTTGAAAATAATAGCTCCCTGGAGGATCTGGGATCTCAACTCAAGAGACAAGCTGTTCGATTATGCGCAAAAGCATAATATTCCTCTTCCTGTAACGAGAGATAAACCCTACAGCATGGACAGGAATATACTTCATATCTCTTATGAGGGTGGGATACTTGAAGATCCCTACAGAGAACCTGACGAAGATATGTTTATTCTTACCAGTTCGCCTGAAAAAGCTCCGGACAAACCGATTTACTTGGAAATAGAATTTCATAAGGGTATTCCGGTAGCGCTGGACAATGAAAAAATGAACCCTGTGGCTCTGATGAAAAAACTTAACAGAATTGCCGGCGAGAACGGAGTAGGCAGAATCGATATTGTCGAAAACAGGCTGGTTGGCATTAAATCAAGAGGCGTTTATGAAACTCCTGCCGGAACGGTATTGATCGCGGCTCACCGAGACCTTGAATCCATCACACTGGACAGAGAAACCCAGCATTTGAAGGACAGGCTTTCATCGGAATACGCCGTTCTTGCATATAACGGCATGTGGTTTACTAAAAAGATGGAATCCCTGAATGCATTTATCGACAAAACACAGGAAAACGTAACCGGTACCGTGAGGGTTAAACTCTATAAAGGAAACTGCATGATCACCGGAAGAAAATCACCCGCATCTCTATATAATTCCGAAATTGCAACTTTTGATGAGAGCGATCTGTATGACCATAAGGACGCAACCGGTTTTATAAGAATACTGGGTCTGCCTCTGAAAGTTGAAGCGATGTTAAATCAGGGGAAAGAACCGGATTGACAGATGCATATCCAAAAGCCTTACCTCCCCTGCCATTAAAGATTTTCCGCCTGCTATAAATAAAACCCTCATCGGTTTACAAACCCTACTGTAAAGAGATGAGGGAAGTGAATAATTTTATTGAATTAGCAGAATTTGTTGACAGATTGTTTGTATGATTTTTATTTATGTACATACACATTCAGTCCTATAATCTCTTATTGAATAAAATGATAAAATCTCATTAAGATGATCTTTATTTTATAAGATTATGAAATTTATGCTTTACAGAGAAAGGAAATTTTAATAATTTATATTTTATAAATCGAATGAATATAAAATTTAATTATTTTATGTAAAAACTGGAGTTTTCTATGGAAATTGAATTCAAAGATATTGGTGAACACAAAATAATAGAAGTTAGCGGAGAAGTTGATCTTTACAATGTCAGTGAATTGAAAAAAGCTCTTTTCAGTATAACAGACGGGACGTATCCCAGCGTAATAGTCGATATGCAGTATGTAAACTATATGGATTCATCCGGAATAGGAGCCCTGGTAGCAGGGCAGAAAAAAATGAAAGCCCATAACGGGAAATTCGGGTTGTTAAATATACATGACGATGTATTGAACATATTAAAACTTGCCACACTGGACAAATTTTTTAAGATCTATGAATCCGAGGAGGAATTGCTTTAAAATCATTCAACTCTTTTTAATACAAGTATTGTTTCATCATCATGGGGCGGAACTTCACCCCTGAATTTGTCAACATCCTCAACAAGGAGATCCACAAACTCCTTTGCATCCAGACTGTTATGATCGAGGAGAAATTTCTTAACCCTGTCAATGCCATACTCCTCCTTATCGCTGTTCCTCATTTCAGTAACACCGTCAGTATAGAGAATAACTATATCGCCCACATCAAGTTTCACTCTGGCCTGCTTATAATCTACATCTTCCATAATGCCGATGGGCACACCGTCAAGCTTTGTATGGGTACAGGCGCCAAGCGACGAACGATAACAGAAAAGAGGTCCATGCCCGGCATTTGAGAAAGACAGGTCTCCGGTTCTTCTGTCGTAAATCATAAAAAAGAGCGTTGCAAATTTATCAATTGCAAAATCTGCGCTCAACGAATCGTTAATTGCCTTTACAACTTTTGAACAGTCAACATCCTTTCTTGAAATATAAGATGTAAAAACAGTTCTGATCATTACCATAACAAGAGAAGCGGGAACTCCCTTTCCCGAAACATCACTGATCAGCGCGCCCACTCTGTATTCGTCAATATCAATATAATCGAAATAGTCCCCCCCTACTCCCTTTGCAGCTCTTGTAAAACCTTTTATCTGAATCCCATTTTTATTGTAATAACCCATAGGGTTTAAGCCTTCCTGAATATCCTTCGCCATTTCAAGCTGTTCATTCATTAACTTGGTCTCAATTTCTTTATCCTTTGCCGTTTTTATTAGCGATGTCATAATATTGAATTCATTTGCAAGCTGTCCCAGTTCGTCTCTGGAATTTATCTCAATTATATGATCAAGATTTCCCTGTCCGATCACAGTTGCGCCGTGAGACAGTATTTTAATGGGCTTGATAATAAAGCCTGCAAGAAAAATCGATCCGATGATCGACGCAGCAAGGATAGCAAAAGACATTGGTATAATGATATATATGATATTCTTTATCTCGTTTCTTATAATTATATCGGAAAGACCTATTACAACGGTCCCGATCTGTTTTTTGTCAAATTTGTTCAACACTGGAAAGGAAAAATCATAAATCGTTCCTTTGGGATCCGTGGGATCCGGGAGTTCAACAATCCTTATCTCAGGTTTGGATTTTTCTTCATTATGTTCCCTGTTTATATTATCCTTTAATATTTCACCGATATTTCTTTTCCCTCTCCTGTCAAAATACTGTATTATTGCATTATCCCTGTTAAGAGGAGTATCTCCTCCGGCAGAATCTTTTTTACTCAGGATAAAAGCATAGGTGAGATGTTTGATCTTCTCCAGATCCTTTATAGCGCTGATAAGCGCAAGCTCGTCAACGCCGATTGATCCCTGGGCTGTATTGGCAAGATGTATTACTTCCCGTTTAACAAATTGAAAGACCTGTTCCTTCAGAAGCGTACTTTCACGATAGATGAAATAACCGGTAAAAGTGACAATTATAATGGATACAAATACGATAATTGCAAGGGATACCTTAATCCTTATACTGAACTTAACGCCATTTTGTTTTATCTCGGGCTTCTCGTCGGTACTTTCAGGTTTCTTTTCCTTTTTTTTATTCATTAACTACCTTCCAATATATACCAGGACTTTCCTGATATTATTCTTTGCTTTAACATTATAGGGGTCAATTGCAAGCACTTTTCTCCATTCAATTATTGCCTTTTTGAAATCATTGTTGGAATAATAATTTATTCCTCTGTAATAGTACTTCCTTGCAAGCCTGATCTGTTTATCGGTTAGTCTCTTCCTTCTTGTTTTAACCGTTGATGTCCCTATTCTTAATTGAGCTTCTATTTTATTTACGCTGATAATGGACTTTATGTGATTGGGGTCTCTCTGGACAATCCACCGAAATTGGGCTAAGGCCTTCTCAATATTATTTTTACCTCCCCTCCGGAAATATGTAATGCCCAGTCTGTACCTTCTGTTGATCTCTTTTCTAAGGGCAGGAGTAATAGGACCTGTCCTTCTTGCAGACAGGGCTATGACACTCCCTTTCTCTCTGATCCCGGCTTTTGCTTTTGCAATCATTTCATCAATGCGGGGATATTCTTCGGAGATTGATTTTATCATTTCAAATTTTTTCAAAGCCGCGCTGTAATTTCTATTCTTCAAAAATTTCTTGCCTTCTCTTATGAGCCTGTCGGCGAATATTTTATATGCTCCGGGATTCAGTTTTAAATCTATCCTTAAGGCATATTCCGTAGCTATTTTATTTTTTGGAAATAATTTCAGTATCTGATTCCATTTATTCCGAGATTCAACATAACGGCCTTTCTCATAGAGATACTTTCCCGATACGATAAGAGAATTAATTATATCAAAATAGGGAGAATTTTCATCAACGGTTTCCTCCTCAATTAATTGCTGAGCATCTTTAGCTCTCGCTATGTACTTCTTTGCAAGAGCGTTCTCGGAATCAAGAGACAGCGTGATCTCAAAAGCAGAAATAGCGTCCTTATATCTGCCTTCGGATAAGGCAATGAGACCGTTCTGGAATTCTCTGGTAATTCTCTGCAGTTTAGCTGCTTTCACCCGTTCTTCATATTCTTTTCTCAGCCTGTCTATACTTGCCAGCCTCCTCTTTGCATCTTTATAATCCTCAATTAATGCTATTACATTCTCAAAATCTTCTCTGGCCTGGTCAAATTCATTATTCCTTAAATTATTCAGTCCCGACTGATAGAAATCCTCAGTCTGTAAAAGCATTGCCTGATAATTCCTCTGTTCTTCAATCTTATCGTCAATCTCCTCAATAAAATCTTTAGCATCTCCGTTATCAGGATCAATATTCATTACCTGTACAAATTCCAGCCTTGCTTTCTTATATTTTTTTTCTTTTAATAATTGTGTTCCTGATGCCATAAGAGACTTTATCTTTTCAAATTTCAGCCTGTTGTCAATTGCAAGGCGCGCGCTTCTTTGTCCTTCCTTTGCTACTTTATCATTAGGCAAAAAAGACAATATCTCCTCCCAATATTGAAGCGCGGTCTCATATTTTTCTTCTTTCATCATTTTTCTGGCAAGAGATCTTAATCTCAGATTCTTTTCCTTTAATTCTCTTGAAAGCTTTTCCCTTTCCTCCTCGGCTTTTACTTCTTTGTCAAGACGCCTCATCTCTTCCTTCATTTCAATAAATTCAGGATCCTTAGGATCAATCCTGTAGGCGGTTATAAAGCTCCGGATTGCAATTCTTGATTTATCGCGGATAATATTCATACTTTCATCAATTTCTTTTGAACTCAACTCCTCCGACTTCCTGATCTTCATCAGCGTTTTTTTTGCAAGTTTATAATTTATCTTCGCCTTCTGAATGGAAATATCCTTCTTCTGTTTCAGGTCATATATCATCTCGATCTTTTTCTGTATTCTCTCATTGTCAGGATCGATATCAAGAATATTGAGCCAGAGGTTTATTGCCTTGCTGAAATCCTTCTTTTCAAAATATGCTTCAGCATCTCTGTCCATTTCATCAATATCACGTGCAATAGCGCCAATTGCAACAACCGACAAGAGAATACATATGGCAAATTTATATTTCATCATTCCATTAATAATCCTATCAATAAATAGGCCCTTGTTTGTTTTGATATACTTTGTGAAGATCAATCTGCCTGCCGCACCTGAATAAATATAATAATTTCAAATATTTAATAAAAATTCCTTGATAAAAATAGCGATCATAATAGTTAATATTCATTAACAAGCGGGTGTAATTCAGCGGTAGAATGTCAGCTTCCCAAGCTGAACGTCGCGGGTTCGATTCCCGTCACCCGCTCATTAATATATTGCATATTTAAAGAGTGCTTCATCAGTTAAAAAATCAGCCTGAAAAATACTCTTGCTTTAAAAAGAACAAGCCTGTAAAAAAAGACTATTTTCGTCCCGAAGCCTACAGACATAATTGCAAAAATCAAAGACGCCAATATAACGGTTACTATTACCGCTTTCTTTGAAATCCTTTGAATCAGATCCTGACCATAATACTCTACAGGCGACTTTTCAACAAATAATTTAATTTTTATTTCCGAAGTAAAAGGTTCAGTCCAGAAATATTTTTTTCTTCCCCCTGCAACTCTGTAATACCTGCACTTGACAGAGACAAAGTATTTGCCATCTTTCAGTTTTTCCACATTCATTATGCTGCTCTTCAGATTTATCCTGTCTGCAGGTTCCTTTAATTCTCTATCAATAAGGACAGAATAACCGACAATATTTTTCTTATTTATATTCTTTGTGGTAATAATCGCTTTAAATGAATTCCTATCAAAAACTTTTGATACGTCAAAGGGAAATTTTACTTCAACAACAGGGACCAAAGGCAGCCGGGCTCTCTCCTCGATCTTAACCTCCTCTTTGGCAATTCTGGTCAGATAATCCGGATCAATTTTACCGCTCCTGCCGATTATAAAAGGATACACTGCTGGATTACTCCGCATATTGGTCTTATCAATTGCGCTCAGAGTAAAGAAGTACTTACCCTCCTCCAGATCCTCAAATTTAATATTAAAACTTGTTGTAAACTTGTCGGGGCTTCTAATCACATCCTTTGAAATGTTATATGCGAATCCCTTTAGCCTCACAGTATCGCTAACCGCCCAGTTAAATTGGGGAGCATTCGATTTCCCCGCCTTTCCCAGAGGATGCGTATTTGAGACAACAACCGGCGCAGGAAGCGGATTTGCGCTGACACGCAGAGGGAAGTGAACTGTTCTGCTGAAATTCCCCGCGGCATCAACAGCACGTATATGGAAGTATGTAATACCGTCGTCCAGTTGCGGAATGATCTTTCTTGTAATATTTGCCTTAACATTAATAATATTCGGATTAATGTCAATAAATCTGTCTGATTTTGAAGGTTTTTTAATGATTGACGCATAGCCGATGATCCCCGATTCGTCGTCGGGCGGTCTCCACTGAATTACTGCCACAGGTTTACGTGACCACCTCCCCTCGGGATGAGTATAAGAGTAAACAACAGGAGGCGCCACATAGACGTCATTGGATTTCGCCGCAAGCCTTGTCCCTTCCTTCCAGAAAACCATCACTCTGCTTCCCGTTGAGATGGAAATAGGATTCTTTGAGTTGCTTCTCCCGCCGGATAGTTTCACTTCATTCGTGAGGCTGCCGTCTTTAATTATATACTTCCTTGAAAATATATTTGTTAACTTTTCTCTGTTGTCATACCATACAATATAGAGATTATTCTTAGACAATGAAATGTCCGGAGAATAGCAGTTGGCATTGGTTTTCGAAATAGTCAGAGGTTTTGTTTCCCAGATATCGCCGTAGTTCAATCCTCTGATCATTTTTATTTCCCAGTTTTTATTGTCATTGTTTCTGTACACTACGTATAGATTATCATCATGAAATATAATTGACGGAGAAGCATCATTAGCCTTACTTTCAGTTATTTTCCTGGGTCTGCTCCAGTCATATCCGTAATTTTCAGATTTCATGAAAAAAAGATCATCGGAAAAATCGCCAACCTTTCCCTGCCACACCATATAAATACTTTTATATGACATATGTATTGACGGGAAAAAAGCTCCTCTCATATCTTTTGTTAATTCCATCAACGGACCGGTTATTTCAAACTTCTTTCCGTCACTGCTGACAGCATGATATAAATTAAAAGATCCTCCCTGAAAGCCATGGAAAAAGAGATGCAAATAATTTCTGTGATCAAAAAAAACTCTTGGCAGCATTTCAAGCTGATAACCGATATATACCTGTTGAGGTTTACTCCAGTTAGCTCCGAAATCCGCTGAATTTGAAAAAAATATCCTTGCTGCAGCATCGGCCTCAACAAAATCATGCCAGAAAACAGACAATTTTCCTCCCGAAGATACAGCTACATAAGGATTAACATTTACTCTGGGACTGACATCGGCAATTTTAACCGGCAAAAGAAAGCTCCTGCCGCCGTTAAAAGATATGGAAGCATAAATACCCGATGAATTGCCTCTTTTACCTTCATATACTATGACAATATAGTTGCCCTTTGATGAAACATTGATCTTTTCCGGAGAAATCTTATTTGTTGAAATATAAAAACTTTTTTCCCAGCCCACAGGCTTAGTTGTGACATCTTTACTCTGGAAAAATATCAGCGCCCCCATAGTAAAAACAATAGTGATCAAAAGAACCCATAGAGCCTGTCTGAGAAAAGACAATCTAAAGTAGAGATTCGTTATATATGATACTATGCCTTTCATTAAATATTTTCTCCGAAACACAATTGCCGGATAAACTGCATACAGGCAGATACTATTATTAATATCTTACATTATCAATATTATATTTACAATATAATATTGAAATAAGTAAATTTATTTTTTTCAATATTGAGGGCTGGCGGGAACTAAAAAATAAAATAATTCATATTTATCAGAGGACGAAATCTGCCTCGGCTTTTCGCTTCTTTTTGCAGAGGATTTACTGTCTGTAGAGATAAAAGAAGTTCCCGCCAGCCCTCTATTGACATTGCTGTCTCTGCTGTTAATTTTTTCCTTGCAAATGTTATATCGGATTTTAAACTTAAGATATCTATTAAAGGTCTTTATCCGACTCGCTTCTTGAAAAATGACTCTGTATGGATATAATTTTAATGTACAAATCGGTAATATCAGATGAATATTAAAGACTTCATTAAATCACCGAAGGACAGACTCTTTATCGTTGATTATGATTGTTATATTATTTACTCAGGCCACGATATTCTATACAAAAAACCTTTTATAAGAATCGGCACATGGAAAGATATGCCCGCGGAGCTGATCCCTCTAATTGAAACCATTATACTGACCGAAAAAATATCAGGAAATCTCTATTATGAACAGTTTAATACTAATCTTACAGCACCGGAAGAATGTACCTACATCGGCAGAAGCAAAATCCTCCGTGATCTGATTAACTTTATGAAAACCTTTGCACTTGATCTGGAAAGATCGTCAAGAGTAACCATTGAGAAAGATATACCTGAAATATCACGTAAAAAGATATCATCCGGAAGTAATGAGTTCATAGGCCTCTTTCTGGAAAACGGAAATTTTCAAATATCATACAACGATGATGAAATACTGAATATTGAAAAAATCGGAAACAATATCTTTACCGTAAATAAAATTCTGGATGAAATTCATAATCTTAACAGGAATTCGGATCTTTATAAAAAATCCGGCTTCATTATCTTTGATCACAGGCCCGTATTTTATCATAAATCCTTTTTTACATTTTTCCAGCCTGCCGAGATCGATTATGAACTTTTATTGAATCTCAACATAGACCCTCTAAAAATAGAAAACGTAATTAATTTCAAAAGATCCTGTGCGCCTCTATTCCCATTAATTAAGTGGTTCGGTGAAAAAGGGAAAACATTTAATCTCATTTCAGACAACGAAAAAGATCATGCCCGATTAAAAGAAATCTTCGATACCATTAAAAGAGAAAAATTCTCCGGCCTTAAGATCTCTTCCGAAAGAGGTTATTCAATAAAAAGATACGGCAGATCCGACAATATAAAGATCACTGTGAAAGAAGACAACTCCCACAATGAATTATTAATTGCCCTTATAAATGACTCTGAAGGAATAAATGAAGTACTAAGCGACAAAACCGATATTATTTTAATAGACTACTCTCTTTACGAAAAAATCAACCTGATCTTTAAATCCACTGAAACGCCTCTTGCAGTTATTGACGACGGGAATCCGAATATATCCAGACTTGAATCAATAAAGATAGCAATACTTCGGCAGTCAAATCGATATGCAATTGAAAAATATAGTGAATTCGAAGATATTAATACTGACAGATTTATTGACGGTCCTATATACTACCAGTTATTAAACCATGAGATTGAAAATGAAAATCAACTTCTTGCGCTTACAGAAAATGAAGGAGATAATTTAAAGCGTAATATCACTCTTTTCAATATCAGAACCATGTTATATCTTATTATTAATAACACCTCCGACCGCAGCAGTGCAATAACTCTTGGCAGGCTTGCTTTTAATCTGGGGGAGAAGATCAATAAGCGGCTGTTTCAGGATAATTCTTATTTAATACGATCAACCATTGTTCTGTTCAATAAATCTCTGTTCCATTTTATCTCTCCGGGCAGTACTGCAAATAAGGACCATCTATTTGATACAAAGAGCAAAACCGAATATGAGAACAACGGATTTGATTTATTAAGCAGCAGACTCAGAGAACTCAAATTAAGAATTACAAATGACAGAGAGCGGTTGAATAATTTACTTACAATGCTTCTAAATTACCATAAAACGAAAAACGGAGAATATGAGACCAACCTTCTCGGCAAAACGATAAATGATCGAAAGGCTCTCCTTTTAAATCAAAATACTGCCGGATCCTCCAAAAAAATTTCAAAGAACAAAAAACTCCAGGGCAATAAAAACAAAAAGGGAAATTTTAATATTAAAGAGAATACTCTTCCAGCGAAGATGATCTCCAAAAAACGGACGGAGAATAAACTGCACTGCTTTTTAATAATTTCAGCTGTCCTGATCTTTTCTGCAATACTTTTTCTCCTGAACATATCTGTATGGGAAAATAATCATTTACCGGAATTGCAAGAGAAGAAAAAAAATGATATCAATAAAACCAACAATGAAGAACTGATCAAAAAATATAACATAACCATTCACGATAAATATATATACAAATATGCAAATAAGCTTGCCTTAAAAAACAGTTATCGTAAAATATCATCCTCCCATATAGATTTAAAAAGTCCGCACCTGATCTTTCCGGGAGATACTCTGACAATGTTAGACGAAACAGAGGTGATTGTTGGCAAAGGAGATACTCTGTGGAAAATATCAGAAAAAAAATTACTCCAAAAAAGCCTGAAATTCTATGAGCTGATGGAAATTATAAAAAAAGCCGAAATTAAAAGAAAAAAGAAACTCATCTCTGAAGCTGAAAACTATATAATTACTGAAAAAGAGAAGAATATTTTAGATAAAATAAAAAGTCAAATCAAATGAAATTAACTAAAGATAAAAAATACTATTATGTTGAGCCTGTTGAAATAGAGATCTATCTAAAAAAAATAGGCAAAGTGAGAACAATTGTTAAAGATCTCTATATTGAGCTTATTGAGGTTGAACCGATCAATGAAAAAAGTAAAATGATCTTCGATTTTTTTAAAGAAAGGAACGAACCCATTGATATTATGGAGATTCAAAATCATTTTCCCGAATTCATAAAAATCATATACGATTCCTATTATAAAAATATGGATCTATATGAAAAATTAAGTATGTATATGAAATCCGGGCTATCCTCAAACAGCAATGTTGCCTGGCGGCAATCTTTGTATCTGAATGAATTATTATTAAAATATGAACCAACAATAGCTTCAACCAGGTATATCGGCGACTTTCAAACATATAATTTAAACTACAACATAATAAAACTCAATGAAATGAATGAAAAATTTTTACTGGAAGATTCAACCGTTGCATACCTGATCAAAAGACGCAATATGGCTTACAGAAATAAACCAAGGGACAGAGAGTTTGACAAACTTGTGGAGCTCTGGGAATTTAACGTCAAAGAAAATATTTTATAACAGGGAAAATGAATAGAAACATTTCCCCCGACTTTGTATCAATATGATAAATTACTATTTATATATATTTTTAAGAGAATCCCTCACAGAAGTAATCTCGCCGCTGTCTAATCCCAGATAAATATCATTACCAACAACTGTGGCAGATGTTCTCACTTTGTCATCAAATCGATGCTGCCACTGCTTTCTGCCCGATCTTAAGTTTATTGCAAAGATCTTTTTGCCGCTTGTTATATAAATGGTATTTCCCTTTACCGATGGTTTGCTCTGAATTTTTTTGCCTGTCCTGAATTTCCATAAAAGGGCACCATTGCCTGCCGATAAAGAATACAAATAACCGTCATTGGAACCGAAAATCACACTGTTATTTTTTACAACAGGAGAAGAGAATATGGAATCGCCTGTTTTATAGCTCCACTTCTCTTTTCCGGAATTAAGATCAATCGCATAAAAGGTTCCGCTGTAACAGCCTATAAAAAGCGTTGAACCGGATATTACAGGCGATGATGAAACCATTCTGCTGTCAACCGTATATTTCCATAATACTGAGCCGTCCTTTACTGAAAGGGCATATATATTATGATCTTCAACACCCATAAATATCTTATCATCCTTAACTACCGGAGTGGAATAAATACCGCTGGCAATATCTTTCTGCCATAAGACAGTTCCATCCAGGGAAAAATTATAAACTCTCCCGTAACTTGTAGCAAGGAATATATTACCATAGGCAATTACCGGTTTAGAACCGAAAAGAAGGGAACCATATATTTTCCTCTTCCAATTGCGTTTCCCATTTCTAAGCTTTATTGAATAAAAATTGCCATTATTCGATACTACATAGAGGTTATTCTTATAAATAACAGGAGTTGACTCAATTCTTCTTTTAAAATTGATCCTCCATATTCTTTTGCCGTCCTTATTCATAGCTATAAGATAACCGTCATTTGTAACAACTATGAGTCTGTTTTTATAATATACGGGTTTAATTGCCAAGGAGCTTCCAAGTTTTTCCCGCCACTTCACTCTTTCAAGTTTTTCAACTTTTTCCAGTTCAGCTTTTAAATCCCTTTCTTCTCCCGGTTTTAACACAACTTCAGATTTATATTTTTTAAACCCCCTTGTTACGATCTCAATGTCCACAGGGGTATTTGCTCTCGGGAAGTATACGGCTTTTCCTCTGCCTGCGTATTCCGAATTAATATAGATCCTGCTGTATTTAACCGGAGTTACAATTCTGAGTTTGGGTCTTTTTAAGAGTTTTGCCCTAACAGATCTCTTCTCTCCCTCTTTTAAGATAATTTCAGAAAAGAAATCTTCATATTTGCCGGTGACAATTTTGATTTTCAATTCTGCTCCCGGAACAGGGTTTAACACGATCCTACCATCTCCAAGATACTTTGAATTTACATAGATACGGCTCTTCTCTTCAGGAGAAATAATTGTTAATTCTGTAACCTTTTCTTCAATACCGTCCTTGTCCGCTTTCTCTTTTACCCTGTTTATAAAGTCATTTAATTCTTTTATATCATTTTTGTCTTCAATAACAACATTTTCCGAAACTTCTATTTCCTTTAATTCACTCTTTTTCTTCTTCATTATATTGAGACCGGAAAAAATTTTCTTTAAAGATCTATCCGATAGATCCTTCCGAACTGCTGCGCTCTTCTTCTCATTTACATCTTCTTTGCCCGCACCTCTACTATCGGATACTGCTTCGGCAACATGTTTGTTTATGGCTTCCTCAACAACTCTGTTCTCCTCCTCGGCAACTTTATTGTTTATAAAAGCCGATTGATCTTTATCTACAATAAGAACCTCTTGGTCCGCCTTCTCTTTAAGGTTCTTCAGGGCTTCATAATCGGATAATACCTCTTTTTTCATCTTCTCAAGGGCTGGGATCCTTCTTTTTAATTCAACTTTACCTTCAATCACAGCTACCTTCATTTTACCTCTGGGCTGCGATTCAACAACAAACTGGGTGCCCCTTACTGCGGCTATGGCAGTAGGCGTTTTTACTTTAAAAGAATCGCCCTTTAATAATTTTTTCGGATTCAAAACTGTTTTACCCACCTTGAGTTCAAGAGCGTTATTTTCAATACCGGTAACATCTCTGAAAAGGGTGGCAAGAATAAGATGCGATTTCTCCTTTACAGTAACAAATGAGTCTTTGCCAATAACGATGTTGCATTGGGAGGAAGGTCCGGTCTTGATCTCATTTCCTTCAGTCAGTTCAATCTTTTCTTTTACAACCGCCCAGGAACCTGTTTTCTTCACTTTAACATCGCCAATTAAAAAAACAATTTTCGCTTTATTGACAGTGGAAATTTTCTTTTTTGCTTTGTTATCGCAACTCAGGATAGTGCCCAGCAAAAAAATACCTATTACGTAAACAAGAAATCTTTTCATCACATTTCCTCTTAAAAATTGATTTCACAGGAATTGTATATATTTATAACAAAATAATAAAAAAAACACCTATCGTCCACACTTTTTAACTGCATTAATATCAGACTATCTCTTAAATCCCTACATACAAAACTATACCGGTAATATCTGCAAAAAGGCAACAGTTAAATAAAAAATTTATCATTTTGTTGAATTATCAGGCTGGATATTAAAATCAGGAATAAATTGACCAGTATATAATATCTGCAAGTATTAAAACCGCCACCAGTATTGAATATGAAATTATAATTCCCAGTATGATCTTTTTCATCATGCCTATTCTCTTTTCCCTCTGACGATCCGGAATATCTTTTTTTTATTATTTCTGAGAACAACAATTGTTAATTTGGTCCCGGCTTTTCCTCTAAGAAGACTATTATAAATGTAATCGAATTTCATGCCTTTTTCAATGGGCTTATTATCAATCTGAACAATAATATCGTCAGGCTTCAAACCGGCTTTGTAGGCAGGACTGTCAACAAAAACTCCGCTAATTAAATAAGGCGTATCCTCAGAAACCTTTCCCGAACCAACCGGGACTTCAATGCCAATAATACCGGAATTGTTGCTTTTATTACAGCCTGCAAAAAACAGGAAGAAGAAAAAAATCAATAATATTATCGTAAAATTTTTACTGCTCATAACAGAGGACCATCCGGGAACTTAAACTTAGACAAAACATAGCCCGTAAAATTATATTTAATTCTTTACGGGGTCAATTCTTTTTACAGGAAAAAATGCAAATTTCCTGAATATTTTTTTCATTAAAATATGGGAAACATTTATTTCCGGTTATTCTTATTCACACCGGAAGTTTTTTTCGTTTTTTCTTTTGCTGTTTTTTTAAGATTGTCTTTATTCTTTTTAAGCGGAGCTCTTTTATTCTTCTTTTCATTCGATTTATCGGCAGGTTTATCTTCTATGCTGTCTTCAACCTTCACCTTATCTATTATGCTGTTCAGAGCAGATTCTCCGGAAAGTCTTGAATAATTATCGAGAAGATGCACTTTCATAATATCATATTTAAGCTGGTCATCACTGCCTTTACCTTTTTTTGAGTCGGACGAAAGCATCTCAAATGTAGCAGCAAGGAGTTTAAAATTAAAATCTTTAACATATTTTCTGATCTCATACTCTGCCCTGTCAAACTCCTGATTCATAAGAAATCTGGCAAGCTTCTTTTCCTTTTTAAATCTTACGCGCCTCTTTAAAAGATTTTCATACTTTCCTTCGCTGCTTTCCTCTTTGCTCTCTTTTTTACTCTTTTTTAAAGCTTCATGTTCTGCAAAGGTTTTGTTCATCTCTTTTATAAAATCTTTTTCGTTCAGACCTGCAAAACGTTTAAAAAAGGGATTGTTATTCTCATTCTCCTTTTTAAGAAGCCAGTTATATATTTTCCTCTTCTCCTCCGCGTTTCTGCTTTCAAAAAGAGCTAAAAAACCGTACTTTTTTGCCCTTCTTGACATTTTTATCGCTTTTTCATACTTATAAAGCTTTTTTGAGTACTGTTTCGGATTTGTAGCTTCTCCCACTGTAAAGTGTGTCCATCCAACTGTTCTGTCTCTATACCCCAGAGTTAAATAGAGTTTGGCTCTGGCATTTTTAGACCGTATAATTTCAGGAGCAAGTTTATCAAGGATACTCTTTGAATCCTCAAGATAATGATCTTTCAAAAGGTCTTCATACAGCTTCACCATATCTTTTTGAGATGCATATATCCGCTTATATGCTCTTGAGTAATCGGACTGCAGGAAAGCCACTTCCGCATTAAAGTGTTTTTCATAAATCCTTTTAAAATCATCAATTTTTTTATTCCCAAAATTTGTTATTGTAATATTAATAAAATCAATAAAATGCTTATTCTCTTTTAACAATCTCTCTGTTGTAACCTGATCGGTAAAAGAATTTGCAGGCATAGAGGATACAACAAGCAGTAAAATTGCTGCGCTAAAGCAGTTAAGCATTGACTTAATTATCTTCATTAAATGACAACCTTTACAGTTATTTTTGCAAATAGAACAATAATATCTATTAAATAATTTACATAAAAAAAGATATTCTTTCAATTAAATAAATTCCCGCTATTTTAATTATCGTAATTATATTTTGTAAATAAATAATTTTTTTTTATTAATTAATTTTAAATTCAAACCGAATATTTTTAATTGACACAAATCCATTCTTCAACTAAACCTATCTAAACTGTCAAATTTTGAACAATTATTCTAATATCCGGATAAAAAAATGACCACTGAAGAAAATAATCTGTCAGATGACAATGTGCATATTATAAAAGGACGCTTCAGATCTGCTCCCGCTGAAATTTACGGTCAATTTATAATAATTTTTAATTCATATAAGGAAATAGATACATATAATATTATTGTGTCCACATATTCCGATATTTATAACAGAGAGTTAAAGGAGGAGTGGGACAAGTTCGAAGAATTTTTAACCGATTTAAAGTGGAAGGGGCAGTTCAACAACAATCTCACAGCGTCTCTGACACATCACATATCCACAATCCCGGATGATCCTAAATTACTATATCAGTTGTATGATCATATATACAACTACGATTATAAAAACCTCGAAACCATATTATATGACAGGATCAACCAGATCCTGCATGTTAAAGATCTAACGCTTGAAACCGTTATACAGGAAGTCCCTGTTGAAGATTATTTGAAGGTAAAGGAGAACAGAAGCAAACCGAAAGAATCGACTGACAATAAAACATCAGCTCATGAAAAGCCGGATGCAAAAAAAATCACCATACTGCCTGCCGATATTATACTTGCGCCGGTTAAAGGAAAACCTATTTATGATCTGAAGATCGGCGATATTATAATGGTAAGGCTAAAATCGGATACCGTTCAATCAAATTACTACATTGACGATCTTGACCTGAAAAAAGATAATCGGATATTGCCGTGTCCTGCCGAAGTGATCGACATAAAAACCGGAACAGACAGGAAAGATCCCATCGAAATACTGACAAAACTCATACCCGGTGTATATTGCAGATCCTACGAGAATGAAAAACAGGTAAAGGTACGCGTATTCGACCCGGCTGTAGATAAACCGGTTAAAACGAAGAATAAAATATCCGAAGAATCTATCGAAACTCTGGACAATGATAATTATATTAAAGAACCTATTTTTTCAAAAAGTACCCTCATAATGCTGATCCTGCTTTTTCTTATTTTAGCAATTTTTTCCGTTTTAATATTAATTAGCTGGTAAAAATAATTGAAATATTAAGAGTAGTAATTATGACACAGGATATAGATTACATTTTAAAACATGCTCATGACAACAAGGTTAAATTTATAAGACTCTGGTTTACAGACATTCTCGGTTTCTTAAAGAGCTTTTCAATAACAATAAACGAGCTTGAAGACGCTCTAACTGAAGGAGTAAGATTTGACGGTTCAACTCTTCATGGTTTTGTAAGGTCCGATGAGCAGGAAATGACGGCCATGCCAGACGCTTCCACATTTCAGGTACTTCCTTGGAGACCCAAAGAGAATTCCGTAGCAAGAATGTTCTGCGACATCCGCCTGATTGACAAAAAACCCTTTGAGGGCGACCCGCGCTATATCCTTAAAAGGACTCTTCAAAAAGCCAATGAAAAGGGCTTCACCTTTTATACGGGCCCTGAAATAGAATTCTTTTTCTTTAAAAACTCCGAAAAACCGGATATTCTTGACCAGGGAGGATATTTTGATCTGACCCCTCTTGACGTAGCAACCGATTTTCGAAGGCAAACCGTTCTCTTTCTGGAAAAGATGGACATTGACGTTATTTCATCTCACCACGAAGTTTCACACAGCCAGCATGAAATAGACCTCAGACATGAAGATGCCCTGAGAACCGCTGATAACATAATGACATTTAAATTAATTGCCAAAGAGATCGGTCAGATAAATAACATATATGCTTCATTTATGCCGAAACCTCTTGCCAATCAGAACGGTTCGGGACTTCATATACACCAGTCGCTTTTTAAAGGCGAAGATAATATGTTTTTTGATAAAGACAACAGGTATTTACTCTCAAAACAGGGCGAACATTTTATTGCAGGACTGCTTACACACTGCAATGAATTCTTCGCCATTACAAACCAGTGGATCAACTCTTATAAAAGACTTGTCGCAGGATTTGAGTCCCCCACTTATACGGCCTGGAGCAGCAACAGCCCTTCGGCTCTGATCCGGATCCCTCAATGCAGAATTGACAAACCGGGTTCGATGAGGATAGAGTTGAGAAACCCCGATCCCGCATGCAATCCCTATCTTGTATTTTCTGCAATTCTTGCAGCGGGTCTTAAAGGCATTGAAGAAGAGTACCCATTAACAGAGCCGCTTAACTATGAAGACGATATGAAAACAATTATCAGAAAGACAAAAAAATACAAACCTCTTCCCACTCAATTATATGAAGCGGTAAAAAATTTAGAAAAGAGCAAACTCATGAAAGAGGCTCTGGGAGATTATATTCTGGACAAATTTATTGAAAACAAATTATTTGAATTGAAAAAGTTCAATTCTTATATAACCGATTTTGAGATCAAAGAGTATCTCCAGTTACTGTAACCCCTAAAAGAAAATGCAGCAAATGAATATTGCCCTAATAGGATGCGGCAGGATCGGTTTTCTTCTTGAGAATGACCCGCTCAGATATAAACCGTGCACACACTTCGGAGGAGCCCTTTCTGCCGGACTTAAGATAAACTATGCATGCGACATCAACAGCAGCAGGCTGATGAAATTTTCCCAGAAAGCATCAATCAGTAAAGACCGGCTCTTTTCCGACTACAAAGAACTGCTTAACAATGTGAAACTTCACATGGCAATCATTTCAACCTGGACAGAATCACATGGAGAGATTGCAGCAGCATGCGCAAAAAAGGGAGTAAAAGTAATAATTCTTGAAAAGCCTATAACGCATAACCTTACAGCAGCAGAGAAATTGATCCGGTTATGCAGTAAAAACAATGTCAAAATAATTGTAAGCCATGAAAGAAGATATGACAGCCGTTACATAAAAACAAAAGAGATCGTAACAGGAGGAAAACTCGGCAACATTAAAACCGTGTATGCGTCGATGCTGACAGGATCATACAGGGGCGATTCCCCAATCGGCGAAGGCGGCGGGCCTTTACTTCACGACGGAACGCATATTATCGACATACTTCGTTTCTTCCTTGGGGATATGGCATCAGTTAGAGGAGAATTTCAAAGATTTAACAGAAAAAGCGGATACGAAGACAGAGCCGCAGGATGGATTAAAACCGTATCCGATATTGACATCTTTCTTGAAGCAGGAGGAGGCAGAGAATACTTTGTTTTTGAATTGATAATATCAGGTACCAAGGGCAAAATTGTTATCGGCAACGGATATGAAAAAATTTTTTTTAATCGGAAATCAAAATTGTATACGGGATTCAAAGACCTGGAACAGAGACCTTTTCCGGTTTTTAAAAAGGGAAACTGTTTCAGGAATATGTACAGAGAAGCCAGAAATCTCTTAACAGGCAAGAGCCAAAAGATCACATCTTCGGGAATTGACGGATACAGGTCCCTGGAAACAATACATGCTCTCTATTACTCTTCATATAGAAAGGGGGAGAAAATAGATATCCCTGTAAAACCCGAATTGATCAACATAAAAGAAATATTTGATCTATAACTTAAATAAATCCCTCTTCAAGCAGTTTCTCTTTAAGGGAAGTTTTCACCCCGCTGTTTATCCCCTCTTTCAGCAGTAACATCCTTTCAACATATTTAGCAAGAATATCAACTTCAATGTTAACATAGTCTCCGGCCGCCCATTGTCCTATAATCGTTTTCTTTATTGTTTCAGGTATAATATAGATTATAAAACCGCTTTCAGTTAATTTTACCACTGTCAATGAGATCCCGTCAACAGTTACCGAGCCCCTTTCCACAATGTATTTGTGAATATCCTTCGTTACATCTATCTCAAATTCAATACCGCTTCTATCTTTTCGGATATTGACAATTTTTCCCTTCCCGTCAACATGACCCTGTACAATATGCCCTCCGAACCGTGACAGAGGCCGCATTGCTCTTTCAAGGTTTACCTCTCTTCCCGGTTTAAATCGGCCCAACGTAGTAAGGGAAGCTGTTACTCCGGATACAAAAACAGTAAAATAATCGGCTGCCAGACCGGTAATTGTCTGACATGCTCCATTAATTGCTATGGAATCCCCGATTTCAGCATCTTTGATCACAATGCTGGAATAAATATCAAGGACAATCCCGTCGCTATTGCGGCTGCTCTTTTTAACAGAACCTCTTTCTTCAATTAACCCTGTAAACATCAATAATGCCCCCGACAATACTTCCGCTATATTATTGTCAATCGAATTATTTTAACAATCATCCCCAATGAGTCAATGTTTTTTTGTATAGAATAAACGTTCTCAGGATTCGGTCTTTCAAGAAGAAGTTAAAGGCCTTGACAAAATAATATTTTTAACCATATTTCCCACAAATCCAAATCCGGAACAGCCTATAATATAATAATGATAAAAAATCTTAAACTGAAAATATCTCTGACAAATCTTGTACTGTTCTCTTTTTGTATTCCGGCCTCTCTTTATGCACAGAAGAGCAACTTCCCCTATGAATTGTCAACACTGAAAGAAGGACTATTATTAACAGCAGGACTTTCCCTTGAATCCTGGGGATTCCTTCTAAAGAAGGATCAGCATAAACCCAATTATGATGAAATATCAATGCTCGACAAAAATGATATAAACCCCTTTGACAGACCTGCGGCAGATCTATGGTCTCCCAAAGCCCGGCTAACAAGTGATATTGGACTTGCAATACTTGAAATGTCGCCGGCATTTCTCATCCTTCAAGAGAGAATAAGATATAATATCTTCACTACATATATTATGTATCTTGAAGGATGGGTGTTAAACGACGGATTAACCGGTATAAGCAAAGGTCTGGCAAATCGTAAAAGGCCCTATTTATACAACAAATCGCTATCTCCGGAAGAAAAATCAGAAAAAGGGAACGACGCGGTACGTTCATTCTATTCGGGACATACATCCCATTCATTTTATTCGGCAGTGTTCGTTTCAAAAATATTTTCCGATACAAATCCCCTGTCAAATTACAGATATATCGTATGGGGTTCAACGCTTGCCATTGCCGGTACTGTAGCCTATATGAGATACAGGAGCGGCATGCATTTCCCGTCAGACATTGCCGCCGGAGCGCTGACAGGCGCGGCAATAGGTTATATTATACCCGTTGCCCACAGCAGAAACAGCGGCAGATATGCGCTTATTCCTCTTATTGGCCATTACAGCGGCCTCATGGTGAAAATCAATTTCAACTGAAAAGCTATTTCAACCGGTTTGTTTAAATTGGGTAATTTTCTTCACAAATAAGAGGCGTCCTCTATTTCATAGGAGCGGGAATAAGCGCAGTATAGAAGATCATCCCCGATCATTGCTGCAGAAATATCGTGCAGTTTCAATGATTGGGAAACCATATCGCAGCCGGCTGCCTTCAGGGGTGGAATCCCTTCGCCGAGAACCCGGGGCGAAATAAAATATAAAAACTGGTCTATTTCACCTGCATCAAGAAACCGGCCTGAAATACCTCCGCCGCCTTCAAGCAGCGCAAGCATTATATTTCTCTTTTTCAGCTCATTCAGTACAAAATCGATTTCTTCCCGCGGAGTTTCCCCTTTCAGGATTATCACATTTAATTTATCTCTGTCATCTTTTTTCAGTCTGCTGAACTGCTTTTCCTCTGCAAAAAGGATGTAATTCCGATCGGAAAAAAGATTGTAATCAAAATCAATTTCATCGGGAATCCCTATAACAATTCTCAGGGGATCACGGAAATCTTTAAGCTCAGCGTTTATCAGACTTTCTAAAAAAAAGTTCTTCCTCCCAAGAAACCGTATCCTGTCATTTATAAAATATTCTTTCACAGATCTGTCAAAGGAATCAATCCGAACATTTAAAGAGGGGTTATCTTTAACAAAAGTATTTCTGCCTATAATTACTGCGTCAACTTTTGCTCTCAGTTTGTGCGTAAGATACCTTGAACAGTCCGAAGATATCCATTTGGAATCGCCTCTTTTTGTGGCGATCCTGCCGTCAAGAGTTACCGCACTTTTATTTATTATGAAAGGTCTGTTTTTATTAATAAGCTTTGCAAAGGGCCTTATCAGATCCGCAGCTTTATCTGCAAATTCATTCATCATCACAACATCAATCCCTGCTTTGCGCAAACCCTTTACTCCTCTAGATGTAACTGCAGGATTCGGGTCAAGGATGGGGATATATACCCGCCTGATCCCCGAATCGATCATTGCATCAATACAGGGCGGCGTTCTGCCATAGTGGCTGCAGGGCTCCAGAGTAACAAACATCTCTGCATCATTTAATTTTTTCCCATAACCTGTTTCAGATCCCGCAGCTCCTTTAAGAGCAACAATCTCTGCATGATCTGAACCCAAGGGCAATGTGGCTCCTGTTGAAATTATATTTCCATTTTTAACTATAACAGCGCCCACAGAAGGATTTGGAGATGTATTCCCCATATTGTCAAAGGCTATCTTTAATGCCATTTCCATGAATTTATTCTTTTCCCACATATCTGCCTGTTCCATATTTCATATATAAGTAGTCTCTGTCCTTTTCGAATTCAAATTTCCTGCCAAGATTTTCCAGCATATATTCAATGGTACTTCTATTATATTTCTTAGCAGCCAAATAACCTCCCAGAATATTGCCGCCATAAAAAAAGGTCCCTATGGAACCGATAAATAATCCGATAGCTCTGTTATCGGTTCTGAATGCATAATATGTAAGAGCCGCGTTTACTGCAACTACGATCACAGCAACAATACCTGTCCCGCTTTCTCCCGCGTACATGTATCCCATGCCTGGAATTATTCCGAGAGCTGCCGCTGCTGCCGGCACCTTTAATTTTGAATATACATCATCAGAATAGTTAACCAGTTCAAAATACTTGCTGTATCTTTTTTTTATGTTTTCAGCAAATATCTTTTTAAGTTCGCCGCTTTTTCTCATCATAATATATGAAAAAATTTTTCTTTTATATAAAAGATCATCCGGCACGGCATTGCTGCCCCATTTCCAGGATGACATAAACGATAGCGGTTCTGCAAAATTCATATCCTGAAAAAAGGAGTCCATTCTAAAGATCAACCCTGCATTCCAGGCAATTGTACTGCGCGGCAAAAGCGGTTTCTCCCGGATCCTATCAAACTGTTTCCCCTGAAACAGAAGATAATCCTCCGTAACAGAATACTCCTCATCGGAAATATAACGGGGATAATAGGACTTGAGTCTCATCAATTCAACATAGGCTCTGTAGTATTCCTTTTTATTGATCAGATGATTTGTAAAACCGAGAATATTCTTTGCGGAAAATTCGCTGTGACCCTTAAAGGTATTTTCAACAGGATATAATTTTAAGGGGAGAATGATAACAGCAATAATAATTATCTGCTTCAAAGTAATATTGTCCGGTAATTAAAATTCCTGATAAACCGATAGATCTATTATAGAAAACAAATTTATTTTCTTGACAATATCTTTTCCCATCCCAGTAATACCGGCGATGCAACATAGACAGAGGAATACGTTCCCACGACAACTCCGAACAAAAGAACAAGAGCAAAATCATTCAGAACATCTCCTCCGAGGAAATATAGAGCAAGAACAGAAAAAAGCGTTGTCAGTGATGTCAGCAATGTTCTTGATAAGGATTGCGTTATGGACTTATTAATAACGTCAAAGAATGTCTGTTTTGTTTTTATCTGAATATTCTCTCTGATCCTGTCAAAGATAACAATTGTATCGTTAATTGAATATCCGAAAATTGTCAGCACCGCAGCCACAACAGGAATGTTGATCTCAACGCCTGCCAGACCGCAAAAAACAATAGTCAGCCCTATATCATGGATCAGAGCGACCAGAGCTCCGATAGAATACTTAAACTCAAACCTGAAAGAAAGATATACCAGCATAAGAACTATTGCGATAGCAAAGAGCTTAATGGCCGACTTTTTCAGAAAATCGCCGATGGCCGGGCCTACGTTCTCTTCGCTCATGAATTTTACATTTTTAAAATTTTCAGCTAAAATCTTCTTTACCGCATCCAGACTCTGTTTTGAAGAACCTTCTTTCGATGAAAGCTTTGTGGATACAATATATTCGTTTTCTTCAGCGCTCCCTATCTGCTGAACAACCGGATTAAAACCGCTGAGCATCTTTCTGATTGACGATTCATTTACGCCTTGGTCAAACTTTGCAATTATCTTGACACCTCCGGCAAAATCGATACCGAAATTCAGGCCGCCCTTAACTACTGTCCCGGCTGTAAAAGCCGCAAACATCAGAAACGACAATCCCACTGCAATATATCTGTATTTTAAAAATTCTATAACCCGCTTCAAAGTGATACTCCTTATATGCTTAATTTCTTTATCTTCTTATTCAGTGATATTATCTCATAAATAAATCTTGTAATGTATAACGCAACAAACATACTGCAGAGTATACCGATAAATAACGTAACGGCAAAACCTTTTATGGGGCCCGTACCGAACTGGGAGAGAATAAATGCAGCAATAATTGTCGTTAAGTTGGCATCAACAATTGTCCAGAAAGCTTTATCAAATCCCGACACAACCGACATACGGACCGATTTGCCGTTTCTTATCTCTTCTTTTATCCTTTCATAAATGATCACATTGGCGTCAACAGCCATACCAACGGTTAAAATAAATGCCGCAATGCCCGGAAGAGTTAAGGTAAATCCCAGGAGGGATAATAGGGCCAGCATAAAGATCATATTCAGAATTAATCCTATATCGGCGATCAAACCTGCCAGTTTATAATAGAATAACATAAAAAGCATAACTCCTGCCAGACCGATCAGTATTGCATTAATACCCGATTCGATTGAATCCTGTCCCAGCGAGGGTCCCACAGTCCTCTCTTCAATGATCTCAAGATCAACCGGCAATGCTCCCTCCTTGATGATCCTTGCAAGGATAAGAGCTTCATCATAGGTAAATCCTCCGCTGATGTTGCCGCTTCCGGTTCCTATGGGTTCATTTATACTGGGAGCATTCCGTACCTTGTTGTCAAGTACAATGGCAAGCCTTTTGCCGCGGTTTTCTTCGGCTGTTGCTTTTGCCAGTTTGGAAGCCCCTTCGGCAGTGGTCTTAAATCTTACAACAATCCGGCCATACTGGTCTCTGTCAACAGCGGCTTCCTGTATATCCGTACCTGTTAAAGCAGTCTCTCTTTGAAGCACCATCGGAGCAGACGGGAAAACCTTTTTGCTGTCCTTATTTCTGTCATAGAAAAAGAGGACTTCCAGCGAATCGGGAAGATCTATCCCCTCTGCAATTTGCGAAAGCAGCTTTTTCTGGTCGGACCAGGCAAGAGGAAAATCTTTCTCTTTATAATTATTAGCGAGCCAGTTTTTTGCTTCTGCCGTATATTTTTCGTCAACGAACCTGTACTCCAGCCTTCCTGTCTTCCCGATAGCCTCTTTGACTTTTTTCGGATCTTTAACGCCGGGAAGCTGTATTTCGATGGCTTCAACCCCTCTTGGCCTGATGGACGGTTCAGAAACGCCAAACTTATCAACTCTGTTTCTTAATAACTCAAGAGCCTGTTGAGTGATCTCATTTTTATCCTTTTCTGTTAATTCTCTTTTAAGCTTTTTCTGCATTCCGTCAAAATCGGCCCTTAAAACCA
Organism: Spirochaetota bacterium; assembly: GCA_024276015.1. GTDB lineage: Bacteria > Spirochaetota > UBA4802 > UBA4802 > UBA5550 > JAJRXZ01. Next base: position 2,305 of record JAJRXZ010000045.1, on the reverse strand, counting down.
GATGCATACCTCCCTGCAAGTCAAGGCCCAGATTAATCTTCTTTGCCAGCAATTTCTCTTCAACCCAGTGTTTCAGGATCTTAACATCTTTAACACCTTTGAAAATTTTAACTTCATTCATAACGGCGTCTGTAATATTTCTCCCCCGTATCAGGATCTTCTTGCCCTTTTCACTGACAATATAATCAGCCCCTGCAAACCTCTTTTTAACTGCAGCAATATCTTCGGGCCGGGCATTCTGATAAAATGAAATCTCCATTCTTTTCTCACCAACAGTGGGCAGGATCAGCATTACAGAAATACCGATTATAGCAAGTATATAAATCAGCTTATATATCATTCCTTTTGTCATTTAATATCCTCTGTTCTGTTTATTTATTCGGGAAGCGCCTCAACACTTTATGGCTCGATCTCCTGGACCTGATTTTATACAATATAAATATTAAAGAAATCAAAAAAATAAAGCCGCCCTTAACTAAAAGATCGGTCTTCTCTTTACTCATCCCGAAAAGGCCTTCCTTTTCTATTTCATCAACTTCTATCCGATCGGGAATTTTTATGATCTTTTCATCTTTTTCTTCAGTTACAATTTGCGCCGTCTTCTCTTCTGTTTTATAGCCCGGGATTCTTTTATACTTATAGGAGCCCTCTTTAATAAAGAGTAAAATGCCCTCAATTCTTTCCGGTTTCTTTGGATTTGTTATACTCTTGATACCGGCAACTTTTCCGGTTTTTTTAAAAAGCGCTCTCTTTTTGGGGATCATACTTTCCGGTTTTACTTTATCTGTCCCTTCAGCTTCGACTTTATTATTCTTCTTTAAATATTTCTTTTCAGGTGAAGTATCCGGTTTCTTTCCGGTTTCAATCTTTTTGACAACAGAGCTTTCGCCCTTTTTCGTTGTTCCTTCCGCCTTCTTCTCCTGTCCCTGTGAAAACTTTCCAGGAATAACAAACAAAAGCATCAAAGTTAAAGCAATAACCGGATTTTTGTTCATTAATAATTAAGTTACCTTATTTTGAATGGAACTTCTTGCAAATTCAACTTTGGTATTATTTGCGATTTTTAATATGATCGTATTATCGTCTTTTATACCCGATACAATACCGTATATTCCGCCAACTGTTAATACTTTATCCCCCTCTTTTATTTCATTTATCATCTGTTTTCTTTCTTTCTCTTTCTTCTGTTGAGGCCGGATCAGCAGAAAATAAAAGATTATGATCATTAAAACAATAGGGATCATTCCTCCCAGTCCCCCCAAAGGAGCATCCGGCGCACCGCCGCCTTCCTGTGTTTGAGCAAATGCAATTGCAATTAGATTTAACAATTTTATCCTCCAAAAAAAAATTCAAATCAAGTTTTGATAATTACTAAAATAATGTCAACTTTTTTAATTACAGTGATAATTTAAATCTCAGCCCTCGCACTGCAGCGGGTCTCTGCAGGGTTTAAAAAAAATCAAACCATGGTTTTCAGCTTATCTTGACACCGGAGCCGATCTTTTAGATTGATTGATCATCTCCCTGATGATATCTTCTGTAATATCATATTCCTTTTTTGAATAGAGAACTTCATCGCCAATGTTCAGAATAAAATCCGCCCCTATATTACGGGCAGCTCTTTTTACAGCATTATTTATCCGTTTGTAAATAGCGGATTTTATTAAAGCGATCTTCTTATTTACTTTTTTCAATTCATTCCGCTTCATATTCAGTTCACTGATCAACTTCACCCTTTCTTTTTCATCAATCAGGATTCTTTTTTCAAGGTCGCTTATCGATACTGACAAAGCTTTTTCGGTATTTATTAAATCCGAAGCTTTTTCATCTGCGGATAATGCTCTGTTATACACAGTCTCCAGGCTCATATAACGGATTACAACGGTTTCCCTGCTTTCATGCGTATTTTTTTTATTATAGGAAACACAGCTAATAAAAAAAATAACAAAAACCGACATAATGAAGAATGCTTTTAATCTCAATTAAAACCTCATATCTCCAATTGCGAATTGAAATGTAAAGTTGCTGATCTCCTTAAATGAACCGTCATCGTAAATCATCTTTCTGCCGAACCAGAATCTCAGGGGCATCATTGGTATCTGTATTCTGAAACCGAATCCGTAGGAATATCTGAAATATGACATTAAATGCACCCTGTCACTGAATATATCTCTTATATCGTACAGAAGCCCCTTTTCCTTGTCCTCGTCCACCACGGATCTCTTCTCCTGAGTCAACTGCTTTTCCCAGAAACCGTCTGTCCAGAGAGAACCGGCATCAAAGAAAAAAGCCACCCAGAGCATCT
>JAJRXZ010000044.1 GCA_024276015.1 Spirochaetota bacterium | reverse complement strand
TCATTGCGGAAAGCATAGTGGCAGCGGTTGAACCTGAAAAATGTGCAGTCTGCCTCACATGTGTCAGGGCCTGCCCCTTTGGGATACCTTTTATAAACGACGAGGGCTCTGCAGAGATCAAACCTGTTCTGTGTCAGGGATGCGGCACATGTGTAAGCGAATGTCCCGGGAAAGCTATTGAATTGCAGCACTACAGAGACGAGCAGATCCTTGCAAAATGTGAAAAAATTGTAAAAGAGGCAAACTAATGGGAAATTTCGAACCGATAATTATTGCATTTTGCTGCAGTTACTGAGGTTACTCGGCTGCGGACCTGGCAGGTTCAATGAGAGCTCAGTACCCGGCAAGCATAAGGATCATAAAAGTACCCTGCACAGGCAAGGTGGATCTCATTTATCTGCTGAAAACCTTTGAAACCGGTGCAGACGGAGTTTACGTTGTGGGGTGTGAAGAGGGCAATTGCCACTTTGTAGCGGGAAATTTAAGGGCAAGAAAACGGGTTAACAGGGTTAAGGAGATATTTAAGCAGATCGGATTGGAAAGCGAAAGAATTGAAATGTTCAATCTTTCAGCAGGCGAAGGGACAAAATTTGTTAAGATAGCCGAAGAGATGACTGAGAGAATAAAGAATCTGGGCCCCAGTCCCATCAGTAAGAAAAACATTGGATCCGACAATCAGGAAACCGTATCAATTAACTCAAATTCATAAGGGAGGATGAAAATGATCATTGGAGAAGGCAAACCGATAAATGAAATACTGGAGATGATATTAAAACACAAAAAGATAATTGTAGCCGGATGCAGAGGCTGTGTAACTGTCTGTTCTGCCGGAGGACAGAAAGAAGTGGAAATACTTTCATCCACGATCAGACTGGCAAGAGAAAAGGATAAGGCGCCCATTGAGATTTTTGAAACAACTCTGGAAAGACAGTGCGATACCGAATACCTGGAGCAGATGAGAAACTATATTGATGAATATGAAGCCGTTTTATCCCTTGCCTGCGGCGCAGGGGTGCAGTTCCTTGCCGAGATGTATAAAAAGATCCCTCTTTACCCTGCTATAAATACAAACTTCATCGGAGTAACTGAAAAGCAGGGCATCTGGTCCGAGAGATGCCAGTCCTGCGGAAACTGTATGCTGGAAAGGACAGGGGGGATATGCCCCATTACAAGATGCTCAAAAAGCCTTTTGAACGGACCCTGCGGAGGTTCATCCGATGGTAAATGTGAAATTGACAGTGAAATTGACTGCGCATGGCAGATAATATATGAGAGATTAATGGAACTTGATCTAATGGAGAGATTTGAAGAAGTGGAAGATATAAAGGACTGGTCAACGAGCCGTGACGGAGGGCCCAGAAGGATTGAAAGGGAGGATCTCAAACTATGAAAACCGAAAGCAAACTTGAGAAGCTTCTCGAAAAAGGCGAATTCGTTGTAACATCGGAATGCGGTCCTCCGAGAGGAGCCGATGCCGATATAATCAGAAAGAAGGGAGCGCTTCTCAAAGATGCCGTTGATGCGGTTAACGTCACAGACAACCAAACGTCCGTTGTAAGGATGTCGAGCATATCAGCATGCATTATTTTAAAACAGATGGGAATGGAGCCCATCATGCAGATGGTAACAAGGGACAGAAATCGTATTGCAATTCAGAGCGATATTCTTGGAGCTGCAGCTCTTGGAGTTAACAATATTTTGTGCCTTTCAGGGGATCATCAGAAGTTCGGCGACCATTCAAGCGGGAAAAATGTTTATGATATAGACTCGGTACAGCTCATTCAAACGCTGAAACTTATGAGGGACCAGGGCAGATTTATAGGGGGAGACGAAATTCAGGGCAAACCGGCTATGTTCATCGGCGCTGCTGCAAATCCATTTGCAGATCCATTTGAGATAAGGGTGCCCAGGCTTGCAAAAAAGATCAATGCAGGCGTACAGTTTATCCAGACACAGTGCATTTATAATTTGGACAGATTTGAAAAATGGATGGAGGGTATCAGGGGAAGAGGGCTTCACGAAAAAGTACATATACTTGCAGGGGTTACTCCGTTTAAATCAATAGGAATGGCCAACTATATGAAAAAGATGGTTCCCGGCATGGATGTCCCCGATGAAATGATTGAACGCCTTAAAAGCGTTGACAAGGAAAAACGGGCAGAGGAGGGGATTAAAATATGCGTTGAAACAATTGAAAGATTAAAGAAGATCGAAGGAGTGAGAGGAATTCATATTATGGCAATTGAATGGGAAGAAAAAGTGCATGAAATTGCCGAAAAAGCTGGTCTCTTGCCAAGACCTGTTGTATAATAACATATAGAATGTGATACTATTTCAAGGAGGATTACAATGTCTGATAAAGCAAGAATTCTATTGGTAGACGATAACCCGGACTTTGTTGAAGCTACAAAACTTGTTCTGGAAAAAAAGGGAGGCTATGAAGTAATTGTAGCATACGACGGAGTAGAAGGTCTTGAGAAAGCCAAATCCGAAAGGCCCGACTGTATTGTTCTTGACGTTATGATGCCGGAAAAGGACGGATACAAAATGTGTGCCGAACTAAAAGCAGACAATGAATATAAAATGATCCCGATAATACTTCTCACCGCTGTTGCATCGCATATCTCAGATACGGAATACACGCCGCGAATGGGTATGGAAACCGAAGCGGATGATTATCTTGATAAACCTGTGGAACCGGACGAAATTCTAAAAAGCGTTAAAAATCAGCTGAGCAAGTAGATTAGTTTTGGACTGTACATATATATTTCTGAATTATGGAATAATTTCACAGTGATCTCTGAAATTGACATTTTAGTCATTGATGATGAAGCGGTTATCAGGGACGGCTGTATAAAGATCCTTACTAAAGAAGGATGGAGTGTTGATACTGCTGAAAACGGACATGAGGGGCTTGAAAAAGTCAGGTCAGAGAATTTCGACATAATACTGCTGGATCTAATGATGCCCGGAATGAGCGGCCTTGATGTTTTGTCTGAAGTCAAGAATGTTTCTCCTAACATTTATATAATTGTAATAACCGGTTACGCCACAATTGACACTGCGGTGGAAGCAATGAAAAAAGGGGCCTTTGATTATATTTCAAAACCCTTTACGCCCGATCAGCTGCGGATGGTTGTAAAAAAGGTTCTGGAAAATAAAGCCCTCATAGCCGAAAGGGAATTTCTGCGCAGAGAGCAGGAAAAAGGCCTGAAGGCCATTGCTATGGAAAAGAGCAAAATCAAGACAATTCTTGACTGTATGCCCAACGGCGTTCTTGTTGTTGATGAAGAAAAAAAAATAGCGCTCTTAAATCCCATGGCAGGTAAGCTCCTTAACATTTCGGGCAGCGAATCAATTGGCAGGGAGATTGAAAGGTGCATAAATTCCGACGAACTCTCAGCAATGTTATATGATGTGCTTGAACATAATCCCGGAGAAGAAAAAAGGCTGGCCGCGGAGATCGAAAATGAAAACTCAATTCCGCTTATGGCTCATGTTTCTCCGGTAAAAATGGACGACGGCAATGTAATCGGGGCAGTGGCGGTTCTGCAGGATATCAGCGCACAGAAATCCATTGACAAAATGAAATCGGACTTCATTGCAAAAGTGACTCACGAGCTGAAAACGCCGGCAGCAACCATAAACCAGCTTCTTATGACACTGCAGAGCGGAGTGGTGGGAGAACTGGAAGAAGACCAGAGGAATATGATTGAAAGAGCCAGGCTCTGGGGGGAAGGATTGCTGGAGCTTGTATCAGACCTGCTGAACATATCCAAGTTCGAATCGGGGTTGGCAATTCAGAAACTTGTTCCGCTCAATATTGAAGAGATCATAAACGACGTGATTGATTTAATTAAACCTCAGGCCGAAAAAAAATCCGTTAAAATCATTACAAACTTTGCTGAAGAACTTCCGGTAATAAACGCAGACAGTCAGGGAATGAGAGATGTCTTTTCCAACCTGCTGAGCAACGCAGTTAAATATACAAGAGATAAAGATGAGATTATTGTAGACTGCAGGCGTGAAAAAGACTATTTGAAAATATCCGTAACCGACCATGGGCTTGGGATCGGTGAAAAAGATATGCCCTTTTTATTTGACAGGTTTTTTCGGGTTAAAAATAAAGAGACCCGTCATATTATGGGAACCGGCCTGGGTCTGCCTATAGTAAAAGAGATCATTGAAGCCCACAACGGATTTATGGATGTTATAAGCGAAGAGAATAAAGGCAGCACCTTTACAGTCTATCTTCCCGAAAAAATAAATTAGCTTAAAAAGATTTGAGATTATTTTATTTTTTGTTTAACTATGATGCGGCCATTTCTTCAAAAGTTCTGTCATAGTGAGAGACAAAAAAACAGTAAGGTCCATCATGTCCGTTGCAATAATCAGATGGGGCTTTACTTTTAGTTTCTTAAACTGGCCGGATAGTGTAACT
>JAJRXZ010000043.1 GCA_024276015.1 Spirochaetota bacterium | reverse complement strand
TCTGTCCGATAAAGGGAGAATTTTTGCTTTTTGATAATAAAAAATCCTCATCAATAAGGACTCTTTTATCGGGATTGATAATTGTTATGTCTGCGGCCCTGCCGGCTTCGAGGCGTCCCTTGTCAATTTTTAAGATCTCGGAAGGATTAACCGTTACTTTCTTGAAAGCTTCAATATATGAAAACCCGTTTTCTTTTACAAGGAAAGTGATTATCAACGGCACCATTGTTTCAAGACCTATAATACCAAAGGGGGCAAATTCAATCTCCTGCATCTTTTCATTCTGAAGATGAGGGGCATGGTCGGACGCTATGACATCGATGATCCCTTCTTTTAATCCTTCAATGATCTTTTTTCTGTCCTCTTCGGTTCTCAAGGGCGGATTCATCTTCGCAAGGGCAAAGTGCTCTCTGATTATATCATCGGTTAATGCAAAATAGTGAGGCGCAGTTTCGCATGTTACATTTATTCCCTCGTTTTTTGCCCATTTTATAATATCAACAGATCCTCCTGATGAGACATGACAGATATGAAGTTTCCCCTTCCCCAGTCTTGTTAAAAGAACATCGCGGGAGATCATAACTTCTTCCGCTTCCCTGGGAATCCCCTTCAGACCCAATTTAGTTGAATTATAACCTTCATTCATTATGCCGTTATCCGACAGTTCAATGTCTTCAGCGTGTACCAGAAGAGGCACATCAAACATTCTTGAATATTCCAGAGCTCTTCTCATAAGAATTGAACTCATTACCGGAAGCCCATCGTCTGAAAATGCAACGGCTCCGCTGTTGATCAGTTCCCCCATTTCCGATATTTCCTCCCCCTTTGCTCCCTTTGTAATAGTGGCAATGGGGAAAACATTAATGGGGCCCTTCTCCGCCTCCAGTATTATAAATCTCACAAGAGCCTGATTATCTATAACAGGGTCCGTATTGGGCATTGTACAAACCGATGTAAATCCGCTCTTTGCAGCAACATTACATCCTCCGATTATTGTTTCCACATCTTCTCTTCCGGGCTCCCTGAAATGGACATGCATATCTATTAACCCGGGCAAAACGAGACAGCCTGTTGCGTCTATAATGCCGTCATCATCCTGAACGGGAATATCTTTCAGAATGCTTTCTATCCTGTCATCCTCAATCAACAGGTCAAGCTTTTCATTTTTCCCGGAAGCGGGATCAATTACAGTTCCGTTTTTAATTACAATTCTCATTTATTCAATTATTCCTCGTTCAACTCTTCAAGCGGGACGCCTCCGGCAAGCAGATAAAAAATAGCCATCCTTACTGCCACACCGTTAGTCACCTGTTCATTAATAATAGCATTGGGCAGATCTGCAACTGCATTTTCAACTTCGATACCGCGGTTAACAGGCCCCGGATGCATAATAATTATATCCGGTTTGGAATTTCTCAAACGATTCAAGGTCAGTGAAAAATTCCTTGTGTATTCCCTTATTGACGGGAAAAGCGATCCCTTCTGCCTCTCCCTCTGCATTCTTAACATATTGATCACATCAAGCTGAGGAAGAAGTTCGTCAAGACTGTAGGATATATCAACACCAAAACCTTTAAACTCGTCCGGGACAAGTGTGGGAGGCCCGCATATTGTTACTTTAGCTCCCATTTTTTTAAAAGCTTCAATATCGGATCTTGCCACACGGGAATGTTTAATATCGCCAATAATTCCGATATGCAAGCCCTCCAATGTACCTTTCATCTCAAGAATGGAATAAGTGTCCAGCAAGGCCTGTGTAGGATGAGAATGAAATCCGTCACCGGCATTTATTACGGAAGCTTTAATATTTTTTGATAAAAAGTGCGGCGCCAGAGAAGCTCCATGCCGAATAACAATATAATCTGCCTTCATAGCTTCCAGAGTGTGAACCGTATCAATAAGAGATTCCCCTTTAACAACGCTTGACATGGAAATATTCATATGGATCAGATCAGCTGAGAGCCTTTTGGCTGCAAGATCAAAACTGAGCCTTGTTCTTGTCGACGGTTCATAAAAAATTGTGCAAACGGTTTTGCCGCGTAAAACCGGCACCTTCTTAATAGATCTGGTGAATACTTCTTTAAAATATTTTGCAGAATTACAGATTAATCTAATCTCATCAACGGAAATTGACTGAATATCGAGGAGATCTTTTCTTTTTAGCGAACTCATACTAAAGATATATAATATTATTTGCAATGAATATATGTCAAATCAATTAAATAATTATTTTCAATATTTATTTTGAAAACGACAATTTTACTCTGAGTAAATATTCTTAAGAAAAATAGCTTGTATTTTTGCCTCTATTAAAATAAAAACGATAACATTATCTTAAGATGGAAAATAATCCCATCTTAAAGTTAAAACTATTCAAAACGAGGTATACAGCTTAATGAAAAGATTAATAAAAAATCTATTATTAATTTTACTTTTTTCAATCTTAACTGCACCCGGTTGTTCGAAAAAAGAGGCGCCGAAATCTAACGGCACAATAACATTCCTGAGCGGAGAAGTAAAATTAAACAATAAAAAAGCATTTATCGGAACAAAAATCAAGAAAGATGACATCATTAAGACCGGTACAAACTCAATTGCAGTAATACAATTTCTTCAATCAGCAGTTATCACTGTGAGAAGTAATACCGATATTTCAATCGGAGAATTATTATTAGGTAAAGATAAAAATGATAAAATAGAGATTACACAGAACAAAGGATCAACCTTTAACAAAATAGTTAAAAAAGGGATCCGATACAGAATTAAGACCCCAACAGCAATTGCAGGAATAAGAGGCACAAGCTTTGATGTCAATATAGAAAACAATAAAGGCAGGTTCAGAATTCTGACAGGCAAAATAAGATTAGCTCCGGTAAGAGAGGGAAAAGCAGACGAGAAAAAAACCATTGTTCTTCATGAAGGCAAAAAAATAACGATCACAGAAAAGAGCGTTGAAAAAGTAGAAAAAATAACTCATGAAGAAAAAGAAGAACTGGTCAAATTTAATAAAATTGTACTTTTGCCTGAAGTAAAAAAGATCGAAACCACTGAAGAACCTGTTAAAATAAAAGAAATATCCTCCAAAGTTATCCCTGAAAAACTCAAGGAAGATATTATAAAAATCGAGAAAAAAAGAACAGAAATAGAAAAAGAGGACAAAAAAGAAGAAGTAAAGCGACCGAAAAAATTAACACTTGATGAACTTAAAAACAGATACGGTCCTCTATCTATTATTAAAACAAAAGACGGAAAAGAATATATCGGCTCTTTTAAACAGAAGGGGAACAGGATCGAAGTAATTACTGTCACCGGCAAGAAAACATTTGATCCCAAAAGTATCTCAAAAATATCAAGATATAAAAATTAATTTCACTGCGATCATTAAAGTATCTGTAGTAAATTTCTCTGCAGATACTTTAGCCTGCAAATATTTTCAGGGCAATCCGTAAAATTACAAAGCGGTCAGTTCAGCTCACACCTGTAAAATTCAAAGATACTTTTCACTTCATCAGACGGGACATTAAATCGAATTCTTGTATCATCTCCCTGATTTTCTCTCATAGTGCATAAAAGCAACTGAAATCCCGCGGTATCTATCCTGTCAACAGCGGAAAGGTCAATCCGGATTCCCGAAAACCTGTCTATATGATCAACCAGAGATTCTTTTAAGTCTTTCACAGTATATATTGTAATTTCGCCATTCAAATTGATCTTACAAATGTCATTTTTCCCGATTTCAACTTCAATGTTAAGTTTATCCATATATATCTCCTTTTATCAGTCAATTGGGTCAATTTTTGCTCCCGCTATTCTCAACCGGCGCATCGGTAATACGGACAGTCTCTTCATAACGATTATCAACTTCATCATTGGCAAACTGATCCTCTTGCTCATCTACCCTACCGTTATCACTTCCATTTTCAGACAATTCTTCATCCGGGAAAACATCCTCAGGATTTTCATCCGTGATCTCTTTCTCTTCCCCGAGCTTAATAACAACCTCGCCGGCACTCTCTAAAATATATTCGCATGCTTCCTGAATTTTCTTGCCGCGTTCAATATTTTTCTCGGAACCTTTAATGGGGATCTCTACGATCCTCTTCTGTTTATTTAACAGGTCGCTCAGCTCTTCAAGAGCAGCGTCGGAATTCCCGGAATTATCGACTAGCTTTTTACTGATATTACTCGAATCGGTACTGATCTGAGATATCTCTTTCAGGCTGTCAATAATATCATTTGATATATCTTTAATATTAGAAAAATCGGAAGAAGCGGTCTCAAAATAATTATTAACGTCTGTTATATAATCATGGGTAAGATTTATATTATCCTCTATCAGGGGGATATTGTTGTGTATCTTATCCTGAAGTTTTCCTATATTTTCAGAAATGGTCATAAAACCCTGAAATTCTTCCGGATCGCGCGAAGATTCTATTCTGGAGAGCATTCCTATTATCTTCATTGACTTTAATATATTTTTCAAAAATTCAATTATATTATCTATCTGCCCGTAATCGTCGTTAAATTTTTTACTCGTTTCATTGGACGCAGTTATCCTGTTTTCAATCAAATTCAACTGCGTGATCAGATCGGCAATATTTTCCGATATGGAGTTTACCATTTTGTTATTATCGAGATTGAGCATACTAAAATTCTTTGCTATCTCTCTCAGCTCTTCCGATTCGGAAATAATGGAATTGCAGAAATCAAGACAATTCAGCAAAAACTCAAGCTGACTTTTAGATTTAATATTTACGTTACCGGCAAGATTCCGGATTGAAACAGAACGTTCATGTATGATCTTAATCTTTTCTATATAATCGTTTTCTCCGTCAAAGAGAGTAATGGCTTCCCTTGCGATACTGCCGAGCTCCTCACTGGAGACTATTACATTTCCGGATCCTGTGATAGCTTCATTGGCGTCAATATCCATATTCACAAACATCTCGGTGATATCTTCCAGCATCTTTTTCTGATGTTTTATCTTTTTGTTTGTAAGTTCCCCATTCACAAGCAATTTGCCGATCGATTCTTTTTGTTTGTGAAGCATCTCCGGGAACTGTAAAAAATTACTATGCCCCTTCTCAAGATTTTCCAAAACAACGGTATTCTCACCCATAAGTTTATTAATACCGTCAGTAATGGGCTTAACAACCTGAACAATACTGTCAAGATTCCTGTTAATAAAATTGGACATTTCATCAAGCTTATTTGCCAGAATATCAAATACTCCCGAAGTATGAGAATATTTACTGGACACTATGGATGCATTTAAAGCTAAAGTAAATATTTCATCCGTATCATCTTTTATCTCTCTTACAAGATTTTGAAGTTTCATTATCTTGTCCTGAAGGGAAGTCAAGATGGACTTGATCTTATTCATAATACCGATTATAGCGGTAATTAGCTCAATATTGGATTTAAACTTAGCAGAGATCTTCTCAATACCCGAATTTGCCTCATTAAGATTATTGAATATATTCTCAAAATCACTAACAAGTAATTTATTGATATCCAGTAATTTATCAATAATAACCAATCCCTTTGAAGTATTATCCTTTCTGGTATGCGACTCTCTGTTTACTTCTCTTGCAGTATCGGTTATATCACTGATCAATTTTAAAACCGATTCCATTCTTTCTTTTATTTCGCTCATGTACCCACCTGATCATAACTTTGTATTTAAAAAATATATTTTGAAAAGTCATATTAGTCAAGATTAATAAACATACCTTAAAAAAAATTCATCTTTTGCATAGTATAACGATCAAAAAATATGACCTATTTTGTCAAATCCTGTAAATTTTTCGCATTTTTAATTAACATGTTTGTTTTATTATTGAGATTGTTGATCAATTCATTTAAATAATCGCTCAGACCTGCCATTGCTTCAATTTCCCTGATATGATTACTTATTGCATTTTTCATCTCAACCCCATGCATTCTGTTATCTCTGATCAACTTCTCAGTGGCTTTTATCTGGCTGTCAACCTGAAACGCGCTGTCACTATGGAGTTTATTAATTTCCGAATTCTGATATACAATGAATTCATAGAGACGGGATATCTTTACGCTGTGAATAAAATAGTTATATATCTTTCTGATCTCATTCAGCGTTTCGCCTGTTCTGTCTATAATTCCCGAAGCGGAGCTGTTAATTGTTTTGACAATTTTAATTATATCTTTCAGTGATCTATTTATTTCATCTGAATTCCTCTGCGATCTTTCAGCCAGTTTGTTTATCTCCTCCGCAACCACAGCAAAGCCGCTGCCCTGTTGTCCTGCTTTTGCTGCTTCTATGGAGGCATTTAAGGCGAGCATAGAAGTTTTATCGGATACTTCTTCTATTTCAAATAATGACTTTTCAATACTCTTTATGGATCTTTCCAGATCCTTATTGATCTCCTCTCTCCTTTCATAGGTTCCACATACCGAATTCGTATAATTTTCCAACTTTTTGATAGATCCAATCACACTTTGCTGTTCATCGTCAGGTTCAAAATCCACAGCGTCAATATTGACTTTACCATTGTTATAATCCATATCATTTACATGAAGGCGCATTTTCTGTATATCCGTATCAATCTTTTCCGTTAGGTTCAGCAATTTGTCGGTTCCCTCTTCCTGGCTGCAGATCTTCTCCACAACAAAAGAGAGTTTATGCCAGCCTTTCAGCGAATTCTTAACAAGATCATCGGAAATTACGGATAACTCAGATCCGAGTTTCATAAGATCAAAAGATAATTCCCTCTGAATTTCCAGAACATTATTCAGATGATCCACCATTGTAACAACGCTTTCAATCAGCTCTTTAAAAATTACACTCCCGAACATTAACGGGACAAAAAAAGGAACCGAAGCTTTAACTATAGCGAGAAGGGGAGGCAGTTCATGAAATATGGAACTGTACATATTAACGAACTGGGCAGTCACAATTGCCAGAAATGCTATAATTAAACGAAGTTTATAAGAAGTTCTGTATTTTAAAAGATAATAGATCGAAATAAAGAGCACAATTAAAAAAAATAGCACATAAAATAACTGCAAATAAGATCTGGAAAAAACCATTGAAGGTTCATAAATACCGAGCCAATATAATTGAAGCAGAATATACATAACCACTGCGCCCAGCATGCCGCCATGAATGATCTTTTCAAATTTTGTTTTATTTGCCACGTAATCGTAAATAAACGCTCTTGCAAGGGCCAGCACTATAATTGAGAAAATAGAATTAAAGATCAGAGGAAAATACTTCTGTGAAAAAACAATATTGTAAAAAATATTCAGCAGATGAATTAAGGTTGTGGCAACATTAATTATCAGGATACTGCCGCAGGCCACAAGTTTATATACAAGGTCATGTCTGCGTGTACGGATATATTCGGCTGACAGAATATATACCATAATAAAAAAGAGCAGCGACTGTATAAAATAAAGAAACGCCAGCCCGCTCTCCGTTTGTAAAAAATCGAGTATACCCATACTATTCCATTATAAAATAATCAACCGGCTAACCATTTTATACCTTTAACAATATAGAAAATACCAATAATTATTATTGATATGGAAAAACATATCTTAATGATCTTTTCAGGCAGATATTTTGAAAGATAGGGACCTATCTGGCCTCCCACAATAACTCCGGTACCTGTAAATATCCAAAGTTCCCACATAATGAGACCCGCATGGAGATTCCATATCGTAATGACCCAGTCCGCTGTTGCTTCAACAAGAATTGCAGTGGCATTGGCTCTTTTCGTTTTAACATTAAGACCTTTCTCAAGAACGGGCTGAGCAAGCTCGCAAATTCCCGTTCCTGTAGAAGACGAGAAGAATCCTCCAATGGGAGGGATCCACATATACCTGTAAATATCCTCTATGGGAATGTTCTCTCTTGTGCCAAAAGATCTCTTTAAAGCGCTTACAAGCTGCATTGTGGCAATACCCATCATAATGATCCCCAGAACCAGCTTAAGAAGATCCCCGTTAACAACAAGAAGGGCGTGATTCCCTGCAACAACGCCGGGAATAGTCAGCATAATCATTGTAAAACATATTGGCAGTTCAACCATCTTATACCACAAATACCGTATTGCGCCGCTGGTCATACCCACGGTTTCCGTTGCTATTCCTGTTGCAACGGCATTCTGAATAGGAATATTCATCAGGAGATTATATATGGGCTGGAAGAGAACTCCTCCTGAAAAACCTGACGAGTTGGCCAGAATTGCAATAACCACCGAAACAGGGAACATATACCAGTATTCAAAACTCATAAATTATTTACCCGATACTTTAATATGATTTCTCAGTCTGAAAATCTTTCATTGCCTCTTCAATCTCCTCCTGAGAGATCTCGGAGCCAATAGTGTAAGTCTTATATACATTTATATAAGTCTGCAAAGATGACAGATCATTTGTCATAATATCCAGCAATCCTACAATTTCACTGCCGATTGCCAGCATTCTTTTAAAATCCGATATCCTCATCTTCTTTCTTTCAATGATCTTACCGGTAACATCTGCGCTTATGAGATTATCAATTTTTACCGATACTATTGATATCTTCTCCTTATACCTGTTTACTTCCTGTTTAACTTGGAATATCAGATCCTGCAGATTCATGTTCATCACATTGATCAAATTTGCGATCTGGCCGATCTCATCTTCGGACATTACGGGCACCGACATTGTCAGATCTCCCTTTGCGATCTTCTTTGTAGCTTCAACAATGCCTTCCATAGGAGAGATAATGTCCTTGGCAAACATAAAAAAAGAACCTATTATGCTTAACGATACAACGAGAAGGAAAAGAAGCATTCGGTTCCTCAAATTATAGATAGGCGCATATATCAGATCAGGTTCCGTACTCTTTTTTAGATCAATGATCTGTTTATCCGGGATCTTACCTTTAAGCTGCAGATAAAAATTATCGCTGATCTTATTCTGAAATCGTCTGGAACTAACTTCCAGTATGATCTCTGCGCTTACGGATATAGAAACTATAGCTATTAAAATAAAATATATTAATAACTTTTTCTTTAACCTGGACATAGATCTTGTAAATTCTAATCTCATAACAATTACCCCGATAATCTATTGATAGCGGTAAATTAAGAATAATATCCGTCAATTAATATATAAATTCTCTTCAGGATATTCTGCAAAATTAATTTTGATCTTTACAATTGAAACCTCGACACCCTTTTTCTCATAAATTTAATTTTTTTATTTCTATATTTTCAGATGTCAGAATATTTTCCGCTTCAATTTCGGTTAACACTATTTTCCCTTTTTTAAATGGTCCCGGATTTGCAATAAGGCATCCTCCCAATAATTCAATGCCATGAGATTCGTGAATATGCCCGCAAAAACAGATATCTATACTATTATTTTCAATAAATCCTCTGACACTTTTGCTGCCTCCCCTTAAACCGAGGAATGTCCGATCTCTTGTATTTCTGGGCGGGGGATGCGATACTAATATTTTCTTTGGGGCCTTCTTGATCTCCTCAAACCCGCGGCGTAACAGATCATATATCTCCTCTTCGCTATACTCGGTAGGCGTTTTCATGGGAGTGGGGCTGGATCCTCCGACTCCAAAAAACCCGAAACCATTAATGGTCCTCCCCTTGCCGTGTAAGTTATATCCGCTTCTGTCAAGCATTTCAATTACGTCTTTATTGTCCCAGTTGCCATGTACTGCCAGAATATTCTTATTATACTTTTCAATATAAGAAATGATCCTATGCGCGCTTTCAGGTTTATTAGTACCGGATATATCGCCGGCGATCACAACAACATCGCTTTCTTCAATCACAGAAGAGAGAGCCTTAAGATATTTCGGATCGCCGTGAATATCGCAAAAGTTTACTATTCTCATGATCAAATAATACCGTTAAATTTAAAGACCAATTCCGCAATAACTCCGACCGGATCTCTGTTTTTAAGGACAACATCGGAATCCCTGTAAAAATACCGGAGCCTCTCTCTAATATTGCCGATGGTTCCGGAATATATATTTTTATTTTTTAAGCCGGCGCCATTATCCTCTACTCTGACGATCACTCTGTTTTTTGAGATACCTGCCTCTATTTTTATAAAACCGAGCCCGGACATATTTCTCAATCCATGTTTCAGAGAATTTTCAACAAGAGGCTGAATTGTCAGGGGAGGGATCACAATGTTAGTAAAATTGCCTGTTATTAACATTTCATATTTCATAACATCCGAGAAGCGAAGCATCTCCATATCAAGATAATTCTTAACAAATTCCCACTCAACTTCAAAGGGGATAACGGATTCAAAAGATCTGTCCATCAGGAACCTGAAGATATTGGCCAGCATGAGTATGCCTTTATCCGCTTCATGGGGCTTCTTTTTCATCAATGCATGTATTGAATGAAGCGCATTAAAAAGAAAATGCGGATTCATCTTCTTCTGGAGTTCCCTGTATTTTGTAACTTCATACTCTTTTGCAATGGTTTTTAAAGTAACCAGAGTATCAACTCTGGCAAGAAGCTCCATTTTATCATAAGGTTTTGTAAGATAATCGTTTGCTCCGGCCTCAAATCCCTTTACCATATCTTTGATCCGGTTTTTTACCGTAACCATCAGCACCGGCAGACTGTAGAGCGAATAACGCTGTCTTAAAATTGAACATACCTCATAGCCGGACATTCCGGGAAGCATTATATCGAGCAGGACTATATCGGGAACAATACTTTTGTTTATGATATCAAGAGCCTGATAACCGTCGGATGCGGTTATTACCCTATATCCTACGAATCTCAATTGATTCACCAGAACCTGCACATTAACCGGTTCGTCATCTACAACAAGTATGGAAGCGTCTCTTCTATTCCGCACATATCCTTTTTCAGATAACATAGCGGTCCTTTATTTGATTTTTCCGTCAAGAGGAATATCGCTCCCGCTGCTTTCAGGAGAAAAGAATTTATTCATATAGCCCTTTACAGGATCGATCTTATTTGCTGAAATAATTTTCTCAGATCTATAAATGGGCAAGGTAAATAAAAACAGAGCCTTAGAGGCTTCCTGAGAATTAAAGACTATTGTCCCGCCATGTAATTCTATAATTTTTTTTGATATGATCAGCCCCATTAACATATTATTCGGATTTGTTTCTGCTCCGCTATTATTGAACAAAGAGATCATATCTTCATAATGGCCGGAACCTTTAAACTCTGTAAAGACCTTTAAAAAATCGCCCTCCTTTTCTGCTTTAACAGTAATTTTACCCGGTCTGCCGTATCTTATCGCATTTTCAATAATATTGAACATCACCAGATAAATTCTGTTCTCATCAACATACACAGGAGGAATATCTTCATCGGCTTCATTAACCAGTTCAAGAGATCCGTTTTTTGCAAGATCATTAGAAAAAAACAATACAATGTTTACCACTTCGTAAAAATCTACAGCTTTTAAATGAAGTTTAAGATCCCCCGCGTTTAGTTTAGAATAATCAATGATATTATTTAAAAAATTTCTGAATTTTTTGGCAGATAACATTATTCCGGATAGATTTTCACTGATGGAGTTACCGGCTGGGAGTGAAGGATCATTGATCATCTCCTCTGCCAGAGCGATTATTTCATTAAGAGGCTCCCTGAGATCATGGGAGATATTCAGAATAAACTGCTCCTTTAATTTATCGGTTTTTTCAAGACTTTCAAGAGCGGATCTCCGGGTTTTAACAACCGCTGCTTCAGCCTCGTCCTTCTCTTTCATTATTAAATTGATCCTGTCTGCAAGGGCAAGCGAAAAGAGAGCTGCCGAAAATATAGTACTCACCTGAATTGTATGCTCTGTAAAAATATTCTGAGGCATCACTCCGAAATTTCTCAAAATAAGGAGTAATGTGCCTGCGCTTAAGACTATCAAAGCGCAGATAAAATATCCTGCCGGTTTATAACCTACGCGTATGGAATTGATTGACGGAACAAATACGGCAAATATTACAATTAAAGGTATCAAATTTCCGGCAAATGAAAGATATTTAATATGCGAAACTGCGGATGCTAACGTATAAATAAATGAGATCCCCAGCATCAACAAAAAAACCGCATTATACCGCGGCATAAATTCTCTCACCTTAAGAAAATCCCGCGCGAAGAGAACGCCTGAAAAAAGAACAGTGCCCAGAAGAAAAAACGCGGCCCTCTGATCCAATAATGGCCAGTCAGGCCAAATATATTCAAAGCTTAATCCGAGAAGAGTAATTTGATAAAAACCGATCGCAAAGATCAAAACTATATAATAAAAATAATTACTGTCTTTGATGGAGATAAAGAAAAACAAATTATACAAAACCATAATAATAATTGCGCCTGCAAAAATCCCGAATAACAAGTGTTCATTTTTTGCTTTGCCTTGAAATCTTTCCCGGGATGTCCATAAAACAGGATTAAGCAGGATCAGATTATCGGATTCAATACGCATAAAGAATTCGTATCTGCCTTTACGGGACAGCCTCACTGGAAATACAAAATTTCTATGAGCGATCTTTCTGCTGTTAAAGGGGTCTGTCAGTTTAATAAGGGAATGCTCTATCTTCCCGGAAGGGTCAGCAATATAGAGTTCCGCTTTTGACAAGAGAGGATTATCCAGTTCCAAGAGATATTCTCTTTCATTATCGAGATCCTTTATAAGATTAAACCTGACCCAGTAAGCTGAAGATGTGAAAAAAAAACTCAAGGTTTCGGAATCGTTCTGTCGGAATCTTTTTAAAAATTCCTCTTTTCGTATTTCATCAATAGTTATATTTTTCTGTATATCCTCAAAAAATTCAAGATGAGAACCCAACTTAAACGAATCGATACTGTCGTTAATTCTAATATCCTCAATAGAAAAAGCCGGGCCATTTAGTATGATAAAATAAATAATTATGAGGAGAATAATTTTATTGCTTTTTGGCATTATCAGGTTATACGAAAATTCTGCTTTATTTCATATTTTACACAAATTATCTATATATATTATAACATGGAGTGAAAAAAGTCAATTTAAATACTGCCGATATAAAACTAAAAAAGCGGTTTACAAATAAGCAATGCGACCATTTTTACGCTTTAATTGATCCTTCAGCAGTTTTAGACTTTTGTAAAGAGAATTGATCATTTATTGCTGTCGATGGTACTGCTTATGGTAAAATTGAATTCCCTATTGTTAGTGTCGGTTAATGTTTCAACATTTTCGATACCCGATTGAGGGTCAACTCCGTAATATTTGAATTCGTAGTCTGATGTACCGCTCTTAGTATTAAAATAACTGATATAAACATCATCGCCATTTAAATTTTTTACAGGGCCTCTGTTATATTCTCCCTTATCCGCATACGATAAGGCGGGAGTGCCCTCGTCTCCGGAAGCAATATTTTCGGCAACAAGATCGATCATTCCGTCACTGTCGGAATCGAACCAGGCTGTAATAAAATAAACATCCGAGGAATCCGAAGGAGGAGGGTTTTTTAAATTTATAAAATAGGTGCCGTTATCATATATATACCCTCTTATATCGGGCAGAATTTCAACTGAAGCGCCCTCATTATTTCTGTCAATAAAATAGAGCCTCCCCTTCAGACTGTCAAAATCCAGTTTCCTGTCGCTTATGCCTTCGGCATTGCTTCTATAGAAAAGGCCTATCTTTATATTGGATACACAGACATCATCAGCAACGGTTAACGAGCCCTCTATATAGGGAAATGATTTCGTATCGGACTCAGTATTCTCTATTATAGAGCTGCAGGCTTCGGAATTATTACTATCGTCTTTAAAACAACCGTTTAGAGCAATAATGATCAATATAAGGAACAATGACAATAATGGCTGTTTCATAAATCCTCTCAGAAAAATAATCGCCGAATTCAATATATATATTTTTTTCTCTTCCTTATATTACGTGTATATACCTACAGTTTATTATGTCAAGAACTTTAAGGAAATATAGGATCTCATCACTCATTGAAAAATTGTTAAAATTTTATTATCTTAATAAGAGATTATCTCAATATAAAATTTCAGATGAACAAAAAATATACAGATCTACTGCTAAATATCTTTCTTTCAGGCATAACGCCAATTCTTCTTGTCTTGTCATTTCCGCCTTACAACCGGTCTTATCTGATATGGTTTGCCTTAACGCCGATCTTTCGCATTATTTATAACAAAAAATCAAAGATATTTTTTTACCTGTTATTTTCGGGGATACTCTATTATGTTTTACTACTGAACTGGGTTCAGATTTTTCACCGCTTTTCCCTACCCTTTATTTCAATCATATCGGGATTATTCTTTTTTGCACTGCCTCTCACCATAAGTACATACTTTTATAGAAGGAACAGTCTTTTCTCTCTATTTATTATTCCTTCTTTGTGGGTTATTTTCGAATATATTAAAACTTCATGGCCTCTCTCTTTTGCATTCGGTATTCTGGGATACAGTCAATATAACTCTCTCGGAGTGATACAAATATCCGATATTGCCGGAGTTTACTGCATCTCATATCTGATAATATATATCAATATTTTTATATATTACTTAATAGAAACTCTTTTTCCGGTTAAGGGAAATAAAAACAATTCCGATAAAAGGGCCGTTCCTTTCAAACCGGCAGAATTTGCAAAAATAGTCTTAATAACTGCTCTGATAACAACAGGTATTATAACTTACGGGCAACTGAAGCTCAATAGCAAATTAATCGCAGAGGAGATGACCATCAAGATGATCCAGACAAATCATGGATCAAATACAGCATGGTTGTCTAAAAAAGAGGAATACTTAAGGGAATATGAAGAAGGGATCATGGAACCTGAAAATAAGATCATTGATCTGGCGATCCTGCCGGAAAATGCCGTAAAAACTTACGTATCGCTGGACAAAAAATGGCAGCCGCGGGAAAGTACGAATATCTTAAACAGATTATCATCAATATCCAGACGAAAAAAAAGCGCACTGCTCTTCGGAACATTGGAAATAGAAAGAAACGGCAGAACTCTACATAAGTTTAACTCTGCATTTCTATTCGACCGTTATGGGAATCTTACGGGAAGATATAGAAAAGCAATATTAGTGCCTTTTGGCGAAGAATATCCCTTTGGAGAATATTTTAAAATTCTCGACAAAAAAATCTTAAAGGAAACATCCGCCTTAAGATTAAAGCGCGGATCAAATCCGAACATCTTAACCGTATATAACAGAAACGGGAAAAAATTCAGAATAGGCGTTATTATATGCTACGAAAGTACTGACGGGAGATATGTGAGACAATATTCCTCTAAAAATGCCGACTTTCTTGTTAATCTGACAAGCGATGCATGGACCAAGAACAATAAAGCTCTTATTCAGCATGCATCCTTTGGCGTATTCAGGGCAATTGAAAACAGGATGTCATTTCTGCGGATCGGGAACGGGGGATTAAGCTGTACAATCGATCCCCTTGGTAAAATTATTAAAAGGCTTCCAACTTTTCAAAGGGGGATAATTACAACCGAATTAATAAAAGTTAAAAACCGGAACAAGACCATTTACTCAGGATCAGGTGATCTCTTTATAATATTATGTCTCATTTTAACGATCTTGGGATCCCTTTACGCAATAAAACTAAAAGCCGCTCATAGAAACGCCATAAAACCTTAAAAAAGGATCGCCACATAAAAAAAACGGTTGCCCTGTTTACCAATAAATATTAAGTTATTAATATCAATGAGTCTTGTTTATACCGGAAACACAAATGAAGGTCAACAGGGAAACCAGAGGGAAATTATTACTGTTTTTTTTGATTATATTTTTCATGAGTTGTGAAAATGACAATTTTCTCGAAACGATCAATAACGAACATAATTTCCAGCACTATCCTTATACTATAAGCGAATCGGAAAACAACAAAACAGTATATTTTAAGATACCCGATACGGGCCAATCCACCGTATTCGAAAGAGGCGACGATGCATCTTATACCGGATACCCGAATCCGATCAACCTTGTAGTTCAGGACAATATCTACGGGAAAGACGATATTGTTTGGGACCAAGTAACAGGGCTTGTATGGACAAAATGCACGGCTATAGAGAACAAGAAAATGGACGTGCATGATAATTGCGCCGGCATAGATGAAATATACAACTGGGAAGAAGCCCTGTCCCTGTGCAATGATCTTAGCTACGCCGGGGAAAATGACTGGAGGCTGCCCGCAGTGTCCGAGCTTTTTTCAATTGTAGATTTCGGATACAAAGCACCTGCAATTGACCCCAATGCATTTCCCAATACTCAGGGTGAAACCGGAACAGAGGGTAAATACTGGACATCCATAAAATCGAAAGACTTTAATCTGGATCTGCGGTGGCGGCTTAATTTCAACAGCATTGACGGGCCGGAAACACTGGACCCTCTTTTCTTTCTCAATCTGGCTTTCCCTGATGAGTACCTTTATGTTCGCTGTGTCAGGGGGCCCGAATGAAAAACATCTATAAATCAAAATACAAATACAAATATTTGATCGCTCTAATGGTACTTATATTAATTTCAGCTCTGTCCGGCGGAGTATCATATACGATCTTTTCAAATGGTATTGTTAAAGACAACTCCACAGGTCTTTACTGGACAAGATGCACACTATATGACAAGCTGTCCGAAACAGCATCGGATTGTACCTACCATGAATACTACACATGGAATTATGCCATTGAAAGATGCGAAAACCTTGTTTTGGGCGGAAGAGAGGATTGGAGGCTGCCTAATATTAAAGAACTGCAGAGTATTGTTGTTTATTATAGTTATGAAAATCCGAAAATAAACGAAGAAGCCTTTCCCGGGACAATTAATAGCCACTACTGGTCATCCACCACGCATATCAATAGCGATAATATTGCATGGACTATAGATTTTCAGTATGGGAATGTTACATTTCAGGAAAAATTTGCCAAGGGCATTTACACTAAAAATCTTGTCAGATGCGTATCCGGGCCCGATTAAAATTTGCTCCGAAAAGTTAATTGCAGATCTTTTAACCTGCGCTTTTATCCCACAGAGGTAAAGAAAATTTAAAATCAGAGCCCTTACCCTTTTGGGACTCAACAGCGATCTCTCCTCCATGAAGTTTAACCAGTTCTTTTACAATTGCAAGACCAAGCCCCGAGCCGCTGAATCTCCTGGATACGGAACCGTCGGCCTGCTGAAACGAATCAAAGATCAAGTCAATTTTATTCTCATCAATACCGATCCCGAAATCAAGAACGCTTATTATTATCCTGTTTCTCTCTTTTTTATGCACCTCGGCTCTGATAATTACTTTACCCTCATGGGAAAATTTAATTGCGTTATCAATAATGTTAAGTAATATCTGTTGAATTTTATCTTCGTCGCCATATACTAAAGGCGTATTCCGAGGAATGTCATTTATTACAGTAATATTCTTTTCAGACGCACTCCTTTTCAATAATGCAATTACAAACTCTGTTACGGAATAAATATCAAGGGGCTGAAAATTTATATCGTGCATATTATACTTCAACTTTGAATAATCAAGGATATTATTAATTAACTTCGACAGTCTTTTACCGCTTGACATGATCATTGAAAGATTATTCAGCACATCTTCATTAAGATTTCCGGCAACACCGTCAATAAGCGAATCTGCAATCCCTATGATGCCGTGAATCGGAGTTTTTAATTCATGCGATGTATTGGCGAGAAACTGATCTTTCATTTTATCCATCTCTTTTAGTTTAATATTTGTTGCTTCCAGCTCTTCTATTTTGGCCTTGATCATATCGGACATTTTATTGAACATTTCGGCAAGTTCGCCGAATTCATCTCTGCTTTTTACATATACCCTGTAATCATATTGGCCCTGTTCAATTTTACGCATACCCCGTGACAACTCGTCAACAGGCTTCGAGATTAACATACTGAACATATAACCCAGAATACTTACAAGAAGTATAACTGCAGCAGTTACTTTATATACAGTATGCCTGATAAGTTTAATGGGCTTGGTAATAAACGATCTTGAAAAAATAACTCTGCCGATACATACCGGTTTTTTATTGTTCAGTCTGCCCACAGTAACAAATTCCAGATAGTTCCCGTCTCTGCCCCGCAATGTTATTTCGCTGAATCCCCTTTTTACATTCAACAATCTCTCTATCTCGCTTTTCCCCAGCCTATTGCCGCGCCGCGGACTATTTCCATTAAGACCGATGGAAGCTAAAATTGTGCCGTTACTCTTCCCGTCTGATGTAAGAAAGATCGCGTCAGCATAAACCATACCGATCTTTCTTAAAGGAGATACAATAGAGATCATATCTTTACAATCTACTTTTGAAGCCCTTACATCCCCTCCGTTCATTAATATGATATTCAATGTTGAACGAGCCAAAATTTCGGATATGATCTTATTTTCATCAATGATCCGCGATATCTTTTCTTTTTCCTGCTTTTCAAGGATAAAAAGAGTAAGAGGCATTGAAGCTGTAATGACGATTATTATAAAAAGCAGAATTAATTTATATTTAAAACTCATATAATTAACTTTAAATCATCTGTTATCTCAATTTTTCTATGGCGCGTTTTCTTTTTATCGATCTTGGCAGATATATTTCGGCAATTTTATTCCCCGGATCTATCAGTTTTATTTTTTTCATATAAATTATACACCGGTCATACTGACGATCCTCATAAGCGCTGATCCCGTTCTTTTCAAAATCCAATATCTTCGGTGCAAGAATTTTTCTTACTCGGACAAGATGGTACCGGGCATCATTCATATGACCGCTTAATTCCACAAGAATAGGTATGGCATCAAAGTACTTCTTCACAGCAATTAATTTTAAAGCTCTTTTATAATTATTCTCATATTTTATTAATTTGTCCAAATAGTCCGCCGCAAGTTTATAGTCAGGGTCAAGTTCCACTATCTTTCCAAAGCTTTTAACAGCCTTTCTGATATTTCCTTCTTTCATTTCCCGCATTCCCTGTTCCTGAAGCATTTTAATTTTTAAAGAGACGGACTCATTTTCATCCCGGCCGGAACGAGTATCTTCTTTAAAACAGCTCAAATAACTTGCGTAATTAAATGTTGCAGAGAGAGTAAATGTAATAGGGATAAAATACTTGCCGGAAAGACGAATGGTCTCGTACTCAATGCCCGCTTTTATCCCAACGCCGTAGTTCACCATGAACATCAAACCGGTTTTAAGAATAAATCCCGGTTTATATGTCAGTCCCTGCTCCTGCAAATGTTCAGCCTCAAGCATCATAGAAGCTCCTTCTAAAAATAACCCCAGATAAGGCACAGCCATATTTCCCGAAGGGAAACCTATAATCACACCTCCTCTTGCAGAAAAAGTATTTAACAGAGATCCCTCGCTTTGGGACATTTCCCTGGAAGACGCGGAAATTTCTCCCCCAATTGCCATAAAAGGCAAAAAAGAATACATTGGATAACTGAATGCAAAGGCAAAGTGATAGCCGCTGGAAAAATATGATCCATAGTAACCGGTCAGCAGAGAATAACCGCCTGTTAATTCCCAGGTCGCGCCGGAACCGGAAAAATTATTTTTTAAATCGGCATAAGTGAATGTATTTCCGGAAAAAGATACTAAAATAATTATTATGAAAGCTATTCTTGCCAAATTTAATTCTGATCACTATTCTATTTTAACGGAGTCTCTGTGAAATAAGACCGCATGCTTGTTTTTGCTGCGTCCATATACTTCCAAAATATTATTACTGCATAAACATCAAGCTAAATTTCCAATTTTGATCTCAGCGGACCTGCATATTTCCGTCCCACAGGAAGCGCTGTTTCATCATCATCTTTTAAAAAAATTTCATACTGCCCGCCCAGCATATACTGATAATAAGATATATATTTGATATTAACAATATATTGCTTATGAATTCTTATAAAAGAATCATTGGGAAGTTTATCCTCAATCTCCTTTAGTAAATAAGCAATTTCAAAATCCTTATCTCTGGTGTGTACAATTGCATGACGTACATGAGATGAAATATATACTATATCATCATAGGAAATTATATAGTGATTTTCATTCTCCTTTAATGATAAACCGAGAGAATATACTGAAGTGAGATTCTTATTGTTCTGCTTAATAGACCGGATGGCTTTATCAACCGCTTTGTTAAACCTGTTCAGAGAAAAAGGCTTTAAAAGATAATCAACCGCTCCCATCTCAAAAGCTTTTAACGCGTACTTATCATACGCTGTAGTAAAAACAAGATAAGGGATATTTTCCAGCTTTTCAAGCACTTCAATTCCCGATAAAATGGGAAGATTTATGTCGAGAAAGAGTAAGTTGTATTCCTTTGCGGATAATTTATGAAGAGCTTCTTCTCCATTTTGGGCAATGCCTTCAAGTTTTAACTCGGGCCTTTCAAGAAGATACTCAATGAGTAATTCTCTCGCAGGAAGCTCGTCCTCAGCAACAAAGACAGATATATGATCATTTTTTGTCATAGTAATTATATTTAATTAACAAAATTATAAGATCAAGACATTATAGATCAATCGTCAATTATATCAAGTTAAATTCCAATCCGCATCACAACAAAATATGTACACATTTTGATATTCCATTGCACATGCCTGCTGTTATTTATTAAAACAGAGTATTATGTTGTTCATTACACAATAAGTAGCATTCATTACACTAAAAATAGCATTCATTACAATCCTATTGAAAAAAAAAGTAGAAAGTGTATACTTTGTTGTGTATAAAGCAAAATTTACTTTCTTAATGCAGACTGAAGTATCATGTTAAAATGGATATAGGGGCAGCAAATAATATAATAAACGAGATATCATGGGATACTACGGATTCGGATGATTTAAAAGCAATTATGGCGGAACTATCCAAGGGAAGATCATGGTCCGATATAACCGAAGAACACAATGCAGATCCATCTTTAATCGGTTTTTTATGCAAATATATGTTATAGTTTTTACTGTTAAGGATACTGAAATTTACTATATATCAATTATGTATTAGAAATCAAAATGATCACTACAAAAACTTCACAATTATCATCACAGGTAGAGATGGGGAAACAGATCAACCTCTCCTTTCACTATCATAATAAAAAGATCATAAACTTTCTGAATTCTCTTTTTACGAAGATCCTTTCAAGAAACGACCGGACTTTTCTGCAGAGTACAATTATGACAGTGCTGCGCGAAATTATTGTTAATGCAGTTAAAGCCAACACAAAAAGACTCTATTTTCAGAAGCAGAATCTCGACATATACAATCCCGATCATTATAATTTCGGCATGCAGCATTTCAAATCATTTATTATTGAGAATCAGGATCTATGCGAAAATGAATTAAAAAATGAGAACTATAAAGTCACTCTGCACATAAAAAAAGAGAGCAACGGCATCACAATCACTGTGAGCAATAATGTACCCATATTAGAGGAGGAACTGCTTAAAATTCAAGAGAGGATAAAAAAAGCCAAAGAGTACAATGACTTTACGGAAGTTTACACCGATATAAGCGACGATACCGAAGGCGAAGGTCTGGGCATAGTATTAACGATACTTTTTCTAAGAAATTCCGGCATAGGGGAAGATTCATTTAAAATCTTCTCCCATAATGACAAAACATATTCATCCATTTTTATACCTTATCAGCTTCAACCCAGAGAAATTACCAATAACATTCGGAAAAAGATCCTTGATGAAGTGAACGAATTACCGTCATTTCCTGAAAATATTCTCGAATTGCAAAAATTATGCACCGACCCCTATACTCCCATAAATAAGATCGCCGACAGAATTATTTTGGATCCTTCTCTTTCAATATCCGTTCTTAAACTTGCAAATTCGGCAGGATTTATTACAAGGAAAAGAACTGAAAATATAAACGACGCTATTAAGATCATCGGTTTCAGAAATTTAAACGCCATTATTGTAGCATCAAGTGCAAAAAAAATTCTCGATGAAAGGTATTCAATTTATAAAAAGATCTGGGAACATTGCAATAAAACCGCCCTCTACTCCAGATATATTGCTCTGAAAACAGGAAATCAAAAAATATGCGATAAGGTCTTTCTGGCAGGACTGCTTCATGACATTGGAAAGATAATATTGCTCTCTACAAACAAAAATCTGACCCAATGGATCTCCGAAATAACCCGTAAAAGAGAGATAAGAACTTCCACTGTAATTGAAGAAGTATCCATTGGGATCAGCCATTCCACTATCGGGCAACTAATTGCAAAAAAATGGAATCTTCCCGAATATTTAATAGAATCTATTAAACATCATCACTCTCCATGCAGTATCGGTAAAGAATTCAAATATATTCTTAATATCGTATATCTTGCAAATCATATATGCAATATTGAGGACTGCAAAAGCGACTATTTCTGTCTCGAAGAGGAAGTTCTTACCATGTTCAATATTAACGATGAAAACAGGTTCAAAAAATTTCATGAAGAGTTGATCATTGATCTGACAAAATCCGAAAACAAGAAAGAGTGATATTTACTATGATTGAAAATGCCCGACATACAGCTGACTTCTCATTGGAGCGGGATAGTATTCTGAATTGGCAGGAACTTGCGGATATGATCTCCGCGCTGTTAAAGATCCCTGTAAGTTTAACAATCAGGCATGATCCTCCCCGCGGTGAAATAATTAAATCCGGCAATAATAAAGATAATCCGTATATTGTCAGAGAAAAAGGTTTTGATAATAAAAAGAAAAAATTCAATAAAGGAATGTCGTCTTATATAGGATATCCGATAATGTGGCCCGACGGGACCCTATTCGGAACTATAAATATAATGGATACCAGAGTAAACAATTTTAACAGAAATGAGAAGAACCTTCTCAAACATTTTAAAAAAATAATTGAATCTCAACTTAAATTAATTAACAAATATCTGGAACTGATGCATTATACCGAGGATCTTGAATCTATTGCCCTGAGAAGGGGAAACAGATCCAACGATATTGTAATATCATGCTCTTACTGCAAAAAGATCCGTTTTGACGACAATTCATGGAGAAAAACAGAAGAATTCATCAATTCAACATTAAACATCAGAATAAGCCATGGCATCTGTCCCCAATGTACAAAAGAACTTTTCCGAGATCATGCATAAAAATTTATACTTTCCAAAAATTAATTAACCTGAAATTTAATTTAACCAGGTACAATAATAAGAATAAGAAAAAATCTTAATAACAGTAAATAATTCTTGAAATAATACAGGAAATATTATATTTTATGTCTATAAACACATTCTCTATGGATCGAAAAATGGCTGTTTAAAATAATTATTTATGAAGGATCTGCCGTATGAAAAAAATATCAACACTTTTAATTTCATCTCTAATTGCTATTATATTTTCCTGTAGTTCCGATTCCGACACTGCTGTTGTACAGATACATTTCGGCAATAATGGGGTCAGACAAAATTCAATATCCCCTAAGGATCAGTACGCCGACGGATACCCGGTCGATGCCAAAACAATTATAATATCGGTTTATTCGGGAACCACAAAAACCTCTGACAGGCTGTTTCAAAAGACATATCCTAAGAACATCAGTACAGCAGCAATAGAACTTGATCCCGGGAAAGAACGGATATTTGTTGTGGAAGCAAAGGATGCCGAAGGGAGAATATCATGGAGAGGCACATCGGACAAAGTTGATCTTGAAGCAGGAGAAACTGCCGATGTTACGATCGCAATGGTTCGGATACCCGTACCTACGGCAACTCTTAATATAAACCTGCTGAACGATGCCGGAACAGGAGCGTTCAATATGAATGCAACAAATTTACTGAATAATGAAATTACAGTTTCGGTTTTTACGCTGAATTCGCCAATCTTTGAGCAGCCCGTTGAACTGATGAAGATCGCATGCGATTCAGAAGGAGACCATGCAAACAATACTTATACTAATACGGATATCCTCCTTGACAGTTCCATTACCGGTTTAAGTGTTCCTGCCAATTCATTCGTTGCAATTGTTATTAAAGGATATTTTGACGGAGATGCAACAGGCGACGCAATAAAAGATACTACATGGATAAGATACATGGGAGCGGCAAACATTTCGGAAACCTCCGATTTGTCCGAAGGAACGACCGTTACTGTGAACGTATCCATGAAAGACGGCTTGCTGGATGAAGCCGATCTGGGACACCCTCCGGACGAAACAAATCAGGACGATTGGATCCCTTATAACAAATGTCAATAGCACTTCGGCAGGGGCTCAGCGACCGGACTTCGACAGGGGCTCAGCCGCCGCGCTTCTCGGCAGAGGGTTCGGCACACTGCAAGCAGGGCTCAGAGTATACTTATCTGAAAACTAAAAATCAAACCTTACCCCTGCTTGCGCAATTACGCTGTCTTTATATGCTCCGGTTAAAATGGCTGTAACTTCAGCCTGCAGCTTTAAAACCCATAAATTCAGTTCAAGTCCAAGCGTCCATTTTGGGATAAACCTTTTCGGTTCCATTCGGTTTGTAGAAGTAAACTGGGCTGCTGCGAGTTCCTCGTTTGCGCCCACAAGTTCCAGAGTGCCGGTACTTGAAGTATTTACCGACAGAGCCGAAGAATTTGTAAGAGTACCCGAACTGAGAACATTAATGTTCATATTCCCAAAATTAACGGAAACAGAGGGTCCCGTATAAAAACTGAAAAGATAGAGGATATCCGCATAAACAAAAATCTCAGGAGTAATTGAGAAAATACTCGTATTGACCTCCGCTGTCCCGGTAACAGATCCTGTAAGATCCGTTGTCTGAGTAGTACTGTTTCCGGGATCAAAGGGATCCCTTACGTCAAAAGTAATTCCGGTAACTGTTTTATCATACCGGAGTTGGGTCTTTACAATATTATACATATAATCAAATCCAAGATTCAGGGTCGCCCCTCCTAAACTGAAGAGCATCGGCGCATTTTTCTTCTTCTTTAAAAGATTATATCTCACCTTGCAGCCAAGTGAAATAGCGTTTGTATCGGAGATCTCGGCCATATAATATGAATCACCGTCGGTTTTATCAAATGATTTTGTTTTTGAATAGAACATATCCAGCACAAAAAACTTGAATGTAATATCTATATTCTTTGCAATTCCGGTCCCGGCATGAATTGAAGCATTTACTCCTCCGCCCGGAATAACGGGGTTGTCTTCAAGATCGTCCTTTGTAAAATCGTCCTTTCTGCTCAATCGGTAAACGCTGCCTCCTGCTGCTGCCCCGAATTCAAAGTGCGGAAAAGGCTTTATGATCGATTTGCCGTTAGGATATCCTATTGTATTGGAAAGAGCCATTCCGGTAGGCAGAACTTCGCTGTTCTTGCTGAAAAATAGATTGGGAATCGACTCAAATTTGCTCTGTGTATCGCCAAGATCCTGAAAATCCACAAAAGGACCCATTACAGCAGTATTCGGAGTAATTGTAAAACTCGTTTCGCCGTAAACAGCTAATGCGGACAACAGAAACAGGTTAATCAAAAGAGCCTTGAATAAAAAAATAGCATATCCTTTCATGATCTTCATTGTTAAACCGCCCTCATTTTATAATAGATATCTGTAAAACAACAGCACTAAATATGTCCCATAATTGAATTAAACCACATATTTATTTTTTGTCAAATGATTTATAATTAAATTTGCCGATTTCTTTTTCAGTATTACAGAATTTTCCAATTTCCCGGCACTTCTGTCAAATATTCCATAAAGAAATTTTATCATTATGTGAAACAAAAAACAATTGCAATAAAGATTAATCAATAGTATATTGTCTCTATTAACCACAATTATCTGCCAATTGCGAGGTAACAAAATGAACAGGAAAAAATTATTCTTTCTGAGTTTCGCAGTATTTCTTCTATTGTCCATAAATAATGCTTTTGCAAAAATTACCGTAATATCAGTAAAAGGGAGATGCGCATACAGAACCGCGGGCAAATGGAAATCTCTTAGGACCGGAATGACGCTGCGCCAAGGAACAAAGATCAGTACCGGCGTACGTTCCAGAGCTGTTTTAGATATCAACAACCACCGGTTAACAGTAAGGCCTTTAACTATGATGAAAATATACCACAATTCACTCTCCAAAAAGAGATCCAGAACCAGGATCGGCCTCAGAAGAGGAAGCCTGAGGGCAAAGATCTCAAGAGGGAAAAAAGTCAGAACAATATTCAAAATATCCACGCCTGTTGCTACTTCAAGTGTTCGGGGAACAATTGAGGACGTTTCATACGGACCGACAAAAGGGATGATAATAAAAGTTATAGAGGGAATTGTTGCCGGAGAAAATATAAACGGCTCAAGAAGAAATATAAGAGGGAAACAGATTTTTGTACAAAAAGTATTCGACTCTCTTCCCGGAGATATTTTATCCGATGTAAAAAAAGACGCAATTGTTTCTCTTTTTGACAGAAATATGACCAAAGACGAACAGGATATGTTTGATACAAATGACGATAATTTAACGGATGAAAACAGCAGCACAACCGGAGCTATCGATATGGGGAAACTTAATAAAGCCGGCGTAAACATTACAGTTCAATGGCAAAAATAGATTCCCATCAATTGATAGAAAGAATAAATTAAATCCGATTTAATTTAATGAGGATACAATGAAAATAAAACTGGCCATAATTATAATATTTCTGAGCGCTATCTCTTCCTACACTCAGGATATAGGATCGCTTTCATATATCCATGAACTGGGGAAAAAAGAAACAGCAACATTCGGAGACGCAGTTTCAATGTTTGTGCTGACGCTTAATAAAAAAGCTGAAAATTTTAACACAAACATTTCCATACTGAAAAGCCTTAATGTAATACCTGAAACAGATTATTCCGAAAGCACGCCCCTTCGCCGCGGTATGCTTGCTTCAATTATTGCAAAATACCTTGATCTCAAAGATTCGCTCTTTTACAGAATTTTTAAAAGCGAACGTTATGCCTTCAGAGCATGCATTGCCGACAACATTATGGATGCAAACATGAGCGAATGGGACAAGATCAGCGGAGATGAACTGATAGAGATCATGTCTATTGTAGCTGAGAAGAAAGGAGAGGAAAAGTGAAAAAGTTAATAGTAATATCTTCATCACTGCTGTTGATCCTGCTATGCTTTAACAGATACTCGGGGGCTCAGGAACCTAAGAAAGAAGAAAAAAAAGATGCTGTAGAAGCAGTAAAAGAAACAACGGATACGGAAAAAGAGAGTACCGTAAAAACAGGCAATACCAAAAACAAAGAAGAGGGCAAAGAGGAAGGATCCTTTACGGAAGAAGATGACCGTTTTTTCCCTTATGAGGCAGACGACAACGATATGATGCCTGTAAAAGTCAAAGAATCGTTAAAATACAAGGGGATCCAATATGGCGGCTGGGTAACTCCGGTCTTTATAAGCCAGAAAGACAATACAGGTTCATTAACATCTTTCATTACAACTGCAAGACTATGGATGAGATCATACCTCTGGGATAAAAGTTTTGTATACATAAGAGGAAAAGATGTGTACCAAAAAATAATCAGCCAGAGCGACAGTTACAAGCTGAGCGACGATAATCTGCTGGATCTGGACCTTGCCTTTATCTCATTATGGAACTCCGGAAAAAGTCTCAGGTTTTACATAGGAAGAAAATATTTTTTACTCGGTTCCGGCATCGTTTTTAACGGCAGAGGCGACGGGGGGCAGCTCGATTTCTATTCCCGGTACATTGATATCAAACTCTTTGGTGCATATACTGGCCTTTTAAACAAAGACAACAACCCCTACGGATTAAGCGACAAAGACCTGTCAGAGGGCGCAAAGAGAATATTTGCGGGAGGTTCTTTTTCATTCGATCTTTCCAATCAGATATTCTATCTGCTGGGAATGGCGCAGATAGACCGGGGAGACCAAGAAAGCGGAGTAAAAAGCCGGTACCAGTCCCAATATTACGGAGCCGGTTTAAAAGGAGTTGCTAAGAAGAGCATTTCATACAACGGAGAACTGATCTTTGAAACAGGAACAAGTTATACCGTAAATAATGAAAAATCCGATATACTTGCCTTTGCAGGCATTTTCAACCTTAATTACTACATAGATGCTAAACTGAAACCTGTTTTGATTGCGCAATATGCATACGGTTCCGGCGATAAGGATCGGAGCGACAATAAAAGCTCAAACGGAAACATATCGGGCAATGACACAAGTTTTATATATTTCGGGACATATGTGGGCGGATATGCCATCAGACCCCTTATTGCCAATATTCATATTATAAGGGGCGGATTCTCAATAGCCCCTTTTTCCGAATCAAATAATCCGTACCTTAAAAGGATGACTATCATAACCAAGTATTCATACTATATGAAAGACAAAAAAAGCGGTAAAATCAATTACGGCGAAGCAACTCAATCGGAACTATTTGTGGGACAGGGAATTGACATTTCCTTTAGATGGAAAATATTCTATGACCTTTCGGCATTTGTCAACTATGCGCTCTTTTTACCGGGCAATGCTTATAATGACACAGAAAATGATAAGAGCACATTTCTGATGCTTGGTCTTAACATCAGTTTTTAATTATTTAATGATAGTCCTTTCAATTCTTTCAGGTATTATTATGCCTGAAAGAAAAAACTTACCAACTAATTTAGCCGGGGATCAGCAATGTTCAAAGAAAAACTTGAAATCTTATCTAACTTTTTAGAAAACCACAAATATTCCTGGCTCTTTATTGTTCTCATTATGTTCAGCCTTGTGTTTCTTTTCACTCTTACCGAAACTTATGAGATGTTTGAGTTAAATCTCTATGATATCAGATTCAAATTAAAACCTTCTGTTGATGAATGGGACCGGCTCACATTTGTCGATATTGACGAAAACAGCCTCACAACAATTGGAGAATTTCCATGGACACGAGACAAATATGCCGCAGGAGCGGAAGTGCTTAAAAGGATCGGAGCATCTCAGATGGCGCTTGATATAATGTTCCCGGACCCGTCTCCAATGCATGTGAACAACAGCGGCCTTAACATGCTTATAAAAAAGGCTAAACGCCGTTCACCTATTGATTTAAGAGACATCAGACAGGTAGTACGCGATAACGACCAGATATTTGCCGACAGTATAGCCGATTACAACAGAGTTATACTCTCATATACTTTCAATCCCGATCCCCCTACAGACAGAGTTCTTGCAAGACAGAAAGAAAATTTCTTTGCAGAGGCAGAGAAAAGGTTTATCCGGGTTGCGTCCATAGCAATCCCGAAAAACCGCGAAGCAGATTTTAAGGTTCTTGAGGATAAAAACATAAAAGGCATTGCTTATCCCATACCTGAACTGATGTATTCGGCTCATTCCTTCGGATTTGTAAACAGATATACCGACATTGACGGAGCGATCAGAAAAGTGAGGCTTTTGAGAGTTTACAAGAACAGAATATATTTCAACCTGGCCCTTGCTATGTATATGGACATCTGCAGAGTTAAGAAAAAGGATATTGAGATTTTCCCGGGAGATAAAATTCTTCTGAAAAATGCACTGAACCCTAAAAATCATAAAATCGAAGATATCTCAATCCCCATCGATAGGGAAGGAATGCTCTATGTAAACTGGGCAGGTCCCGGCCCCAGGGAAAAATCTTTTAAAATACTCCCCTATTTTGCCTTGATCGATTACGCGGAATTCGGCGACGCAGTATACGAAGAGTTCGACAGAATCGACAGCATGGAAGGAAACAACGAGCGGATAAACCTTATGATGGAGCTGGACACTGCAAGAAGCGAATACTCATCAGCTAAAGACAATAAAACGCGAATAGAAAAATGGGATCAAATAAACACTATAAGAAAAAAAATCAGGAAAATATACGATAAGTATTTAAAATTAAAAAATGATGAAATTGCCCGAATCAAAAAAGAGCTGAAAAAAGATAACGATCCGGATCTGCAGGAAGAACTCGAAATTCTTAAAGGGATCAAAGACGCGTTTGAAGTTGTGATAAAAGTGGAAAGCCTTCAGGATCAGCTTGTGCTTACGGGTCTGACAGCAACAGGGTCCCACGATATCGGAGCGATCCCTCTGAGCAAGGAATATGCAAGGGTGGGCACCTATCACAATACTGTAAACACCATCTATAACAGCGAATATATAACAAAACCCGGATCTGTTATTCAATTATTGATCATGCTGATCTTCTCGATCTTACTCGGTTTATTAATTCATAAACTCAGCGCCAGAATGTCCATAGCAACTCTGCTCCTGTCCTTCATTGTTATCAACGCTTTTATTGTTCTGTCATTTTCATTATTTGATTTATGGATAGAACAGCTGGGTTTAAATTTAGCCATGCTGCTTCCTTCGCTTACCATTACTTCCATTAAATTTCTGAAAGAGGAAAGCCAAAAACGATTCATAAAAAATGCCTTTTCACGCTATCTTACGCCGGGCGTTATTGATGAAATAATCAAAAATCCCGAATCTCTCGAACTGGGAGGGGAGAATAGGGTCATTACGATCTTCTTTTCCGATGTTGCGGGATTCTCAACCATTTCAGAAAAACTTACGCCTCCGGAACTGGTAAGCCTCCTTAATGAATATCTCTCTGAAATGACCGATATAATACTGAAACATGGCGGCACTGTTGACAAATACGAAGGAGACGCAATAATGGCTTTTTACGGAGCCCCGCATCATTTTGACGATCACGCATTAAGAGCATGTCTCGCAGCGATCGAGATGAAAAAGAGACTCAGAGAAATGCAGGATCAATGGAGGAAACAGGGAAGGGACGCCTTATCAGTCAGGATGGGGATGAATTCCGGCGATGCTGTTGTGGGTAATATGGGTTCAAAATCACGGATGGATTATACGGCAATGGGAGATTCCGTTAACCTGGCATCACGCCTTGAAGGAGCTAATAAATACTACAAAACTTATGCAATGATTAGTCAGTCAACTTATGAAGATGCAAAAGATCAAATCGAAGCAAGAAAACTCGACATAATAAGAGTTATGGGCAAACATGAACCTGTCACGGTCTATGAACTTCTTGGTGAAAAGGGACGACTTCCGGACAGAATGTATGAAATGCTTGAAAAATATTATCAGGGACTGGAATTCTTTAGTAATCGCCAATGGAAAAAAGCGAAAAGCCTTTTTAATGAAGCGCTGAAAATAATTCCTGACGACGGCCCGTCATTAACATATGTGGACAGATGCAAAGAATTTATAAAAAAACCGCCCTCAAAAAAATGGGACGGCGTTTATTCGCTCAAAGCGAAGTAAAAACCATTTTTAATCTTTCCCTTACCCAGTACCTCCCTCTTCTGCCTGCGAGGTTGTAAATCAAAAGAGCCGGAAGAAGTATCCTTTCTATAAATGGAGTAAGATAACATAACCGGATCAAAGCGTAATAAAGAGAGTGTATATTTTCTTCACTGATCACAATTTTACTGCCCCGGCATTTATATCCCCATCTTGAAGCAAGCTTATTTGCGGTTTTCTCTCCGTCTCTCATTGTGATATCCGCGGTAAAGGGGCCGTCTATTTTATGAGGCATGGAAGAAATATTGCTCAGAGACGAAACCGCAGCAGCGGCAAGATCATCTCTCCACTTTTCTTTATTAAAGGAGCCCGGATCTCCGGGTTTATCAATTGAAAATATTGTAATACCTTTGATCGCATTCTTTGCTTCAGCACAAGCAACAGGACATCCTGAGAAGAAGACCGGATGTATATTAAAGGGCTCAAGTGAAGCGGAAAACAATTCTGCTTCGCACATCAACTTTCCGTTCACCTCAAGCCTTTCAATGCGCGATGTAAGCGTGTGAGCAAGGAATCCTCCCGAACCGGACGAGGCGTGCATTCCAATCATCATAAGAGCCGTTGCATTGCCCGGCCTTCCGAGGCCCGGTACCGGGCCTCTTCTGTACCCGGAAACGATCTCTGCCCCCGGATCAATAAATTCCGGCAGAAGGTTGTATCCTGTTCTGTGAAAATCCTTTACAGTGATCTTTTCAGCTCCGGCTTTGAACAGGGCCTTTACAACCGAATCTATATCAAGAGACATGTCCAGACAGGCATGCGCCCACTTTTCCGTTTTATATGATGACGATTCATAATCCCAACATCCGGAACTGCCTTCGATATCCGCTATTATAAGAATATCTTTATGCATAGTCACGTTAAATAATTTGAGAAGATCTTTTTCAATAAAATTTGTAACTAATCAGCTGTTTAAAAGCTGAATTGTTGGTAGATCTGTTCTCCAATAAGAATTTTTTCGAGAGCATCTATCACACTATACCCTTGTTTCTTAACAGTTGAAATAAAACTTCTTATTATACAGAATTGTTCAGCACCACAAAAAGATCTGAATAATCCAGATATTTTTTGTTGTACCTTAACCATTCGTATATCTCTTTCAGCTAAATTATTATCAAAGGGTACATCTATATCATACATGAATGCTAATGTCTCATTCTGATAGTCTCGCAACCTCTCTAAAAGACACAACACTTTTCCTTTTCTTTTCCTACCCCGCTTTTTCATCTTATTCGAGGCAGGAGGCGGATTTATATTAAAACCTTCATTCAAAATTTGTTTATATTTTCTTTCGTATTTTCTCATAAGAGATAATTTAATCAATTCTCCCTTTTTTTCTGCTATTTCAACTTCAGATTTAACTTCACAAAGGAAATCAATCATCTTTTTTGCCCACAGTTGATTATGATGTTCATAAACAAAAGTTAATTCTCTCAAATGATGGGCGTTGCATAAGACATGATCACAATCATACTTCAAATATGACTGCCAATGATCATGTACCGCTTTCCCTTTAAATTCAGGCAATATACCCATCGCATCAAATGCATCGGAACCTCTTCTCTTATGTACAAAATACGATGTCAAAAGAGGTGTGCTGGCACTATGAAGCCAATGCAGCTTTCCGCCAATATTAACACCTGTTTCATCAAAACTGACTACTTCAGATTGTATCAATTTATCCAAGACCCACAGATGAAACCCGCTTAATTTTTCAGCACATCTCTTTGTTGTATTTACAATGGTACCTCCACTTAAAGGAATTGAAAATATGTCTTCAAATATTTCCGCAGACCGTTCAAGTGGTATCAACTCATAATTCCTCAGGTAAATCGCTATAGAACGCAAGTAATTCCCGTATTGAGTCTTATGGGTTATTCCTTCCGGAAAATTTGCTCTGCATTCAGTTCCACAATGGGGACAATCTTTAACTCCTGCTTTATATTCCGTAACATGAACTGATATCTCAGGAATCTCAAATACCTGTCTTTTATCGTGACACTTTATATCAATATCTTTCAATGATTCCCCGCAACTGACGCAGGTATTAACCGTTAACTCTATTGTTTCATCGGGAGTATCTGTCATCTCAAGATTTTTCCCTTTATGACCTTTTTGACCACCTGGTTTCTTCCCCGATTTCTTTCTCTGGCTCTTTGTTCTCTTCTTTCTTTTCAATCCATCACTCGATGGCGGTTTGCTGCTATTATTACTGTTTTTTGCCAATTGATTTTCAAGCTTCTCAATCCTGTCTGTTAGAATAGCTATTTTAGCTGTAAACTCATTGATTAGCCCTTCAACAAAATTTACTACTGCTTCTTTGCCCTGGTCATAGATTTTTTCAATTTCTTCTCGTGTCATTGAGACATAATATAAATCATCCCTTTAAAATTAATAGTAAAAAAAATATTTATTGCAAATTTTTAGCTGATTAGTTACAAATATTATTTTAAACAATTTTAAAAATCCCTGTGAAAAAGTACATAAAAAAATAATTCTTGATTCTTTTTGATAGACTTTAGAGAAATGATTAAAATTCTTACAGATTCTCTATTATTCTTGTCATATTTGCAAGAT
>JAJRXZ010000002.1 GCA_024276015.1 Spirochaetota bacterium | reverse complement strand
AGCGCTGACATATTTTAACGAATCCCTTTCTATAAATAAAAATTTTACCGAGGGGAATTTTTATACGGCGCTTTCTCACTATAACCTTGAGGACTATAACAAAGCAGAAAAACATTTTTTAAAGGTAATCTACTTTGACAAAAAACATCTCAAGGCCAATTATCTGTTATCAACAATTTACTATTTGCAGAAAGAATATGCAAAGGCTCTCTATCATCTTGAAAACATCAAAGATATATGTGAAGATAAAATATTCATAAATAAATATTACGGATTCTGCTGCTACTTCCTGGGCAGATATAACGAGGCTGTTGACTATCTCACTGCCGCTCTTCAATCACAGCCCAATTATAAAAAATACAGAAAGTTTCTTGAGAGCCTGACTTTTGAGAAGAAAATGAAAGAGATCAAGGATATTGATAAAGAGATCAAGGTTCTTGAAAGTAAAATAACCAAAGAAAAAACCGGTATCCGGGAAGTAACAAAGCTCAGCATGCTATATATTTTTAAAGGGAAAAACAATAAAGCGGAGAAACTCTTATTAGAAGCGAAAGAGAGAATGGCATCATAATAATTAGAAATTGCTCATATCCAGTTTCCAGTAAGGCCCCTCTCTGACAAAATCGATCATTAAACCGTTTGCAACACGTATCAAAGCCTTTGGGCCTTCAACATCAATACTCACGATATCTTCTTTGACAGCTTTATAGATGATATTATCTCTTCTCTTAAAATAAAGCTCAACAAATCTCTTTGCTGAAAAATTTTTTATCTCACCCGGAACAATTCCGTAAATCCCGGAAAACGCTCTTATCTGACTATCATTCATGGCGGAGATAACCTTAACAGTCCTTTTTATTTTTTCAATACTCCCAACAGAAAGGATATCCATTACAGCGTCAAGATCATTGATCAAAAGGGCTTTTCTGACTGCATAAAATGCGTCTCCGGGCGTGAGAGGTCTTTGAGATTTGCAGTTCAAACCTGAGATCAAAATAACTAAACAGCAAAAAAAAAATATTTTAAAACACGCATTTAATCCTGCCCCTTTCATATTCGATTACCATGTTGTCAATCAATCTTGTATCCCCGAAAAAGGCTGCAACTGCAATAACCGCTTTTTCGCCGATGGTGTCAAGAAAAGAGAGGTCGCTGAATCTTACAGCCGATATATAATCTATTTTATCAGGTCTGCCCTTTAGTATGATCTTCTCAATCTCATTTATTATAATTTTTGAATCTCTTTCCCCGTTCAGCAGCAGCTGCTCTGCTCTTTTTAACCCTTTATATATAACAAGAGCATCTTCCCTCTTCTCCCTACTGAGATGTTTGTTTCTGGAACTCATGGCAAGCCCCGAATCTTCACGTATAATGGGCCCCATTATTATTTTAACAGGGAAATTCAGATCATAAACCATTTTTTGAATACTGACAGCCTGCTGAATATCCTTCTGTCCGAAAACGGCAACATGGGGCTGAATAATATTAAAGAGTTTACTT
Organism: Spirochaetota bacterium; assembly: GCA_024276015.1. GTDB lineage: Bacteria > Spirochaetota > UBA4802 > UBA4802 > UBA5550 > JAJRXZ01. The sequence goes on along the minus strand of JAJRXZ010000002.1, from coordinate 27,770 downwards.
ACAACTGTGAAGACCCCGTCAAAATGGCCGGGCCTGCATGCTCCGCAGAGATTATCGGTAAGGCGGTCAAGATGAACCGTTGTTAAATGGTTACCATACATCTCGTCGTCATCGGGTAAAAAGATCAGATCAACTCCGTTCTTCTCGGCAAGGTCAAAATCATTCTCAAGGTCTCGGGGATAAGTATTATAGTCATTCATATTATTAAACTGTATCTTGTTTACAAATATACTCATAACCTGAAATTGCGTATGCTTTTTCGATTCGGCCACAAGGCTTAAGTGGCCTTTATGAAGAAATCCCATTGTAGGCACAAAACCGATAAGCAGATTATTTTTTTTTGCATCTTCTATTATGGACCTGACTTCATCAATTTTTGAAACAACTCTCATTATATAGTCACCGGCTCCGTTAAGTTCTATTCCTCTTTTTTATAGCTGAAATGAGCATCATGTCGCCTGCATTTATTTTTTTTGCAGTATGATCGGCGCACTTCCGCAAAAGAGAGCCGGGCCTGCCCACCCCGCTCCCATAAGTAATATATTTTACTAACTCAAATCCTTTTCTGTCGAGCAACTCTTTTATTGTCTTTAACGAAAAAAAATAAAGATGTTCGGGGAAATTATAGAACCTCCATTTCTTACCGAAAATTTTCATAAAACTTAAAAGACCCGTCCTGCAGGTTGAAATATATAAGATCCCATCTTCCTGCAGATCATTGAATATCTTTTCAAGAAATTTGTCGGGGTAATGGAGATGCTCAATGGATGCCCATAGAGTGATCAGGTTGAAAGGTTTCTTAAATTCTGTTTCAAGATAATCGCCGCATATTACTTCAAGCCCCGATCTTCGGGCATAATCAATGCATTTCTCCGATATGTCAATTCCATGAGAGATCCAGTTCCTGTTCTTTAAATATCTCACAAAGTATCCTGCAGCGCATCCGATATCAAGGCTCATTTTGTCCCCTCCCAATCCCTTTTCGTATTCGAAAAAATCAAGATCGGAAAGATTCAATGCAATAACTCTTTCAATTTCACGCCTTACTTTGTCAGAAAAATAGTCATTATAACCTCTGTCTGTTCTCCGCAAAAAATAGCCGCTTTCATAATATTTATGGATCTGTTCCTTATCAGGGCGCGGCGATATGTACCTTAACCCGCATTTCAGGCACTTCACCAGTGTAAAATATTCGCCGTCTCCTGATGCTTTTGAAAAGACAATTTTGCCGTGATCCTCATTACAGAGAAGACAATCAATATATTCCATTTAGTTATCTTAACGAATTTAATATTATTGAGAAATTATCCCCTCTCATTGTAAAATAACTCGTGATAGGCGGATTTTACCCGTTTATATTATATAAAAACGCCTGAGCCGAGTAAAACAATCAACTAAAACCACAAACGGGATGCCTGCTATCTGTGCCCGATCGAGTATCTCAGAGAATCCTGCCCTACTATAACTGAGATATCTCTTGCGAGGCTTTCCGAAGGGCTGATATTAAATGTCGGATGAGCCTTAATTACCTTTTCGCCGTGATCCTCTTTTACATGAAAATATATTGGGCAGCTTCCCCTGTGTTTTAAAAAAGCAGACTTCAACGTATTCAGCATCTCTTCATCAAATTCCATTGAATCGATCTTTATATGTACTGCCGAAATTGATTCCCGTCTGTAATCTTTTAAGGCTGTAATATTATTTACAATGATCTTGTCGGGATATTCATCTTCGAATTCAAGTTTTCCCTTTACCACCACGGGCTGGTCCGCTGTAATTATATCTTCGCATTTTTTAATAACAGAAGAAAATATTATTATGCTCATTGTTGAATCGAGATCTTCAATTGTCCCCACTGCATAAGGTTTCCCGTTTTTCTGAGACCTCTTTATTTCCAGATCTTTAATTAAACCTATAACTGTAATTTCCTTTTCCTTAAGTTCGTCGGTCAGGTCAGCCAGTGAAACAGAGGACATGGCTCTGATCTCACTTTCAAAAGCAGAGAGCGGATGACCGGATACATACATCCCAAGAACATCTTTCTCATATTCAAGTTTTTCGCTCTCCTTCCATTGGGCTGACCGCGATAATTCCACAGTTATATTATCGCCGTTTGCACCGACAAAAAGATTGCCCTGCCCCGATTTCTTATCTTCCTGAAGCCGTTTTGCCGTATCAATAAGAATGTCGATTGAATCGTAAAGGCTGGCTCTGTTATTGCAGAGCGTATCAAAGGCGCCCGATTTTATTAAGGATTCAAGAACACCTCTGTTTAAAGATATTGCCCCTACATTTTCAAGAAAATCCTTTAAAGTTTTAAAACCGCCGGTTTTTTCTCTCACACTTATAATATCTTCAATTGCCCTTTCACCGAGCCCTTTAATGGCGCCCAATCCGAACCTGATGGATCGTCCTTCTATGGTAAAATCAAATCCGCTTTCATTAATTGAGGGCGGCAAAATATCTATTCCGTTTTCTTTACAGTCCGTAATATACTGCTTAATATCCTCGGTTTTATCGGGCTGAGCAGAAAGGAGGGCTGTCATATATTGAAGAGGATAACAGGCCTTTAAATAAGCAGTCTGATAAGATACAAGAGCATAGGCCGCAGAATGAGATTTATTAAATCCGTACTCGGCAAACTTTTCGATCATTCTGTAAACTTCTTTGGCAACTTTACGGTCGATATTATTTCTTTGAGCGCCTCCCAGGAATTTTGATTCAAGGTCATTGACTATCTCTTTTATCTTCTTGCCCATTGCCTTTCTGAGTTTATCCGCTTCGGGAAGGGAAAAACCGCCCATCACCTGTGAAATGAGCATAACCTGTTCCTGATAAATCACGACTCCCAGCGTATCCTTTAATATGGGTTCCAGCGAAGGGTGAGGATACTTGATAAGCGACGGGTTCCTCTTCCTTCTTACAAAATCCTCTGTCATCCCCGACTTCAAGGGCCCCGGTCTGTATAACGCAACTATTGCAATAATATCTTCAAATGTCGCTGGAGATATCCGTTTAAGGAGGCTCTGCATACCCTGCTTTTCAAGCTGGAATATCCCTCTGGTATCTCCCCTCTGAAGCAGTTTGTATGTTCTTTCATCGTCAAGAGGGATATTATTAATATTAACAACTTCTCCGGTAGTTTCTTTGATCAATCTCAAGCATCTGTCTATGATGGTAAGATTTCTGAGACCAAGAAAGTCCATTTTAACCAATCCGGCCTTCTCAAGCGTTACTTTATCATACTGCGACGAGATGGAACCTTCCTTCGGTTCCCTGTAAAGAGGAACATAATCCGTAAGAGGGCCCTTAGAAATAACGACGCCTGCCGCATGCTTGCCGGCCGACCTTATAAGCCCTTCAAGCTTTAATGAAATATCAAGGAGCTGCTTCCCGAACTCTTCATCCCTGTGCAGTTTCTTCAGTTCTTCAGAGGATCTGATGCTCTCATCAAGTTTGTCCTGTTCGATCAGTTTGCTTATTTCATTGGCTCTGGCATAGGGAATGTTTAAAACGCGGGCTACATCCTTTACTACGGCCTTGGATGTCATCTTATTAAATGTAATGATCTGGCTTACATGATCTTCGCCATATTTTCCCTTTACATAATCAATTATCTCTTCTCTTCTGTCTGCGCAGAAATCAAGATCCATGTCGGGCATCTCATTTCTGTCGGGATTTAAAAATCTTTCAAAGAGCAGATCGTATTTCAGAGGATCCAGCGCAGTTATATCAAGACAGTACGATACAATCGAACCTGCCGCCGACCCCCTTCCGGGTCCCACCGGAATATTCATCTTTCTCGCTTCTTTGATAAAATCCCAGACTATTAAAAAATATCCCGAAAAATTCATCTTAGTTATGACCGAAAGCTCATATTCGATCCTTTCTTTAACAGCACTGCCGAAATTCTCTCCATACTTCTTTTCCGCGCCTTTGTATACAAGATGCCTGAGATATGTATCGAGATCATATCCTTCGGGTACGTCAAATTTCGGCAAAACCGTTTGGCCAAGCTCAAGCTCCAGATCAATCATTTCAAAAATCTTATATGTATTTGTCAAAGCATGAGGATACTTGGAAAAGAGTTTTTTCATTTCATCTTCGGTTTTCAGATAAAACTGATCCGAAGAAAATCTCATTCTGTTTTCGTCGTCAATATTCTTCCCTGTCTGAATACACAAAAGAACTTCATGGGAGAACGCGTCATCTCTATTGACATAGTGGGCATCATTTGTTGCAATGAGAGGGATATCCAGTTGAGCGGATAATCGGATGAGTTCTTTATTTACCTTAACCTGCTCTTCAATGCCATGATACTGCAATTCCAGAAAAAAGTTTCCCCTGCCGTAAATTTCATTCAATCTGCCTGCGATCTCTCTTGCTTTCTCATTCTCACCCTTAAGGATATGCACAGGTATCTGACCCGCAATGCACGCCGAACTGCATATGAGCCCTTCCGAGTATTTTTCAACAAGCTCCATATCTATCCGCGGTTTATAGTAAAAACCTTCGGTGTATGCAATTGACGAGAGTTTTAAAAGATTCTTATAGCCCTTTTCATTCTTTGCAAGAAGTATAAGATGGTAGGCATTCTCTTCATTATTATTTTTTACCGATTCCTTTTTAAAACGCGATCCGGGGGCTACATAGAATTCTTCGCCGATTATAGGTTTAATCCCTGCTTTTACCGCTTTTTCATAGAAATCAACTGCCCCGAACATGTTTCCATGATCTGTTAATGCAATGGCAGGCATACCCATTTCAACAGCCCCGGCGATGAGTCTGTCAACAGTTATGCCGCCGTCAAGTATTGAATAGTCCGAATGATTATGAAGATGAATAAAACTCATGATCTTATAATTTTCCTATGGGACATAATTTCAAGTATTAATTTTTAATATTTCTGAGAAAATATTAAAATACCTGAATATACCGACCATCATTGAAAATTTTCATAAGATTTTAAGGTGTATCCGAGAATAAGTTAAGGATTTAACATAATTTTTGTTGACTAATAAGCTTTGCAATGATCATTTAAAACAATATTACTAACTCAGAGGTCTTAATATGATAGATACAAAACTTCTCGAAATTCTTGCCTGCCCTGAATGCAAAGGCGACGTTGAATATGATATGAGAAATGAGAAGATCATCTGTATTGACTGCGGAAGGAAATATCCGGTAAAAGAAGGCATACCTGTTATGCTGATTGAAGAGTCGGAACCGGCTGATAAAAAATAAATTGTAAAATCCACAAATTATTCTCATTGACAAAAATCAGTTTCATTTTAAATGGATAAATCTATACTGTGCCGAATTACTGTTTTCAATTAAAATATCTTTAATGAAGTGAGAAAGTTATGTTTAATTCCAAATCGCCTGTAGTAAAAATAGTAGGTTATATAATAATCGGTTTTTTTGGATTAATAATTATTATTTCATTCGGAATGCCCGATTTTCTGTCAAAGATGGGAGCCGATAATACTGTTGCAGCAATTGTTAACGGCGAAAAAATACACGTTTATGATTACTTCAGATACAGAGATCGCTTTAAAAATATTTTGTCAGGCGCTCAGAAAAACAGCAATCTGGAAGATCTGATATTCAATAATTTCATAGGAGAGATCATTCTTCTTCAAAAGTCGAATGAGCTGGGCTTTGATGTTACCGATGAAAGAATTAACAGAAAGATAAAAGAAATGGAAGAGTTTAAGAATCCTTCCACCGGAAAATACGACCCTGAAAGATTAAAACTGATCTTAAGGCAGAATAATCTGAATATTAATGATTTCACAAAACTGGTCAGAAAAAATCTTATTAAAGAAGACATGCTGAAGATATTGCGAATGGGAATAGCAGTGACATCCGATGATATAAATACCGAATACTTAATAAATAACTCAGCAATACAGATCAAATTCGCCTTTTTGTCCAACAGCGATATTGAGAAAAAATTTGAAAAAAATATAAAAGTCACTGACAGCGAAATCGATGAAGAGATGAACAGAAATTTAAAAGAGATTAAAGACCCGGAAACCGATAAAGAGAGGATCAGAAAAAAGATCAGACAGCAAAAACTTGAAAAATTAACAAAGGAATTAATAGCCAGCCTGAATAAAATTTCTTCCGATAACGGTTCTTTTACTAAAGCAGCCTCTATTTTGCAGGGAAAGATCAAAATATCAAAGAGATTCAAAATAGGAGAAATCATAAAAGAATCCGGCAAAGAGGAGAGATCCTTTCCCGACCTGAGTAACTCAAAAACTTTCAGAGAAAGCGTCCTGTCATTAAAAAATGAAGCTGCATCCGAAGCTGTACTTACGAGTTCGGGAATTTATATTTTTACCCCCACTTTTTTAGATGTGAAAAAGGACCTGCCCTCTGAGAAAGCTGCAGCAGACATACGTAAAGACCTGGAAAATAAAATTCTGGACAACACTACAAACAATTTAATGACAATTATCAGTGAAAAAGCAAAAGTAATAAAAAATTTAAAAACTGATTGAAATCCAATATAGATTATTAAATAATTTATATTGACAATATTATTTTTATTGATGATAATATGTTTTTGATTTATTTAAAGGAGACGTAGTAATCTGATGAATATAAATGCCGAATATGTTAACCCCTTTTTAGAAGCTGCCAGCGCTGTATTCAAATCGATTTTAAATGTTGACCTGAGAAGAGGAAAACTTGTAATAAAAGAAAGCCCTATTCCTTCTATGAATGTTGCCATAATTATCGGGATAACCGGAGGGGTTACCGGTGAAGTTGTATACAGCATGGAATTCAATATGGTTTACAAAATAGCAGGAATCCTTGCTCCGGGTTTATCCGAGGAACAGATAAAAGTTGAATATAAAGATATAGTGGGCGAACTTGCAAATATGATTACCGGCAATGCAATGAATCTATTTGCATCAACAGGAAAACATATAGATATGACAACGCCTACGGTTGTTGAAGGAAAAGAATTTACAATAACAATGGTTAAACAGACAACACTGGGTATTAATCTCTACAGCCCTATGGGACAACTTGAGATGAATATAGCTCTCAAGTAGTACTTATATTTTCATTCCTGAAAATCCAAGAAACGCAAGAGCAAGAAGCCCCGCAGTAAGAAATGTAACAGGCAGACCCTGCAGATTTTTAGGTATATCAGCCAGTTCCAGTCTCTCCCTGATCCCCGACATGAGCAGAAGAGCCAGAGTAAAACCAACACCGGCGCCGAATCCCTGGATAACCGATTTGATCAGACCGAAATCCGCAGTAACAAAACCGGAATTTATATTCAGCACTGCAACACCCAATACAGCGCAGTTTGTTGTAATAAGGGGGAGAAAAATCCCAAGAGACTGGTACAGCGCAGGCGATACTTTTTCAATTATCATTTCAACAAGCTGGACAAGCGAAGCAATAATTAAAATAAAGGATACGGTCCTCAGATAAACGATTTCATAGGGTACAAGGACATATTTATATATTATAAATGTGAAAAATGATGCCAGAGTCATAACAAAAATAACCGCCAGCCCCATACCTATTGCCGAATCGGTCTTCTTTGATACTCCGAGAAAGGGACAGAGTCCCAGCATCTGCGAAAGTACATAGTTATTAATGAATATTGTGCTGATGAGTATTGTAAATAGTACTTTAATTTCCATTTGTATTATTCCTCCAGTATTAACCCTTTCTCGAATTGATCACATTCATGACCCAAAGCATCATTGAAATTGTTATAAAAGCTCCCGGAGCAAGAATCATTGCAGAGGAGGGCTCCATTCCGGGGATCAACATCAAACCAAAAAGTTTATTTGCGCCGAGAGATTCTCTGAAAAATGCCAGAATAAAAAGGGCAACACCGAAACCAAGCCCCATTCCCAGACCATCCAGAATTGATGCAGCCACGCCGTTCTTTGAAGCAAACTCTTCTGCGCGGCCCAGAATAATACAGTTTACAACAATAAGCGGAATAAATATGCCGAGACTTTTATATACTTCAGGCTGAAAACCCTTTAATGTAAGCTCAACTATTGTAACGAAAGAGGCAATAATAGTAATAAATATGGGTATTCTGATATGCGACGGAACAAAATTTTTAACAAGTGAGACAAAAATATTTGAACATACAAGGACAAATGTTGCAGCCAGTGTCATCCAAAGAGCATTCGATATGGAGGTCGTAACCGCAAGAGTAGGACAGAGTCCCAGCGCAAGAACAAGGATGGGATTTTTCTTCCATAAACCTTTTGTAAATTCCTGAAAGTTGCTCATTTATTGTCCTCCTTTGCTTCAGGAGTATTTTTTATCTTTTCCAATACAACAATACCCCGGTTAAGACTTTTTACAACGGCTCTTGAAGTAATAGTAGCGCCGGTAATTGCAGAAATTGCATTCTCCTTCAGCAATTCTTTCCTCATCCCTGGATTCCAGTCTCCTTTTTTAAGGATCTTGATCTTTTTTGTAATGCTCAATCCTCTAAACTGTTCCTGAAACCAGGGCGTCTGATTCTCCTCTTCATCGGCTTTCTCGCCGAAAATAAATCCGAAAAAGGTAAGTTTGCTGGCAACCTCAATACATCTGGCCCCAAGACCGGGCGTTTCAAGCTGCTCCAGAATGGATATTCCCAGAATAGTGCCGTTCCTGTCCAAACCCACCATTGATTTTATATCCTCGCCGTAGCCGGGACTGGCAGTAATAAAGGCAATTCCTCTGACCTTTTCTTTCTTACCGTCTTTACCCTGTTCCTTTTCGCCGATCCAGTACGGCGTCTCTTTGCCGTTTATATTCATCTTTTTCTTTTCTCCGATCTTATATCCGGGAAGTACAAGCGCCAGCGCTCTTTTTTCTTTCTCTTTTTCCTGCCTCACAATTTCAGGGTAAGTTATTCTCATTACATGTGACAATAAAAAAGCAGATATAAATGTTATAATACCGAGAATAATTGCCGATTTTCCAATATTTGTCATTTTAATCCTCTAATGCCTTTAAGTTAAGGTTAGTCATAAAATTTAAACCGATTAATAATTTATAACAATCATAATATTACTTCTTTTTATCGGGCTTCCCGAAAACAGCAGGCTTAATGAACCTGTCAATTAAAGGTGTTGCAGCATTCATCAGCAGTATGGAATATGAAACACCTTCGGGATATCCGCCCCATATTCTTATAACAAAGGTAAGAATTCCGCAGCCGGCTCCGAAAATCATCATTCCCTTATATGTTATAGGAGATGTAACCATGTCCGTTGCCATGAAAAAAGCGCCCAGAAAAAGACCTCCTGAAACAAGATGAAATAAAACCGCATACTGTACAGAAGGAACACCAGTGATAAGGTAATATATAAATGCAAGTATACCCACTGTGCCTATATAGGTTGCCGGAATATGCCAGGTAATTACTTTTTTAACAAGAAGGTAGATCGCGCCGATCAACAGCAGCGCCGCCGATGTCTCGCCAATAACGCCTCCCACATTGCCTATAAAAAGGGATTTTATTTTATCCGAAGAAAAGATAAAATTATAGAACTGATCTGCACCTACTTTAAACTCGGCGAGCGATTTAGGGCCTTCTTTTAACGCTGTGAGCGGAGTAGCCTGCGTCAGTGTATCGAACAGATGCTGAGGTAGTCCTGAAAAATTGCTTAGATCTTTGATCAGCACATTACCTTCGTTAAATTTATGCCATCCCGTTGTCATATGAACAGGCCATGATGCTATCATAAAGGCTCTTGCGGCAAGGGCGGGATTAAAAACATTAAACCCCAAACCGCCAAAAAGCTGTTTAACAAATATAATTGCAAAAAAGGAACCGATGGTAACCATCCAGACCGGCGCTCCCGGAGGCACATTCATTGCAATAAGAAGACCGGTTATAACAGCAGAACCGTCGCTTACTCTGACCTCTTTCTTCATTAAAAGCTGATAAGCAGCTTCAGCAGCTATTGCCGCAAAAACAGACGTAACCAGAAGCATCAGCGCTTTTAATCCGAAAATATAAACCGAGTAAAAAGACGCGGGAAGGAGCGCCGCAACTACCATCCACATAATTTTAGAAATTGATTCATCTGATCTGACATGAGGCGCATTTGACAGCGTCAAAAGTGATTTTTCTGTTTGTGTTGCCATATCGTACCCGAACTTTATTTATTTTTTTGACGTAATCTTTCCTGTGCAAGCTTTATAAAGTGGCTCAGCGGCCTTTTAGCCGGACAACCATAAGAACATGAACTGCACATTATGCAGTCAAAGGGATCGTATTGAGCTGCAATATCTATTCTGTTAAACTCTACAGCATTGCCCAGTTCGCAGGGAATCAGCCCCACAGGGCATTCTGCCACACATTTACCGCACCTTATACAGGGATAATAATCGCCAATATGAACTTCGTCTTCAGAGAGAAATAAAATTCCCGAAGTACCTTTTATCACCGGAGTCTCAATATCATTGATACTCATACCGCACATGGGCCCGCCAATAACGATCTTAGCAGGCTGGCCCTTCAGTCCGCCGCATTCTTCGATAATATCGGATATTTTTGTCCCGATCCTGACCTTGTAATTTCCCGCTTTATTTATCATCTTACCGGAAACCGTAATATATCTTTCAAAGAGAGGTTTATTAAAGACCACTGCTTCCCTGATGGCAAAGATGGTCCCCACATTCTGCACAACTATATTCACGTCCATAGGCAATCCCCCTGACGGGACTTCCCGTCCTGTGAGACTGTATATCAGTTGTTTCTCTGCGCCCTGGGGATATTTTGTTTTCAATGGAACAACCGTTATATCCTCCGGAATATTCATTTCACTCAATGTTTTTTGGAGGGATTGTACTGCTTTTCCTTTGTTGTCTTCAATACCGACAATAGCTTTTTGGATACCGAGTACCTTCAGGGTTATGCGCACGCCTTCAAAAATATCCTTCGGGAAGGTCCGCATCAACAAATCGTCCACTGTTAAATAGGGCTCGCATTCCGCGGCATTTACTATAAGCGTATCAATTTCTTTCTCAGGCGGGGGGGAAAGTTTTACTGCTGTTGGGAATGCAGCACCTCCAAGTCCCACAATTCCCGCTTCCCTGATCTTATTTAATATTTCATCCTTTGAAAAATTTGCCCAGTCAGCCGGCTCGTTCTGTTTTGTTGTTGCCGTGAAAGCGCCTTCCGCTTCAATTACAATTACCCCGGGGCCTTTTCCGGAAGGAGGAGCTGCAATCTCCACAACCTTTCCCGGAACCGGCGCATGAATATTCGCACTGACAAATCCTTCGGCAGCGCCGATCAACTGGCCCTCTTGAACCGAGGCGCCTTCTTCTACCACTGCCTTTGCCGGAGCTCCAATATGCTGCTGAAGGGGAACATAACAGGTACCGGGTATGGATAAGTTGGAGAATTCACAATCTTCGGTAATATTCTTATTTTCCGGAGGATGAACTCCTCCTTTAAAGGTTGAAGCCATAGCAATATATCCTTTTTTTTATATTTCCTTGGTTGAATATATCTCGTCCTTTATCGGTAATTCCTTCCTTAAATTCTTAATATATGGGAACAGCTCTCCCGCTTCAGTATAGTAATCGCAATCTTCCATGATCCTTCGGGCAACTGTAAAATATTTATACAGCTTTTCTTCTCCGGACCTCTTTACCCATTTCTTCTTAAGGCATTTAACTCTCAGTACGTATCTGTCAGGTTCTGATTCATATTGTCTTATAACTATACAATTGAGGCAATTCGAACAAAAGATCTTATCCTTGGCCATTTATATGCTCCTTAAAACCGGTTTTATGTCTGCGCTGATATACAAAATTGAAACAATATTTTTATTCAATAAGAAATTATATTAAAAATCAGTCAAGAAATTTTGTTATGAATTGATAAAAATCAGTAATTAATATATCTTTTTTAGATATTTTAATGAAGAAGATTCGGATTATGCGGAATAATAAAGGAATGAAAAATCCTTAAAGGCTTACAAACCGTCAAACAAAACCGGAATTCTAATTTAACTTAATTATTATTTCAACTCTCCTGTTTTTCTGCCTTCCCTCCTTTGTCCTGTTATCCGCAACGGGTTTTTCAGAACCGAAACCGCGGTATGAAAGCTTGTCATGTCCGCCTTTCTGTTTGAAATATTCTGCAACGGATCTTGCCCTTCTGTATGACAGCTCTTTATTGTAGTTAGTCTCGCCGGTAATATCCGTATGGCCTTCAATGATAATTTCTCTGTCAGGATATTTTTTTCTCAAAACAGTGATTATTCTGTTCAGAATATCCTTTGATGAGTCCTTTAATCTGTCAGAATCGAAATCAAAAAGGATCTCACCCAGTCTTAAAACAAGACCTCTTTTTTCCGTATCAATAACGATATTTTTGTCCGGCGTTAGTTCCTTTTGAAGTTCTCTTTTTGCCGTTTCCTTATCCTCGTCCGTAAAGGGTTTGTATATTTTCGGTTTGCTATTAATATCCATCTTAAATTCTATACTCCCGTATCCTCTTATGCCATTTCTGAAAACGAACATAATATTATATCTGTCCTTTATATCATAGGGCGCATTTAATTTAATGTCCCAGAATATGGTTCCTGCGTTTTGCCCGAAAATTTTCCGGGGATAATCCGCGGGAAACCTTCTTCCGGTCAGATCTTTATTTATTATAAAATGATAATTTATTACGGCTATATCTCTCCCTTTAATTTTTTTTACGGCTGTTAATGTATAATCCGCTTCAAGCATAAGGTTCAATGGGATAGAAAAATTTCTTAAAATAAGATTCGCAGGAGCCCTCCATGAATCTCCCTCCTTTACTGCATCAGCGGGGAATGTGGGAATATGACGCAGATTAGGCAGCAGGCAGCGGGGAGCAAGCTTCATTCTGCCTCTGGAATTTACTGAAAAATCGGATATGTATTGCTCCTTAAGAAGAAAGACATCGTTTCCCGATTCTCTTCTATAAATTGAGAACAGGCCTCTGATCTTACTGACCTTATCCTTTTTAGCATAACATGTCAGATCTATTATATTCCTTTCCTGATAGATCCGCTTCAGCGAGGAATTAACATAGTATTCAACATCGGCAGTTCTTACTATTTCAAGCCGCTCATTAAGGGGGATATCCCATTTCAGGATCAGGCAACGGGCCGGTATGGAATAGAATAATGTTATAACGCACAAAAAATATCCGACCTTTTTCATATTTATAATCCTTCTATGCAGTTTGAGCAAAAGAGCAGCAAATAGTATGCTGTTAAAAGCATTAATTGTAAAGGAATATTTTAATGATTTTCAAAAAGAAGCCCGTACAAAAATACAAAAAAATTCCCCTCCAAATACGGAGGGGGTTTTATCATATAATAATTTTAATTATATACTCTTAGTCTTTATAAGGAACAAATTTGCTGTCTTTAACAGTCATCATTGAAAATGCGTCTATGCTGAGACCATTGTGATCTGTGGGCGAGAAATTGAATATACCGCCTGTTCCGGGAAAATTCTTAAGATTTTCTATGGCAGTTCTCACTTTTTCCTTATCTGTTCCGCCTCTTTTTATTCCTTCTGCAAGGATCATAACCGCATCCCATGCATGTCCGCCAAAAGTACTTACATCTTCTTTAAATTTTGATTCATAATCCTTTTTATATTTTACCAGTAAAGACTTCTGCTTATGATTGTCAGGTAAAAGATCTGCGATCAGGAGTCTTCCTGCCGGAAATATAATGCCTTCGCCTGCTTTACCCGCAGCCTTAGCATATTTGATATTTCCAAAGCCGTGACTTTGGAAAAGCGGTACATTCATATTCAACTGCTTCATGTTCTTAGCCACTATTGCCTGCGCAGGAACGATTGACCAGTTAACTACGGCCTGAACCTTTTTGGCTTTTAACTTTGTTAAGACATCCGAAAGATCAGTAGACTTTTTGTCATAAACTTCGCTGATCACAACTTTGATCCCGAACTTCGGAGCAATGCTTTCAAGCTGTTTCTTTCCGGCTTTACCGAAGCCTGTATTTCCGCATATAATTCCAATTCTTGTAATTCCTTTCTTCTTGATTGTTTTATAGATCATCTTAACTGCATCGCTGTCCTTTTGCGGAGTTTTGAAAACATACTTTGCAACAGGATTTACAATAACTTCGGCCGCGGCACAGGAGATAAGAATAGTCTTTCCCTTTTCGCAGATATTCTTAATTTTCATTGTTTCACCGCTTGTAGAAGGGCCGATTATAGCGAAAACTTTATCCTCTTCTATAAGCTGCTTTGCAAAAGAGATAGCTTTTGCAGGATTAGCGCCCGAGTCTTTTATTATTAACTGGAGCTTCTTCCCATTAATGCCGCCTTTGGCATTAATCTCATCAACAAGCATCTTTGCGGTTTTCGATTCGGGTGAACCGAGAAATGAAGCAGGCCCTGTTACAGCAAAAATAGCACCGATCTTAATAGTTTCAGTGGTGCTCTTTTTACATGAAAAGCTGAATGTTATCACGCTTATACAGACACCAAGTACAAATAACTTTTTTAATCTCATATATTTCCTCCAAATATAATTAACATAACAGTCTTAAAAACTGCTATATGTAATATGCACAAAATTTTTACAAGAAAGTCAAGAAAAAGATAAAAATATTCGTAATATATTCAAAAAAAATATAATAATTAAGGATAAATCCGCGATCTGCCTGTTTCTTATTGCCACGACCCTGTTTCTTCCGCTCTCTTTAGCCTTATAGAGAGCCTTATCGACCCTTTTAAGAATGCTGTTATAATCATCGTCCTCTCTGACCGTAACAACCCCAAAACTACAGGTAACTCTGTTAACATTTTTAAATCTTGTATTCTTTATCATTATTCTTATCTTTTCCGCAATATCAACGGCATTTTTCAGATCGGCTCCGGGCAGCAGTATAATAAATTCCTCGCCGCCCCATCTGGCAAATATATCCGAATTCCTGATCCGATCTTTAACAAGCCCGGATATTTCAACAAGAACATAATCACCCACATCGTGACCAAAAGTATCGTTTATTTTCTTGAAATTATCGATATCAAAAAAAATAACGGAAAAAAATTTATTATAATCCCTTTTGGATATTTCACATAAGAATATTTCGCTGAATTTCTGACGATTATATATCTTTGTAAGCATGTCAAAACTCGCTTTATGCTCAAAATTCTTAGACTTCATCTCCAGTTCCGTAACATCTGTAAAGGATATTACATATCTTTCAATATCTATTAATAACTTACTCGCTACAGCCGAAAAAAAACGCAATTCATCCGAATCCTTCTGTTTAAATGCGACGAGATTGTACTTATCGTTATTATTCAGAATATTATTTGTCCATAATGAATTTTCCGATTCAACTTTATTCCCGTCAGCGTTATAAACAAGATCCGCAATACTTTTATGGTCTTTTTTCAGATCATTAAGAGTGCCGTATCCGAAAAAATCGAGAAAACTGCTGTTTGCCAGAAGGATCTCAACGTCGTCAGTTACTATGATCATATTGTCCTGCGAATCAAGAATGGATTGAAGATATTTTTTCTGATTCTGCACTTCAAGTTCGGCAATTTTTATATCCGTTATATCCTCTCCCATACACTGATACTCAAGTATCTCTCCCCTGTTGTCACAAAGTACCTGGAGCGTCCAGAACTGCCACCTTTTAACTCCCTGTATGATCGAATAGTTCTCAAAAGTCGATATCATATTACTGGAATTTAAAGAACCCACAACGGACATGATCCTCTCCGTTAACTCGTCGGGGATAATGTCGTAAAAATTTTCTCCAAGGACTTCATACCTGTTAGTATTAAAATAACTGCAGAAACCGTCGTTAACAAATGATATCATATTATCCTCGGGAGAAAACCTTAATATCAGAATAGGCGAATTTTCCACAATAATACGGTATCTCTCTTCCCGCATTACAAGAGATCTCATTGTTCTTTTGCTGTCTGTTTTCAATTGATGAAGTTTAATTGCATTTATAACGGATTTAATAAGTATATTGGGAAAATTTGATTCAGCCAGTATTCTTTTTGGAAGATAGTCGTAGGCGCCTGCTTTCATTGCTTTAACAGCAGCAATTTCATCCCCATGTTCCGTTAAAATTATTACGGGAATGGATATATTATTGTCTCTCAGTTTTTCAAGAATTTTAATTCCATCGGTTCCTTCCAGAATATAGTCAAGTATAATACAGTGAAAACTGTTCTCTTTT
Organism: Spirochaetota bacterium; assembly: GCA_024276015.1. Lineage (GTDB taxonomy): Bacteria > Spirochaetota > UBA4802 > UBA4802 > UBA5550 > JAJRXZ01. Next base: position 11,544 of record JAJRXZ010000002.1, on the reverse strand, counting down.
AATAATGACAGCGCTTCGCCTGCTATTTCGGTTTCACAAACAGAAAAATTATAACTGCTATTAATTAATATCTTACGGACAGTATTCTTCACTGCTCTGTCAATATCAATGATCAATACGTTTATTTCTTTTAACTTATTCATTTTATAAGTTTAACGAAATATTTTAAAAGATGTAAAATCCCCTGAAAACGCAAAAAACTTTCTGCAAATTTAATAATTGCGCAGATGCATCCTGCTTAAACATAAATAAAGTGATAATTTATAATAAATCAAACAGAAAAAAAGTCAATTTTTTTATTAATTTATTTCATTATCGATATTGCAAGATTTTCAGTATGCCTATATATTCATTTTGTTGTAATATAAATATACAATTTATTTTTTCTTTTTTACTGAAAAATAATAGATATCAAACCGATATTGATAAAAATAAACATATTTTTATGAAATAAACATGAACAGTCAAAAAAGCATATTAAAAAAAAAGAAATTCCCTGTTGGGATATTTTTAATGCTCCTCATTATCGAATCATTGATCGCCGCAGGCACCACTGCATTCTATTTCAGACATAATGTTAAAAAGAAGATCGAACTGATTGAGGATTACACAAAAAATTATTCATTAACCCTCATAGATGCTTTTGCAGATGTTGCCGAACTGAGCTACAAAGCGAAAAACTTTAAGGTTTTAAAAACTCTGTTCAGACAGGAGATCCGTGAAAATACCGTTGACGAGGCATTTTTTGCCCTGAATAACGGTAAACTTATTGTGCACTCCATAAGTGAGATTGAAAAGGAACTTAAAGGCAATATTGCAACAGATGAATTTGCTTATAATACGGACCTGATACTGAGGCCCGCAAGAAGAAAACTCCATGTTGTGCAGTTTACATCGTATAATGTAATGGGGAAAACCGCTCCTTTTAAAAGACGGCTTAGAGAAATAATAAAAAAATATGTTTATGATGAGATAAATCTTCCGGGCTGGCTTGTAAGCAAAGCTGTTTATTACAAAAAAAAGCCCGTGGGAACCGTAAATTTTATAATCTATAAAGAGAGAATATTCAATCTTATAAAAACCCAGATCAAAGAAGCCCTTAAATTCTACAAGATCGCCCAGGCCATTGCATTTATCGTTTCTTTTATTGTTACAATAGTTGTTCTGATAAGATACAGAAGTATTCAGCAGAAGACCTACGATCTTGCAAATAATCTGACAAATGAGAAGCAGGATATTCAAGATATCATTGAAATTGATCCTGAAAAAAAACCTGAAATAGAAAAAACAGCAGACAAAGAAAAAGAGGAATTTATTACAATTGATCTTGTGCAGGAACTGAATGGCGATCAATTTCAGATTAAAATGTTAGACAAAGACGACCTTGAAGAGATAACAGAATATACTATTGACGGAAAAGACGAACTATCTGCGCATAGCAAGATCCCTGAAATGATCATCCCATCTGCATACAATGAAAGCAAAACTCCAATAACCGGTCAGATGATCAAAGATGCAATACCTGTTAATAAAAAGAGGTAAAAGAGATGATCTTCATAAATCATATCGAAGTTCTTGACGGTATTGCCGCAGTTGTTGAAATAGAAGGACCGCTGGACAGCGAAACAAGCCCCGATTTTGAAGACTATATAAACCAGCTGCTCCGAAAAGAGTTGTCTTATATTATGCTTGATGCCGGCAAGCTCGAATATGTAAGTTCGGAAGGGATAGGTGTAATTCTTTTTATACAGAAAAAACTTGTTGAAAACAGGGGGTTTCTGGTCCTTTACAATATTCCCGATGATATTATGTCATTATATAAAATTCTGGGCTTTGATAAGATATTTACAATAGCTTCCAGCAGAATTGACGCAATGCAGATAATGGACAGGCAGATTGAATTAAGGAAGGAACCGGAAAAAACAGAGCCGGATATTTCCGAAAATATGGAAGATGAAAAAAGTTTCGATAAATTTGCAGAAGAAACAACTAAGGATAATGAAGAAAGCCGTATAACCGGAGAAATTGATGAAACAGCATTAACCGATCAATTCCAGCCGCTGATAGTGGAATGCGTAAAATGTAAAACTCTCATAAGAGTCAAAAAGAAGGGAGATTATATGTGCCCGGAATGCAACACCGAATTTTCCGTTGATGAAGATCAGACAGTAAATTTTGTAAATAACCATATTTAACTAATGCAACAAAAAAATCCCGAATATAGAAGCAATTTATATTTAGTAACCAATCCCCTATTTTACTTGACTCCAATCTAATAAAAATCTTTAATAGCGAATATAAGAGGTTGTAATATGCCTGTAGCCGAAGGAAGAGAATTCGATTTTGAATCTGAAAAAAATATAAGAACCGATTTTCTTGAAGCAATAAACTATAATGGGAACCCGCAGGAAGTGACATATGAAACTGATGAATTCAGTGCAGTATGCCCCTTTTCCGGGCTGCCCGATATTGGCAAACTCACAATAATATATGTGCCTTACAAAAAAATTGTTGAATTAAAGTCACTGAAGTACTATCTCATATCATTCAGAAATGTGGGTATTTATCAGGAAGCTGCAGTAAATCGAATTTATAACGACATTTTCAAATTCCTCAAACCAAAGTATCTGTCAATAAAATTGATCTATAATATCAGGGGCGGGATACTTGCAGCCTGTATTATGGACTCCGACAAAATAAAAAAATACCGGAAAAAATAGAATTCATTTTAACGCCATGAACTCAAGCAATGAAAATTCACTGATACCTTTTGACAGGATGAGAGAACAGGTTATAAAAGAGCTGGAATCGCACTTTGAAAACAGCAGGCTCTTTGAATCCGTTTCACTTCCTGAAATATCATTTGAGAAGGGCGCTACTCAGATCACTTTTCCGATACCGCCTTTAACAGACAGCATGTTATTTGATTTTCTCATGTTAATTAAAAAACATATAGAGAATATAAGAATACTCTCTTTTGAAAGCGGTCACTATTCTTTTCAGGCTCTGAACAGCAATATTTTCAAGTCTGAAAATATTTTAAATAATATTAAGATCGAATTTTTCAGTCTGGTAACATCCAAAACCATAATTTCGAAAAAGGGAAATCTGTCGCAGGAAGAGATCGGCGTAGTTATTGAACTATTCAAATCGGCATATTCCGCAATGGGTTACGACCCCGCATTAAAGCTGAAAAGTCTGGGCGCGTCAATTATGTCCGATGATTCGGGTCTGAACTGGAACTACATAGCCGGATATGAGGAAGTGAAAAGAAAGATCAGGGAATCGGTAATACTGCCTCTTAAGAACATAGAACTATACGATTCAATTGCAAAAATGACCCGCCGCGTTTTTGAAACCAACAGGCCCAGAGCCGTTCTGTTCGAAGGGCCTCCGGGCGTGGGCAAAACCACAGCGGCGAGAATAATAGCCGGCGAAGCAAAGATCCCGCTTGTTTATGTTCCTATCGAATCAATAATGTCCAAATGGTTCGGCCAGTCCTCTCAAAATCTCTCGCATATATTCGACGCGTGCGAGGACCTGGGAGGGGCAATAATTTTTCTTGATGAAATAGACTCGCTGGCAGGATCACGCGATAAAAATATGTTTGAAGCAACGAGAAGGATCCTTTCGGTTCTGCTGAGAAAGCTTGACGGCATTGAATCTACCAATTCGACCATAACGATCGGAGCCACAAACAGAAAAAACGACCTTGACCATGCTCTCATCAGCCGTTTTGATCAAATTATTCACTTCCCAATGCCCGAAGCAAAGGAAAGGGCCTCTATCTTCTCAAATTTTGCCAGACACCTCACTGCCGAAGACTGCGCGATCCTCGGCCAAAGAAGCAATGGTTTGTCGGGCAGAAATATCAAGGATATATGCGAATTTACGGAACGAAGATGGGCCAGAAAAATTTTAGTGAAAAAGATGGAGGCCTCCCCTCCTCCTTTTGAGTATTATAAGCGCTCAATCTCGATCTGGCTCAATTAAATATCACGGAAACAACTCTTTATATGGTCCCTGAAATTTCTCTCTTGACATTTCACCGAAGGTAAATATATTATTAATTCAACTGACTGTGAAATACTATTCTTTTATAATAATATGCTGTTTACAGATAATTATACTCTTTTGTACTATTTTTGGTGGTTATTTACAAATTTAATTCTACGGCCTTTTTAGATTGATCAACTTCAGGACTTAAAATTTAGACGATCTGAAACGCCTTTTAAAAAGGGAAGAACTGTGGAGACAAAACAATTGGCTCCGAATCTAAGCCGGTTCAGGCTCTCGGACGAGCATCTCATATCAAGCGATAAAATAAAAGCGGAAATCTCCAGGGCTTTTAGCGAAAACAGAGCATTTCAATTTTATCCTGATATTAATCTAATCGAAAGAATACGTTCGGGAGAATCAACAGATAACCTTAAAGAAGATATTCTCAAAATTCTTCACAGCATATATAACACAATATCAGGAGATAATCAGACCCTAAAAAACAGATTTCTCAACGATGCTCTTCTGTCAAAGAGACTCCTTTCTGCGCTGAACTTTTTTCACATTGCCGCGGCAGATGCAAAACTCGATAATATTTCAAAAAGACGTATAGTTATAATAAAAGAACTCCCCGGTATCCCAACAATATTTCATGTTTCAGACGAAACCACAGTGATCTCGCGGGTGGGGCAGGGGCCGGTCTGGGCCGAGATCCCAACTATTTATCTTGGTCTTAATACCTTTGATACTCTTTTAATTGAACATAAAAAGGGAGACAACAGACTATTCGATTCTTTTAAAACACTCCTTATGGTTGAGGAAAGAGCAATTGAAACCGGATTTTCCCATGTTGTTGCTCATCCTCCCGAGGTTTCGAAAGCTTTAAACTACCTTGTCAACAGGGTGATAAAACATGTAACTCAGTACGAAATCGAAATAAAAGAGATCCCTGAAAAAAAACCTTTTAAAAAATTTACAAAAAAAAACAGAGATGCAATTCTGAAAGATCTCAATGCAAGGCTGAAGGGCGATGAGCTGAACTTTGATCATAAAAAGTGCCTCAGAGCGGTTCAATCCCTTGAAAAACTCTCACGCCTTTATAAAAATAACAGTGACATCGATTCCATACGCGAAGTGGTCAGACTTCTTGTTGCGGCATCAGGCCACGATATACATGAAATAAGAAACAGATCCAATATAATACTGGAAAGGATTTTTTCGCCGAAAGAATTTGATGCGCCTCTTGCCGTAAAATTCATTAACACTACTGTGGGTACTGATTATACTTTCAGCTTCGATTTACCCGAATCCCGAGGACGGTATATACTAAGAATATATAAAAACAGTACGGGTAAGGAATTTATCCTTAACAATGATATCGATTCCGAAGATATTCCGCTCTTATTCAATAAAGAAAACAATCGGTTCACAGGAAAATATAAATTTGAAGAATACGGACACTATGACTTTGCCGTATTGATCAAAAAGAAGAAAAAAACAGAATGGACGGACAACCCGGAAACAAACGGAAGAGTTAATGTATTACCGGATCTTAAGGGCCGTATTATTCTTGAAATATTCACTGATATTCACGGCCATACAAAAGCATACTGGCACGACGAAACAGGGCATCCCGGCCTGTTATACAACGAAAACGGAGAAGTGATCAGGCTGGGTACCTTTGACGATATTTCAGCGCATCTTGAAGATATTAAGAATAAATACTGCATTACGGATCTATACCTTCTCGGAGTTCAAAAGAGAGGATTTAACAGAGAGAACTGGGCTCCTGGAGCAACATCGCCGTCACCCTTTTCTCCCTTAAGTCTGACCCATATTGAACCGAAACTTGGAGGCGAGAAAGCGCTGAAGGCATTGATAAAAAAAGCTCACTCCCTTGATATAAAAATAATTGTGGACATCATTCCCCACATAAACAGGAAGAGCGGCCATCTTCCCGAAAATCTCATAGTAAAAACATACGGGACCGACGGCAGACTCTATGCCAGGTCCGCAACAGACGGGAAATACGGCTCGTGGGACGATGGAAAACTTGTCAATTTCAGAAAATTTGAAGTATGGCAGTGGATGGCGCGTTCCATAACAACCCTCATAGAGAAATTTGATATTGACGGGATCCGATTCGATTCTGCCCATGCAGTGCCCATTATGATGAAAAAGAATAATTTCCTCTATGTATATGACAAAAAAAGAACCGAAGAGGAGATGGTCGAAGGCGATATAATAGTAAACGACAGAGAGAACGACCATTTCATTACAACAGGATATTATGATTCTGCATGCAGAGACCAGATCTCGGTACCCTTTCATTATTTTATTATGCTGGCAATCCAGAAAAAGCTGAAAGAAAAGAATAAAGGCTATTTTATTAACATTGCCGAATGTTACTGGGGGCATGAAAGATTTCTCACAAGAACAGGGCTCATCCCTTACAACTCCGCTCTTTTTAAAATATGCGAGAATATAATCCACGGCAAGAGCGACGTGAGGGAAATATATCATATTTATGACAACTACTTCCCCTCCGCTCTGCCTGAAGGGACCGAACTTCTCGGTATTCTGGGCAACCATGACGAAAGGAGAGCCCTCAACACTTTCGGGCATCGGGGCCTCAGGCCGGCAGTTGCGCTCACCTCATTTATGAGCAGCATAATAATGGATTACGAGGGGAGCGCAGAAGGCGAAGGCTGGAAAGTCTTTCTTGACAATATATATGTAAACTGGAACCAGTTTGAGTATGCATCCCACAGAAGCCTTGAAAACTTTTACAGGGAATGGTATCAGCTTCACAGGAATTCAATAGGAAAAGGCTACCTTGTATGGGCCAACAACAATATGGTTGCCGCTTCTATGAAGTTTACCCGCGATGCGATCTGGCTCGGCGCTTTTAACTTTGCAGATTCCAACCAGTATATCTCAATTCAATTCGACAATCCGGTACTTCCCATCTGTGATGACGACTTTTTCAGGATCAGCGATATAGTTTTTTCGGAGATCACGGGCCGCTACAGCTATTATAAAGGATCGGAACTGAAGATATCCCGATTAAATACGGTTGTTTCCTATACAGACAGGATCAAACTTCTTAAACTTGAAAAAACGGATATCAGAGATCACTATCACGATTTTATAAAGGATTCTTTTATCCGGCTGTGCGAGATGTCCGATACGGATAAGATCTTCTCAAATTTTTCTTTCTCCGAAATGTCCCGCCATTGCGGCAGCTACGACAGCATTGAAAAATTTTTAACGGATAATTTAATTCCCCTATTCTGGGATAATGAAAGAGAAAAACTGGAACATGGCTTAAAAAGAGCCGTTTTCTACCTCTATAAGAATAATCTGCTGAGCCCCATGAATGTACGCAGTTTCTCCAAGATGATGATTGAAAGCGGCAATGAAAAAATACGGGAACTGGGGAAAGCGCTGAAGCATCACAACGAGAGGGGAGCTATTGTTTTTATGTCCGCCGAAGCGGAACCCTTTTCCAAAAGCGGAGGTCTTGCCAATGTGGTCTATGAGCTGCCGAGAGAACTTCATAATCTCGGCTAAGATGTGTATGTAATAACAGGATATTACAAAAACGGTTCAAAAGAAGTAATTGAAAAATTAAATAATGCCGTTAAAAAATATAATATAAAATACACCGGGAAAAATATCCGTTTCATGATCATGGATGCCGAATATGAGGTAGGCGTTCATCACGGTATAGTTGACGGAATAAAGTTTTACCTCCTGGATCACCATGAATTTTTTGACGGCCTTTACTGGGGGATCACTGCAGGAGAAAAGCTCCGCAGAAGGATCGCATTCGCAAGAGCATGCGCTGAAGTGATAGTTGAATTCAACATCTGCCCCCATTTCTCCTTTACAAACGATGCCTATGCAGGAATTTTCAACGGAATTATTAAATGCGATTACTATTATATGAAAAATCCTAATTTTCTGCGTACGACATTTTTCCATATAATACATAACTGCGGGTGGCAATACTTTGACGCCTACGACAGATTTGAAAACGGTTTCGATCTGTTTAACCTTTTCAACCTGCCCCACTGGTTAGCCGGTGATTTTACGGATCCTGTTTTTCACGAAAGGCTAAACTGCATGGCAGCCGGGATAAGATTCGCCGATCGGGTAATAACGGTAAGCCCCTCTTATGCTCTTCAAATAGAATATGCATCGGACGGTATGGAGCATATTCTTAACAATGTAATCGGCATAAGCAATGCCCTCGGCAGAGATTACAGGAAAAAACTGGAAAAGAATTTTAAAGGATCCGGATTCGTAGAAAATTCCTACACAGGGCTTATTGAACATATAAAAGAAAGCGAATACCTCTGTGAAAAAATCGAAAAAAATTACAACGAAATATTCAAGGGGCCCGATTTTATAAAAAAAATTGAGAACAAAAAGCGAAAATATATTGTTGACAGAATGCTGAAGAAACTCCTGCTTCAATATAACAAAGGTTTAACCGTTGATCCGGACATAGTGCTTTGCTGTATGATACACAGGATTTCGGAGCAGAAAGGATTTCAGCTTTTACTGGACGCATCGGAAGGGATATTTAAGAATCTCGGTTTTCAGGCAATAATCGGCGGAGCCATCTCCTCCGGCGACAGAAGGGGCGAGGAAATTGCCCGCGGGCTCTATCTTTTAAGCCAATACTATCAAAGCCAGGTAAATGTTTCTATCGGCTATCAGGATGTTACAATTCCCCTTCTCGCCTCGGACCTTTTTCTCATGCCATCCATGCATGAACCCGGAGGAATATCCCAGCTTGAAGCTCTCGCTTCGGGATGTCTTGTAGTAGCAAGAGCTACCGGAGGTTTAAGAGACACTGTTTTTCCCCTGAGAACCGGCGGAAGCGAGGTAACCGGCAACGGATTTCTCTTTTCGGACTTCTCACCATGGGCATTTTACGACGCGCTGGAAAGAGCGTCGCTCTTTTTTAAAGATCAGAGCAGCGATATAATATATCAATCAAGAAAAAATGCCGAAAACAGCGTTTATTTCTGGGAGACTCCGGCAAGAAAATATATAAATACTATATATAATCTCACTGAAAAGATCAGAATTATAGATTAAAGGAGTGAACAGCAGCAGAATATGTTTCGCATGAATAAGACATGGCCTTTATTTTTGATCATAATAATTGCCTGTGCTTCTCCGGCAGAGAAAAAAGAGAAAAGAGCATTTTCGGATATACTGAACAACATTAATGGCGAGCCTGTTGTTCCGAGGCATGCCAATAAAATTTTTCTTTATCCCTTCGAAAATTCCACCGCTAACATAACACTGTCAGATAAACTGGCAATAAGATTAAAGAAATTGATAAACATGGACGGAAGGCTTACTGTGGTAAAGTCCGTTGAAATATCGGATCTATTCTTCAAAGGAGAAATTGTGACTTTCAGTATCCAGTCCCTGGACTTCGGCACTCTGGCGCGGCCCGTAAAAAAAAGATTACTCATTGCCGCAAGGATCGGCCTTGTTGACAATAGACTAAAAAAAAGTATCTTCAATAATTCTTATATTCAGTCATTTTATATATTTTCCGATATCCTTCCTCCTGTTGAAACCGAAATAACAGCAGCGGAAAAAGCACTGCACCAACTTGCAGAAAGAATGCTTTCCAAAATTATTACCGGATGGTATACGGATAAAATGACAAGAATGGAAAAGGGTAAATGATATTGGCTCTTACAAAAAAAAATATGAATTCAAAGCAGTTTAAAAAAGAACTGGCCCTGAAAAACCTTGACAAGATCTATCTTTTTACCGGCGAGGAAGAAGGCGAAAAAGAAAAAATAATCAATGAAATAATTAAAATAATTTTTAACGAGAATACTGAAAAGAATAATTCCATAGGACGCTTTCATATTGAAAACGACGAGTTATTAGAGGCAGCCGATTTTGCAATATCTCAGTCAATGTTTTCCATGAAAAAAATCTGCATTATGAAAAATATCGACTCCGTTAAACAGAAGAAAAATGCAAAATTGATTTTATCCGATCTATTCGGATCACTCCCAAAGGGAACAACGCTCATTATGACCACCCGTAAGAACAGAGCCCCTGATATCATAAACGCCGACATGCTGAAAAATATAAAGACCGTGCAATTCTGGAGATATTTTGAAAACGAGATCTCCGGCTATATAAAAGAAAGCTTAAAAAAGAACAACATGAATATCGATAATAGGGCTGCTGCTTTGATCCTAAAATATACCGGCAATAATATCAAAAATATAGACGAAGCTGTTGAGAGGTTAAAGTTTTCCGGACAAACCGAAAACATTACTGCTGAAACGGTAAAAGATATCCTCTCCGACATCAGCGATGTGACAATTTATGAATTTATCGATTCGCTTTTCTTAAAAGAAAAAAGATCTCTGGAGCTTTTTAAAAAAATTATTGGCAAAGGCATTCCCGAACTTTATATTCTGAATCTCATTTTAAGACAGTGCGAGACTCTGGAGAAGTATTACTCATTGATAAAAAACAATGTGCCGCCGAAAACAGCTGTAAAAAATTGCGGAGTCTTTGAAAAAAACTTTGGGAAATTTATGAATTTCACAAAAAACTTCCCTGAAAAAAAGATCAGAAAAATATTTCCCATTATATCCGGAACCGATTTTGAGATCAAAAGCAGCGGAAAAAAACAGGGCATCACCAATGATCCTCTTTTTGTTCTTACATGCGAAATTCTTTTTTTGTAATATTGTCTGAAAAGCTTAAATCCCTGTTCCCATAACAGGGAAAGGCTGTTTGGGGTGCGGCATGCAGCATCAGAGGTGCACAAGATTATCGACCGCATTGACTTTAACGCTACCACACACGGACAAAGAGATATTGACGATGACCGTTTGAGTAAACTCATTGAGAAAATTGCCGAAAAACCGCTCGGATTAAAAGATGTGGAACCGGACATCATCGGGCGAAGCTATGAATATCTGATCCGCAAATTTGCCGAAGGCAGCGGACAGAGTGCCGGTGAGTTTTACACGCCTGCCGAAGTGGGTGTTATCATGGCAAAAATAATGGATGCGGAACCCGGCATGGAAGTGTATGACCCTTGCTGCGGCAGCGGTGGTTTACTCATTAAATGCGAACTGGAACGCTTCCCTGCCGGAAGTTGCGGAGGCAAAATTGCCTTGACATTTACAAACGGGAAGGCTGCTGTAGTGCTTGATACCGGAGCGGCAAGCCGGGGCAGCGGCAACCAAGGCAACAACAAAGAAAAAGAAGTACGCAAATGGTTTATCGAGCAAGATTTGATTGAAGGTGTAATATACCTGCCGGAAAATCTTTTTTACACTGCTTGACGCTGCCGTTGCATACGTAAACGACAAAATAAATTGGCGGGTAGAGTTCGGGAAAGATATGAAACGGCACGAAATACCGGAAATTCCCGTAGCTGCGCTTCGCGAAGCCATTGTGAATTCATTTGCGCATCGCGATTATAACGACCCCAAATCAAACGAAATAGCGTTTTTTAAGGATAGAATCGAAATCTTT
>JAJRXZ010000042.1 GCA_024276015.1 Spirochaetota bacterium | reverse complement strand
TGAGAGAACATGGTGGAAACCTCCTCCTTTGAAAAACGACTATGAGGCTGAAACGGATGAAAATTTCCCTCTGCCCATAAACAGGTCTGCATATAAATGGAGACTTACCGATAAAGAGGCTGATAAACTTAAAAAAGAATATTGAAGAAAAGTTGCAGCAATAGTATTTTATTTCTAAACTGTTACTTGTTTTAAAGGTTGTTGCATCTATAAGGGAGAACATGCAGTATATACTGTTTACATTTATTATCATAATTGCGGTTATTGCCATAGTTATATTTAAATCCGTGCACCTGCCGGGTCTTGTAAAAAAGGCTGAGGAGTATATGGACAATGGCGAATATGGCAAAGCAAGTGAAATTGTCAGAAAGGTGCTGGATAAGAAGAGAGATTATGTTCCTGCAAGGTTTTTAAAGGCAAAACTTTTAAAGCAGCAGACACAATACCTTATGGCAATTTCAGAATTTAACGGGATCTTATCCATCCCGGATTATAAAAAATTTGTAACTGACCTGGATATTCATTATAATTTAGCGGAATTGTATAACAGTACCAACAACTGGTCCAAAGAGATTGACGAATATAAGATCATATTAACATTCAATCCTGACGATCTGAATGGAAATCATAGGATCGGGCATGCCTTTTATATGCGTAAAAATTATAAAAAGGCAAGAGAGTACCTTTTAAAAGCGGTCACCCTTGATCCGGGCTTAAGCGATTGTTATAGACCCTTGGGAATTTCATGTTACAAAACGTCGGATTATGAGCATGCAGAAGAATATTTGATAAAATCAATGGAATTGCCGGGTGATCGTTCGGAGATATACTTCTATTTGGGGTCCATATTTAAAATGAAAAAGGATTATGACAATGCGGCTGCGATGTTGGAAAAAGCAAGGAGCAACAGAGAATATTTTACAAAGAGTCTTTATCTGCTTGGGAACATATTTTATGAAAAAGGCATTTTTAAAACAGCAATAGAGTATCTTGAGGAAGGTTTAAATCATCTTAAAGAAAAAAGCGATGAAGAATATGAGTACAGATATTTACTTGCAGAATGTTTTGAACTTGAAAACAGGATAAAAGAAGCTGTATATCACTGGGAAAAAATTAATGCAGGCAATCCGAATTTCAGAAGTACAGGCCTGAAATTGAAGTCGTACAAAGATATTATGAGAAACACTAATCTAATGACATTCTTTACATCACCGCTGGATGACTTGCAGCATATAATTGTTGAGGTTATCTCCGGAATGAATTATAATATTGTAAGCAAAAAAAAGATCAATCCAAATGAATATCAGTATAAAGCCTACAATATTAAGCGTATTAATGATCCCCCTGTTTTGATACAATTTAGCAGAACAACAAAGGAAATAACGGAAGGCCAAATAGTTGAATTCCAGAAGGAGATTGCCAGAGAAAAATGTAAAAGCGGCATGTACATAACTACTTCGAGATTCAGTCTAAAGGCAAAATCGAGTTCTGCCAACAGGATGATCGAACTATATGATTCGGACTTTGTTATAAGGTCCCTTGAAAAGATCAAATCGCGAAAGGGAGTAATCAACGGAATATAGATGAAAAATTCAGGGTTTATAGTTGTAATACTTTTTGGTGCAGCGGCATTATCATGTAAAGTGGATCCAAATAAAGCTTTTAAGGAGGCTGTTTTAAAATATAAAAAGGGAGAATCTCAAAATTTCTCCGATTTGGAGAAATATTTTATAAAAAGCGTTTCTGATGAAGAGCTATTGATCAGCGACTACGAAATTGACGGCAATATACTCTTTACTCAGAGCAGGGGTCATTTGAATATATTTTTGCCGGTAAAAAAGAAATTTATTCTTCAGAAAAATATAAAGGTTAAATCTTTAGATGTAAATGACAAATACGGCGTCATAAGCAGCGGTAAGAAGATATATTTATATAATTCGGAAGATGAATATAAAGTTTTCAATCCGAAAAATCCAGGTGAGATCGAACAAGTTCTTATTTATGGAAACAGAATAATCTATTTTTCAGATATGAAGACATATTATTTTAATGTTATGAACCGCAGAAGTGAAATGCTTGTAAATAAAAATTTTAAACCGCCCTATGAGAAGTTTTATAAAGTATATCTTTTTAAAGACGCTCACTATCTTGGTATTTTATTGGGAACTGCCGGCATATATAATTTAAGTATAGTGGATTTAAAGAAAGAGGCGCTTATTAAGGAAAATATGAGGTTATCTTCTTATAGATTATTTTTTAATAATGGCACAATTTATTATCTGGAGGGAAGCGCAGGCCAATGGAAGCTTGTGAAATATGATCTTAAAAAAGGATCAAAAGATGTTTTAACTTCTTTTGATGATATCATCGATATTATCTTCACTCCCGATAGTGTTATGATTGAAAAAAAGAAGGGTATTGTGGCATATAATTATAATGGCCTGTTATATAATACACCGTTCAAATACAGGCTGTCAGGAGTATCAGGCAATAATATAATTCTTAAATATAAAACAGTTACATATATTGCAGATACGGATAACGTAAATATGAAACTTAAACAATTGAATGATGAGCTGCCAGGAATATTCAGATAGGAAATATGATCAAATATATTCAATTTTAAAACTGCCATTAAATTTGTATATTAAAATGTTCCCTTTGTTCTCTATGGTTACTTTAATTATGAATGGTATATCTCTGCAGCAAAATCCGCGTTCGGGAATCGGGTCATTTAGTTGATCTTTGAAAAATTCCTCCAGTATTGAGCCGATCAGACTGAATCCATATACCATATTTTGTTTTATTTCAATTCTTTCTGCAGGTCGGCTTTTGCCTGTGGCCGGATTCATAAATTCTATTTTAATTTTTCTCTCGGCAAGTTTCTCATTTGCAGCTATTGAAAAACATAGAGTATCGCCTTCAAAGTAGATATAATTGAAGAGATCCCTTACGTATCTCTTCTTTTTAGGCTCTTTGAATTTATAAGTAAGATCTTTGTCGGATATGTAACCCTCTGAGTTGAGATCTGATCCTGTTTCACAGGAAATTATGCTGAATTTTTCCGATGGACATCGGGCGAGAAATAAAGATAAAACAGCAATGGATACCGAAAAGATATAAAATTTATTTTTAACAGAAATAGCTGTTATCATTCTATTCACGTTTAAATTTTCTCCAGCCTTTAAGTATCATATCGTCATCTCTGTAAAGAGAATATCTTCCAAAGTAGGATTTTAATTTATCTAAAAATTGATCCTTTAAAAAAACTTTGTTGTTTTTCAAATCTAATTCATTCCCGAATTTTTCAATAATATCCTTTTCGGTAATTATTTTTGAATAGCTCAGGTAGTTGCTGTAAATATAAATGAAGAGAGGTTCAAATATATCCAGACCTTTCCGTATCTCCTCCTGATCCGGATAGAGTATATTAAATGCTGCCGTAAAATAATCAAATGAAATATAAGGATACAGTTTGGGTGAAATTTTAAACAGATCACTGTCAATAAGTTTATTCAGTTCTATTGTGATGCTTTTAGTGTCCATCTCGTCAAAAACTGTGGATGTAAAAAAGTTCCGGTCAGATTCTATACTTGCAGAATCTTTTAATCTGATGGGAGTAAAATCTATTATATTTTTCCCGTGCCGCAGAATACTGTTTTCAGGTATAAGTTTTGATTTGTAATATATTCTATTTGTAGTATATGAAGGATAATAATCGGAATTACCCTGCTCAATAATATTGGAAGTATCGCCGCTGAATTTCAGATGGATCTTAAAAATATGAATAAAATAGATATGCTTACCGGATATGAGCTGTACAAAATGAAGGGAGTGTTGTTCTGACGGGGGTTTCCGTTTTTCCAGTATTGAGTGATCATAAAAAAAATCGGGAAGATATTTGATCAGGTCTTTAATTATATCGACTGCCAGATCATAATCGAGTTCTTTAACCGGAAGTCTCGGTATTTTGATAGTCCCGTTAAATGTTATGAATTCATTACTTATTGCGTTTAGAAATATATCGCCTGCATTATTTTTATCGGGAGAATCTAATGAGTTGATCAATTCCTGGATCCTGATTATAGAATTCATGTCATTTTATCCGTTTAATTATTTTAAATATCAAGAAAGACAATTAAATAATATAATAGTATGCAAAAAAATCAATAGTTAAAAATATTTTATTATAAATATAGATATATTCTTTTGTTAGTAATAACAGCCCTCATTTTACGCTGTTCTCTATAATATGGGAATAAAAAGGTTTTAATGTATCAATCGATTCAACAGGAGAACCCGGAGTCCATGTATAAAAGTCAAGTTTTATTCTTTCGTGAGTAAAGTCAGCTATAATAAAACCGTTTTGTTCTACAGGCTTTATTATGTTATAAACTTGAAGAGCCTCCGGAACTGAAAATGTTTTATTCTTTGCGGGAAATGGTGATATCATGGGACCTCTGCCAAGTGAAGTAAGAGTGACTGCATATACCGGGTTATTCTTAAAAAACAGGTCTCCGCTGGAGATTATTTTGCCCATGGCGATTTTATTGCTGTTACCGGAAATGATCAGAGGGATCCTATTCTCCATTCCGGAAGCTGCTTCCAAAATTCTGTTATGTTGAAGAAACCATCCGGGGCTCCGGATATCTTTTCCAGTCAAAGATGCAGAATTGACCTGCCTGTTCTTGTACCACTTATAGGGATTACCTGAAATCCACCCGAATGGAGAGGGTGAAAAGCAGACTTTATACTGAGTATCTTCATTTTTTATTCGCGAAATGATCCATTTTTCAGCTTTAGGATTTATTAAAACTCCATTATTATCGTTAAAGTCAATAAAACGTTTTGTTTCAAAGATCAAACCCTCAAATAATTTGCCATACCTTAATGTACCGTAGCATTCCGATACATTTACAGCGCGGTCCGCAGAATTAGTATCAGGAATGGTCAGGGGGCGGTTTTCATCAGGCAGAAATTCAGGCAGGTAAAGGAGTTGAGCCGTTTTTGCCAGTTCAAGCATAAATTTATCGGGCGGAAAAGGAAGACCATGCTTAATAAAGGGCTCTCTCCATGCAATAAAAAGAAGATAGAGATTAACTTTTTCCGGATTATTGTAGGAGGAAGTACCCTCAAAGTAATCATGCGAATCAAGGATAAAATATGCCGGTGTGGATTTCAATGCCGTACCATAAAGGTATGCAATTTGCGGACCAACCGCTTTTTTTAAAGTTCTTTCATTTCCGGTGCCAAGAACCGGCAGCGTCCTGTCAAATGTGCCGGCATATTTTTTTGCCCGCGGTGAATTCCCTGTTAGACTTGATGAAATCCCAAAGCGAAGATCATATATTATCTGATTTCCAAGAGATATTACTGCATCCGGTTTTAAAGAAAGAGCTCTTTTCAGAAGCCTTATACGCGTTGAAAGGGGCAGAGGTCCGGTTCCAAACCATTCAATATTGATATCGTGCCCGCCGAATCCGGAGTATATTAGAAGTCTCAAATGGTCGGGCTTATCGTCCGGAGACGGAAAGGTTTTTATTTTCCATGGATCGCATAACCTGTAACCGGAATTGTCTCTGAGGAGAAGCGAATACTCTGTATTCGGATATAAATTTGCCGCGTCAAAGTACCAGAAATAACCTTTGGTATCCGTTTGGTGCCCTGTGAAAATAAGATTATTTATTTCCAGCAGCGGCGGATCAGTCAGAGGCCTGATAAAGGAGACTTTTAAGAGTATTCTATTGTGATTTACAGCAGGAATAATATGGAAAACAGAACCGGAATCCCATCCGGATTCAATATTATTCGGAATTAATTCAAGAGAGCGGTTTAGAAGATAGTGATATACTCCGAGAAAGGCAAGCAGAATTAGTATTATTATGGCAGTTATGGATCTTTTCATTAATTGTCGATGTATAATAATTTTTTATGCCTGTTATACCGATCATCATTGAAAATTTCCAAATAAAATGAATCGGTATATGATCTGATCGGGATTTTGCCCTTTGTCAAGGGACAAAATCGATGCCTTTTAAATATATAATATATTTAATATAAGAATAGAGCAATCATATTTTTATTATGAAAAATTTTATTAAGCCGCTAAACAGCAAATATATTATATAAAACCGGAGAATAAAATTTTAAAAAATTTCTATTGCTCTTGACAAATTGTCAAATGAGGCATATTATTACTTGTTAAAACGTTTATACATAATATAGTTAAATTGAGAAATAAATATGGATAAGTCATTAATTAATGTCGGTGTTGCTCAGTTAAAGATTGGGAAGAAGCCCACTACGCTGAGAACAATTCTGGGAAGCTGTATTGGGATTTGTATTTATGACAGAATGAATAAGATCGGAGGTATGGCTCATATATTACTGCCGTCGGATACGACAGGCGGCATCATTCCGGAAAAATATGCGGATACAGCCATACCGTTACTGGTTAACAGTCTGATCAAAAACGGAGCTAAGAAGGAATACCTTTCGGCAAAGATTGCAGGCGGGGCATCGATGTTTAAATTCGGGGCAAATGTTTCTCTGGGGCAGATAGGCGAAAGGAATATTGCCGAGACAAAAAAAACTCTGGAGAAATTGGATATTCCTATCCTTGTTGAAGATACGGGCGGTAGTGCCGGCAGAGTGATTAATTTTTTTCTTGAAGACGGGCGGTTAAAGGTACGGGCAGCCGGGAAAGAGAAGATTTATTACAAAATCTAAATACGATTCTGGAGAATAAAAATGCATGCACAAATTAAACAGAGAATTGAATCGATAATAACAAACATTGAGCAATTGCCCTCTATACCTGAAGTTGCCAGTAAAATTATGAATATGATCAATGATCCCGATGTATCCTTTAAAAGGATAGCTGAAGAGATATCAAAAGACCAGGCAATGACGACAAACATATTAAAGCTCTGCAATTCGGCTTTTTTCAGCAAAGGTAAAGAGATAACATCAATTGACCGTGCTATTGTAACACTTGGATTAAAAGAGATAAACGATATTGTGCTGGTAATTGCAGCCAAACCTGTTCTTGATAAAGCAATAATCGGATATGATCTTGGAAAAGGAGATCTATGGAAGCAGGGACTCGTTGCTGCTACAATTTCAAAAAATATTGCTATGAAAAAGAATAAAGGTATTGCAGATATTGTCTTTACAGGCGGACTTATTCACAATGTCGGGAAAGTGGTTTTAGCCTTATATGTCCAAAATACATTTAATGAAATTCTTAACACTGTAAAAGAACGCGGCATAACATTCAATGAAGCTGAAAAAGAGATCATGGGATTCAATCATCAGGAAGTAGGCGAAAAAATATTAAGTAAATGGAATTTCCCGCCTGTTCTTAAATCAATTGTGAGGTATTACCATGAACCTCAGAATGCGCCTGACGAGCATAAAGTAGAGGTATCAATTGTGCATGTTGCGCATTCTTTAAGCATTATGGCGGGTATTGGAGTGGGAAGCGACGGATTATATCATGAGTTTAATGATTTTGCCGTTAAAAGTGCAGGTTTATCCGGAGAAGAACTTGAGGAGCTCTTTTCAAAAATGCCCAATGTTTTAAAACAGATACGTGAATTATTATGATTTAATAATATTATACACTTATAAAAACCTCAGTTAAACAGGCTATTGATCCGGAAGGAAAAACGCTTAATTAATAGTTGAGGATAATTATGTTTTTAATAAAACCCTGTCCTTCATGTAAAAGAAAGATACGCTTTCCAATAGATAAAGGAAAAATTAAAGTTAATTGTATATGCGGTTATGAGTTTATTGCAGACCCTGATGATCCGGATATATACAGAGACAGCAGGTTTGACCTTAAAGGATCGGAAAAGAGTAAAAGGAAAATTGCAGAAAGAATTAAATCCTTTTATAGAGATCTTGATATAAATCGGATCATAAACAGGATTTATGATTTAAAATATAAGTTCCAGAATTTCAGATTACTCCCCGCATCGGAACAGAGAAGGTTAATAATGTCGCTTGTATCGCTGTTTATTTTGATGTTGATAATTATATACTTTTTCAGGATCATCTTTGCCAATGAAACGGTTGGAGATCATATTTTGTAATTTTGCAGGTATTCCCGTAAAACCGCTTAACAATGAAATACGGTTCTTTATAAGTGTCTTATTATATAAACAGCACAGATCAATATCATAAAAACGACATTGACAGTCTCGGTTGGGAATTAACAGTATGCAATTCTCTTGAAGCGGAAAATACTCCCATAAGATCTATCCTGCTGAATAATGAAACTTTTGGAATTCAGCTGTTTAAATTTTTAAAGAAATATTTTGATCTGAAAAGCATTTCAAATATTCTTGAAGTGGGGGGAGGTTATGGCTTTTTAATGAGAGATTTTTTTAAGTTTAATGACAAAGTAAATTCGGTTATGATAGATATATCGGAATTTCTAATAAATAAACAGAAGGAAACATTAAAGGGATATGATGCGGTATTTCTAAACAGGGATATTTTTGAATTCGGAACCGATTATTTTAAAAATTTTGAATTTATAGTTCTTAATGAGAATGCCGGGGATTTTACAACGGTTTGCAATATAAACCCAAAAATAATATCTCTGCCGGAAGATAAAATTACTCCTGTGGAAAAGAGAATACAAAGGTATTTTAAAGAATATTCTTTAGAAAGGGATTTTGATAAGCCCTTTAACTTTAATATCGGAATTATGGAGCTTCTTGAAAAAATGTGCATATCACGCGTTAAGAATATTTTTATTTCAGAACATAGCTGTGAGGCTGAGGTTCCCCACGAGTATTCGGAATATATAGATATAACGTCGTCGAAAAATCCCGAGAGAATTCTTCTTAAAGGACATGACGAATATACAATTAAATTCTCTTATCTCGAGGCTGTTGCTGAAAAATATAATTATAAAGTTATCAAGGGCCCCTTCATGGATTTCATTAAAATCAATAAGTCTGAAAGAATTAATACGATATTACGAAGCGGTCTTGCTGTTGACGATCACGAGATCATCAGGCATTTTATTCATGACCTGATAAAGTATGAGTATCTGCTGCTGATAAATGATAAATGACGTTCTCCGCTTACGCTATCTTGTCAGTTCGTTTTTTCTCTGTAATAAATGTTTGTAGTATTTCGACTGAATAAGATTGTTCTTTTCCATGTTATCAATTCGTTCGTTTATTTCTTCCGGAGACAGTTTATTGATTTTTTTCTTTTTTTTGCCTGCTGTTGTATTTTCAGAAGCGTTTTCCCCGGATCCATTTTTAGTTTCTTCTTTTATTTCTGTTTCTTCCGACATTTATTCACCCCGTTTATTTATACGAAAAAGTATCGATTTTATCCCTTGACAAAGGGCAAAATCCCGATCAGAGCATATACCGATTCATTTAATATGGAGATATTCAATGAATCGGTATACATTTTCTTGAAAAATTAAATTGTAATTGAATATTGTCAATATATTTTAAATTATTTTATAAAAGCATAAATTTTTTCAGACATATTTTTTCAGTTCCCTCTGCAAGTCTCTGTCAGCATCGCGTTCTCTTATGGTTTTTCTTTTGTCGTATTTTGCTTTCCCTTTACCCAGGCCCAGCAGAACTTTGGCTTTGCCGTTCTTAAAATAGATCTTTAACGGAACCAGAGTAAAACCTTTTTCATTTAATTTTCCGGTTAATCTTTTTATCTCTTTTTTATGCAGCAGGAGTTTTCTCTCTCTGTCAGGTTCGTGATTGAACCTGTTGCCCATTTTATACCGGGATATGTTCAATCCCGTTATATATACTTCGCCGTTTTTAATTTTTGCATAAGATTCCTGTATGCTTACTTTTTTTTCTCTGAGGGATTTGACTTCGGTTCCCGCGAGAACAATACCCGCTTCAAAGGTTTCAACAATTTCGTAGTTGAAACGTGCTTTTTTATTGTTGATAATATCCGTTTGTCTTTTTTCCATGGTAAACTAAAGAGACTGATTTTTGTGTTCAATCACAATAGTTATTCAAATTAGTCAAATATATTTTTGAAAATACCAAGGAATAACCCTATGAATTCTGAAAAAGAAACCCTTTTATTATGCTGTGTTTTATTCCGTACTTGCAGTTTTTTAAAAAAAGGCGGATTTTTTTATTTAAAAGTCCCCCAAAAACCATATCAAGATGTCACTATTGGTTAAACATCAATATCTGAAATCCTTTTCCAGCTGATAACCCGGGATTTTTTTCTTTCATAATCTTTATCTCCGCCGTAAACAATATATGAGTTTCCTGCTTCTCTGTTGAGCTTTGAAAAAAACTTAAGTCCTTTGAAAAAATCCTCATTTACTGTTTGTCCGGACTTTATCTCCACCTGGCCGGTTGTATTGCCGTGATCCAGAATAATATCAATCTCATTACCGGTATTGTCTCTGAAAAAGTAAAGGTTATCTGTTTTAATACTGTTAAACCTCTTTTTCAGTAATTCGGAAACTACAAAGGTTTCAAATATTGCCCCCCTTAGAGGGTGACTCTCGAGATGATCCGGTTGATGTATATTGAGAAGATAACAGGCAAGCCCGGAATCAAGGAAATACAGCTTCGGAGACTTAACGAGCCGCTTATTAAAATTTCTATAAAACGGCCTTACAAGCCTCACTATGCCGCTTGCTTCCAGTACAGAGAGCCAGTTTTTAACCGTAACATGGCTGATCCCGCAATCATTACCCAGGCTCGAATAGTTAAGAATCTGCCCTGTGCGCCCTGCGCAGAGTTTTAGAAATATTTCAAATTTTGATAATTCCTTAATGTTAATGATATTCCTCAAATCCCTCTCAATGTATGTATTTACATAAAATGACATTGCTTCAGTGGGATCCAGCTTTTTGTCAAATATTCGCGGGTAAAATCCTCTGTACAAAACATCATCAAGACTAAGTTTTTTAATTTCTTTTCCGTAGGCTTCTCTAAATGAAAAGGGCAGGAGGTTGACCAGTGCCGTTCTTCCTGCCAGGGATTGTGTAACTGAACTCATGAGATCAAATCGGTGACTGCCTGTAAGTATAAAAAGGCCTTCCCTTTTCATTTCATCTGTCATGGTCTGTATGTATGATAAAAGGTCCGGGACCCGCTGAACTTCATCAATTACTGCTCCCTGCTGAAATCTCAGCAGAAACCCCCTCGGATCATCTGAGGCAAATCTCCTTTCATCAATATCTTCAAGGGAAACATACTTCATATTCTTAAAAAGCTGCCTGCACAGGGTTGTTTTACCGGATTGTCTGGGCCCGGTTATTGTAATAACCGGATACTGTTCTGCAAGTTTCAGCACCTTATCAGATACTTCACGCCTTACTATCATAATATTTTTTTGCCTCTAATTAAATGCTTTTAATTATTCTTTACAATTTGATAATACAACTCTCAATTTGTAAAGAATAAAATATGCATAAATGAACCCTCAAACAGTTCGGCTTAAAAAAATAATTAACGAAAACAAGTTTGTGCGGATATAAAAAAAGGCGCGAATTTCTTCGCGCCTTTTGTAAATATTCAGATAAATCGACTTAGAAGGAACCTACGAAAGCAAGTCCGTAATAAGTTGTTTTGGTTTCTGTTGCATCAGCAGCATCTTTCTGTGCATCCTGAACCAGAAGTCCCGGAACAACTGCTACGCCTTTTGCAAGGCCGATCTTTGCCTGTACATAGTATGTCATACTTGTGTCGCTGTTGTCCCACTCGCCGTTATCGGTTTTTTCATAGGCGATACCGAGATTAAGTGCGCCAATACCGAAATTGTAGCCAAGATCAAACATGAAACCCATACCGGTTGTATCTTCAATTGCATCGCCGGCAGCATTTAATTCAGCAGATCCGTCTGCTCCAAAGGGTGCAAGGCCGAATCTTGTGGGATTGTTTGCATAGATGAAGTTGAATTTAAAGGATATTGCTCCGAATTTGCCTTTGGCGTGAGCGTATCCTGCCCATGCGGCAAGGCTTTCGCCGTCAAATGTTGAAGCTGCATCGTCAACTTTGTAAGACTGATATCCGAAACCGACTCCGAACTTCAATGGGCCTGCTCCGCCGTCATAACCAACAGCGATCTTTGGAAGTGTTGTATCGTAGCTGCTTGCGCCAGTTGGATCAGATTGAGATGGAGTAATAAAGTCAATATAGAGACCCATTACAGAATACTTGACCTGAGGCTTTCTTGCGCCGTATCCTGTTGCAAGTTTGCTGCTTGCAAATACAGGATAGCCGATCAAACATGATGAGAGCATTGTATAGGGCTCATAATTCTGACCGAACATCAGATTTCCGGGACCTGCTTTTACGTCAACATAGGCAAGACGTGTGAAAACCTTATTGGATCCGGCAGGATTGTCCGAATTGAAGAATCCGAATTCAAATTTGTATTTGACATCGCCTTTTGAACCAGTAACACCGATCTTATTTACATAGACATCCTGCATGAATAAGTCGGTATCTGAGTCTCCGGTTCCCGGTTTTACCTGTTTTTGGCCGAGGTTATAGACAATTGCTCCATAGAGTTTCTGGCTGTCCTCAGCTTTTGCATCTGAAGAGACAAAGCCGATCGTGAAAATGGCAACTATAAGTGCCAGAACAAACGTTTTAAATTTCATACAACTTTCTCCTTAATTAGAATTTTTTTTGTATTTTTAAAAAATATTTAATTTGGAACATTTAACATCAGCTTTAAATAGTTGTCAAGGAAAAAATGAGATATTCATCCCAATTACAGCGCTTTATTCATTACTCTGTTGAGCCTTTTTACAAAGTCCGCTCTGCTTTTAATTTCAACGCCTTCAATGAGCATAGCCTGTTCCAAGAGCAGAAAACTTATATCTTCAATTAAACTGCTGTCGTTCGTGTCTTTCAGTTTCTTTACTATTTCATGTTCCGGGTTGATCTCAAGAATAGGTTTAAAGTTCTCCATTGCATCCTGTCCCATGGCCTTTAATATATGCTGCATCTGTACTGTCGGGTCCTTTTGGTCCGCAACAATACAGGAAGGGGAATCGCTCAATCGTGTGCTTGCTTTTACGTCTTTAACAGTATCGCCCAGGATCCCTTTTACTTTTTTGATCAACGGCTCTATCTCCTTCTCTTTCTCTTTGTCTTTTTCGGATTTCAGGTCTTCCGCGGCATCGCTTCTGTTTACCGACTTCAGCTCATGATCTTTGTATCTCGGTATTGATGATATTACAATTTCATCAATCTCATCATCAAGAATTAGAACTTCAATATCCTTTTTTTTGTACATTTCAAGGAGAGGCGAGTTTTTTAAGGTCTCTTCCTTGCCGCCGGTAATGTAATAAATTGTATTCTGTCCGGGTTGAGATCTGTCAGCATACTCGGCCAGAGTTGTAAAACCGTCAATTTTGGTCGATTTGTACATAACAAGTTCGGTAAGTTTGTCCCTGTTCTCAAAATCCTGATAGAGACCCTCTTTAATGGGAATGCCGAATTCTTTATAAAATTCGTTATATTTATCTCTTTCCTTGTTTTTGAGATTTTCCAGCTCACCGAGAATTTTTTTAACCGAGGATGATCTGATCTTAGCCATGATCCTGTTTTGCTGAAGAATTTCACGGCTTACATTGAGGGGCAGGTCTTCTGAATCGATTATACCTCTGATGAACCTCAGGTAAGTAGGCAGCAGTTCTTTATCATCATCGGTAATAAATACGCGTTTAACATAGAGTTTCACTCCGGGCGTATAATCCGCCCTGAAAAGGTCAAAGGGCGCTTTTTTAGGGAAAAAGAAGAGCGTTGTATAATCCAGCGTCCCTTCTGCGTGAGTATGCACATAGTGCAGAGGATCGTCATTATCGTGCGAGATCGATTTGTAAAATTCTTTGTAATCTTCTTCTTTCAGTTCGTTTTTAGGTCTTTTCCAGATCGCAGATGCGGAATTGATCTGTTCGGTTTTTTGTTCTTTTATCTCTTTTTTCTTGTCGCCTTCCCCTTCTGTGCGCGTCTCTTCAAAGTGAATGAATATGGGAAACGGCACATGATCGGAATATTTCTTTATGATAGATTCGATTTTCCATCTGTTCGCAAACTCTTTACCCTCTTCGTTGAGAAAGAGCGTAATTGCGGTTCCCTCTCTGTCTTTTCGGGCCTCGACAATTTCAAATTCCCCTTTGCCGTCGCTTGTCCATTTATATGCTTTATCTTCTCCGGCTTTTTTTGATATTACTTCGATTTTATCCGATACCATAAAAGCCGAATAGAAACCCATTCCGAACTGGCCGATCAGGTTGGAATCCTTTTTAGCGTCGCCTGTCATCTGTTCTAAGAATATTCTTGTTCCCGATTTTGCTATGGTACCGAGATTTTCCGCCAGTTCCTTTTCGTTCATTCCTATGCCGGTATCCGAAATGGTCAGAGTTTTGCTCTCTTTTGAATCGAAATAGACGTCAATTTTAGGGTCAAAGTCAATTTTTTTGTAATTTTCATCGGTTAATGTGAGATATTTCAGTTTATCCAGCGCATCCGAAGCATTGGAGATCAATTCCCTGAGGAATATTTCCTTATGGGAATATAACGAATGAATAATAAGATGAAGCAGTTGGTTAACTTCTGTTTGAAATTTGTGTTTTGCCATTGCAGTCTCCTTGTTTGTAATTATTTTTGCAATTTTATTAAATTTATGTATAAATAGTGCATATATGATCGTTTATTTTTTATTATGATGAGGAAAAGATCCCTTTGATTTTGTTTCACAATAAATTGAATTTTTTTGCCTGAATTGTTCTTAATAGTTTTCAGTCAGGAGATCATAAAGAAAAGAGTGCGCCTAAAAATCAAGTGAAAAAAAACGGGCTCGTGAAGCGGGTGGCTATGTTAAAAAAGTAATTTAATAATTAATTGACACTATTTCGACCTGTCGGATATAAAGGATCGGAAGGGCAATAATGAAAAAAATTTTTTCACAATTCACTTATTCGTTTTTATTACTTATTCTCTTAATTTCAAACTTCAACTGTTCCGGATTTAAGAGTAAGAAAGATATAAGGGACTTAAAAAATGAGATACTTAAGGAACCTGTAAGGCATCTTGAGAACTATGATTTTTCGGATAAATTGCCGTTATCGGAGAGGGTAAAATATCCTCCCGATCTGGTTCTGAAATATTTAAGAGAATTTGATGATCGCGATGATTATACGCCTTATCTGCCTAACGAAGATGAATATAAGAAGATCAGCAGCGATATAAAAAGACTTCCCATATTAACCAGAAGAGTATTAAAAAAGAGATTAATAGGTATTTATTTTATAAATAATTTCCGGGGAAACGGGTTTGCAGAATGGGTTGCTGACAAAAATGATAAAATATATGCCTTCCTTGTTTTCAACAGTGCGGTATTAAAAAAAAATCTGCCGGAACTGGTTACTGATAAAGAAAGGACATGCTTTGTTAATAATGACAAGTCTTTAAGTATATCAATTGAATGCAGCGAAAAGCTGAGCGGTTTCCTTTATATTTTTCTGCATGAATCGGCCCATGTTGTTGACTATGTGCTGAATCTTACCCCCTATACCGAAAAGAATATTACTTATTTCATGGAAAACATAAAAAAGGAAACCGAATTTACAAGGGGTGTCTGGAAAGATTATAATACTCTGCCGGGGAAATTTCAATTGATGAAAAATGTGACCTTTTACGGTTTCAGCAGCGGCCCTAAGGTCAAAATTACCGACGCTGCTGCATTGTACAGAGAGCTTTCCGTTACGCCTTTGGTTTCTCTTTATTCAAGTTTAAACTGGGCCGAGGATGTTGTTGAGCTGCTGACTTTTTATCATTTAACAGAGAAGCTGAAGAGCAGGTTTATAATTAAAATTATAAAGAACAGCGAAGAGATATACAGGCTTGAACCGATGAAAAACCCCCTTGTGCGCAGAAGATTTCCTTTATTAAAAAGATTTTATAATTGAAATAATTGATCAACCCTTTTCATAAAACCTGAAACTGAGAAACGAAAAGAGGATAAATATAAGAGGGACTATTATATTCAGATAGTATCCCGGAGTTATTATGTAGGGGGCCTTAGTTAGTTCGCCGGATAAGTGAAGATAGATCACCCAAAAGAGGTAGTATATATTTACTGTCTCTCTTATGAAAAATGTAATTTTATTGCGGTAATGCTCGGTTATCAGCATAATAAGTACGATCCCTATCATATATACGGCAAGAGGGTTATTGATGGTAAAGTATGTTTCAAAGATATAGTATTTAGCAACAGGAAGGATAATGGCAAAAAAAGCGGCGCCGCAATTTATAACTATGATTTTTTCACAGATATTAAGATCCGTGAATTTTTCAATAAGCCGTGAGAATAATTTAAGAATTAATTCATAAAAAAATTTTACAATTTCTAAAATTATCTGCATTAATTTATTCCTTACGGTAAATAATTATTTCATGAATCAAAGAAAAATCTCTTTTACGGCCTCGGTAAAACCGGCAGGGCCGCTTTTCTCTGTGATCCTTATATCATCTATTCCGGTCTTTATAATGCTGTTGTCGTATCTTCTTATTAATACCGGAATATCAACGGAATTGAACATGGGAATGTCATTTTCACTGTCTCCCATCGCGGCTGTTTTAATTGATTCACTTTGTTCAGGGCAGGTGTAAAAATCTATTATTTTTTTTACTGCAGATCCTTTATTTGCATCTATTGATGAGAAGTGAAAAAACCTTCCTCCCTTTGTTACAATGAGTTTATGCTCTTTTAGTGTTTCATTGATTCTGTTTAAGTAATTTATATCCGTTTCAGTATCTTTTTCCATGATAAAGGGGAGCGATGCCCTTCTCATTTTTGCAAATTGAGCAATCTCTTTTGGAAGACCTGTTCGTTCCATAATTTCATCTGCTTCCATTTCTCCGATCGCTTTAAGGGGAGTCCCCAATAATTCTTTGATCAGAAAAAATTTGTCAAAGAGGCTCCCGGTATCAAGCCCCAATAGTTCAATTTTGAATGATCCGCCGTTACGGGGATAGGCAATTCCCGCGCCGTTTTCAAATATAAAGGGCGAGTCCAGGTTCAGTTCTCTGTGCAGTATTTTCATTTCGGGCTCTGTTTTGCTTGATACAAGAACCAGAGGTATGCTTCTCTGCCTCAGGATCTCAATACCCGGTATTGCTTCTTCATAGCTGTATGTAAAGTGATCAAGCAGTGTTCCGTCAAGGTCTGAAAATACTATTTCCATGATTTTTATACTTATTTATTTTATTAATACAAATTCTACTCTTCTGTTTCTTCTTCTGTTCTCTTCGCTTGTATTAGGGTAAAGGGGGCTCGTCTCTCCCATACCGAGAAAAGTCATTCTCTTAATTGACAGCCCTTTATCGGCCAGGTATTTCATTACAGATTGAGCTCTTTTTTCCGATAGAATAAGATTTTTCCTCTCGTCTCCTCTGTTGTCCGTATGGCCTTCAATTAAGATCTTATATTTTTTATACTTTTCAAGTATTTCATAAACTCTGTCCAATAATTTTTTATCATTTTCCAGTAATTCAGCGCTTTTATATTGAAAGTGAATGTTGCTGATGCGGATCTTTAGGCCTCTCTCTGTCACAACAACAAGAATGTCAACAGGGAGCAGCAGGGGTTCCGATTTGGAGCTGTTGCCCGCCAGATCAACCGCGCTCAGCTCTAACATGTAATCGGCAGCCGATTCAACAAGTTCCTTATTGAGCCCTATTCCGTCCCAGATAAGTTTTTCCGGAATAGGTCCCGTACCGTTAAATATCTTAAATATCAAACCCGAGGGCGAATAGATGGTAATTGTCCAGTTTCTGATGCCGTTATTCTCTTTATATTCGGGATAAAGTTCCAGCAGGTCATTTTTGCCGTCGCGGTCAGGGGAAAAAATTTCCGGTTTGAATGAAATTTTTACTTCAGGCGGAGTGCTGTCAATGATAAGTTTTTTATCAAAGGATGAGGGTTCATTCCCACTCTTAAATTTTGCCGTAAATTTTATATAATATATACCGTCTTCAAGCGGCTTGTCTTCGCTGTCTCTGCAGTTATATATTATCAGCGGAGGCAGCAGATCTTTGCCGGAAATTATTTTCATGATTTTTTTCTTTCTGCTTCTTATGACAATTTCCCAGCTTTGAAGGCCCTTTTTGTCCGATAGGGAGGGGTATAAATTTATCTTTTTTGATCTTAAAAAGGAAAAGTATTTGCTGCTTATCTTTATATCCGCTGTTTCAATTTGACGGGTTAAAGTTATATCTGTAATTTCCGCTTTCGCTCTGTTCCCGGCTTTATCAGCGGAAGTAATAAAATAGCTATAGAGACCTTCAGGGCAGTTTCTGCCTCTGTCGTCTTTCCCGTGCCATTCAATTTTATCCGGTACGGAGCTGCCTTTCCATTTGTAGGTTTTTACAATAATCCCATTGCTGTCTTTAAAGCATGCATCCCATATATCATCAGGGGATGTTTTTATTATCTGTTGAATTTTCAGCATATCTTTTCTTGAATCGTTGTTCGGGGAAAAATCGGTATAATCTGTTTTTAGTTCGATTTTCGGAGAAGAGTTATCAACATAGAGGGTACCTCTTTTTTGAACCGCAATATTGTCCCATTCATCCCATGCATAAAATGAATATTGATACCTGCCGTCCCGTACTATTTCTCCTCTGTTATTTTTACCGTGCCAGAGGATCGATCCGGGTACTGCAGTCGATTCTTTTTTTCCGAAAAGTACTTTGAAGAATTCGGCAGCGGTCATTTTTCTGATAATATCTCTCTGAGTTATGCTGAATTCACGTATTATTTTTCCGTTTTTGTCGTAAATCTGAAGTTTCCATCCTTTGATTTTACTGCGGTCATATATGTCGATTGCGAATGTAACATAGTCCTGTTTGCCGTCGCTGTTGGGAGATATATACTTATTGTCAGGTTTTATCTCAATTTCGGGGGGATAGCGGTCCTCATCTCCGTATTCAATGGTTAATCCGAGATGGTGAATAAATGTTCTCTCTCTGTAGTATGACACGGAATAATCGGCGCTGCCGGAATATCCGCTGCTGCGGAATTTATATCCCAAACCGAAACTGACATCGCCGTAATCGTATGCAGAAGGGAATATGAATCCCCCTCTGATCAAATATTTGCTGCGGAATTGGGCTTCGATCCCGGTTTTTACAGGGAAATTCCTGAAATTATTAATAGCAGCGAACTCGTTAAAAAAGGCCAGACTCATATTATAGCTTTGGTAAAAGCGGAAATTATATCCGGCACCTGTGCCGTTAAAAGGGGCAAGATCGCTCCCTCTGGCGGAGGCAATGCCGAAATTAAAGGCAATTCCCAGCTTGGGCTCGAATATTCCCCACCTGCTGCTTATAGCGATCGGATCGGCTTTGTAGATCATTCCCGCAGATCCGCCCGTGTATAGGAGTCCGGCGCCCTTACTGTCCGTTCCGTAAAAGAGGTTTACCGACAGACCAGGGAAGAATTTTGATGTGATACTTTTTGCCCCTCCAATGCGCAGCATAGTGCCGTATTTAAGATCCGAACTTTCAGGAACGATCAAGGATCTTACGGAGAGACCCAGTACCCCGTATGATCCGGGCAGTGCAGCCGAGATATCCGGATTAAAGTACTTTGTCTGAAAGGGAATCGTCCCGTAATTTATGCAGAAAGCATTTCTCCTGAACCGGGCAATAGAAGAAGGATTATAGATAAAAGCGTCCGTTTCCTGAGAAGCGATTGCCGCAGAACCTCTTCCAATGGACTGCGCCGAGCCGCCGTATAAGAATAAATTTCTGCCGCTGTTAGTTACTGCCGGAACCTGCGAAGAACTGCCTGCGATCATCACAGCAATGGCAAGAGAAATTATTTTTGTTTTTGTCAACTGCATGGCCGAATTTTATTTTTTCCACGCATAGAGTATAATGCTTTTGGGAAAAAAATAATCAAAGAATGATTCACTTCGTCTCATGAATTTTGACATCAACCCAAGGTGCAGAAATTTGTGATATCCTCTTGTGAGAGGATGGTCATCGAGATGAAGTCCCGCAACGGACCTGATGATCCACCATATTGTGTGAAATGAGTGCTTGAATTTTACCGAATATATTTCCAGTCCGCATTCTCTCATTAAAGATGCAAGGCGGCCCGGCATATATTTTCTTATATGCCCTCCCGGAGTGGAAAAATATTCGTATGTCAAAAGATCGTAAATTACCTCGCTGAAATAAGTGGGCACTGTTACGGCAATTGTTCCCTTCTTCTTTAAAACTCGGCAAAGTTCCATGCATGCCTTTTTATCGTTGCTCACATGTTCCATAACTTCGGAGCAGATAATTCTGTCAAAGGTCTCGTCTTTAAAGGGAAGGTTAAGGGCGTTCCCGCAGTGAACAAGATAACCGCTGTTTTTGTGCTCATTGTTTTTTTTCTTTATTTCGGCCAGGGTAAATCTTGTTTTTCTTAAAGATTCCATATCAAGGTCCATTGAAAAAACCTTTGTTTCTCTCATGGCAAATTCAAGAGAGTGCCTGCCGGATCCGCACCCGGCATCGAGAACGGTATCTCCCTTTTTTACGGCGAGTTTGTTAAAATCGACTGTAAGCATTTATAACATTCCGGTAAACCTCTACCATCTCCTTTGAAGCTTTTTCCCATGTGAAAATAGTGAGAATTCTTCTTCTTGCAGCTTTCCCTATATCTTTTCTCATTTTAGGGTTGTCCAGAAGAAAATCGATCGCTTCCGCAAGTGCGGCTGAGTCTCTCAAAGGGACAAGATACCCGGTTTTCATATGATCACCTACAACTTCGGGCAGAGCTCCGCCCTCGGCGGCTATGACCGGCACTTCACATGCCATGGCTTCAGCAGCCGGAAATCCGAATCCTTCATAAAGAGAGGGAGTTACGGCAATTTCTGTTTCAGAATATAGTTTTATTAATCTCTCGAGAGGGATCTTCCCTGTAAAGTGTACTCTGTCATTAATCCCGAATTTGTCAATCCATTTGGGAACGAAGCTTCTGTTCGGAGCGCCTCCGTCAACAATGGTAAGATTCACTCTGTTTTTTGTTTTACTGATCGCTTTAAGGAGATAAATAATTCCCTTTTTCCTGTCTTCAACATTTCCTACGAAAATGATACTGTTCTTTTTCTTTTTGATATTTTTTAAGGGATAAAAAATATCCGAATCCATGCCGTTATAGATAACTCTGATCTTTTCCATGGGCACATTAAAGTCTTTATTTATCTGTTGAGCGGAATCGTAGGATACGGTAATGATCTTTTCCATCTTATTTGCCATATACTTATGCATAATAAGAGGATAGTAGAGAATTCTTTTCATTTTGATCATGAATGAGGATGGAAATTCGAACCATGTGGATCTGTCAATTGTTAAGGGGTGATGGATTGTTGAAATAATCGGTATGCCCAGATTTTTCAGCAGAAGAAAACCGTAACCGAGACACTGGTTGTCATGGATAATATCAAAAGAAAATTTTCTCAGAAGTTCTCTGATTTTGAGAAATGCCCTGATTGAAAATGTTTCCATTTCGGGAAAGATGCCTATCTTTGCTGCAATAAATTCGTAGATATCCGGTATTCTTAATGATGCGAAGGGGTTATCCCGGTCAATAAAATTATTTTTATTGTTGAAATAATTTCTGTTGTCAATTTTATGCATAATAACGCCGTCAATTTTTTCAGGATACGGCGGCCCTGCAATTACATGAACTTCATGGCCCTGTTTAACCAGTTCCTTTGCAAGATATGTAATGTATATACCCTGGCCTCCGCAGTATGGGTTTCCTCTGTAGCTTAACAGGCAGATCTTCATTTATCCGGTCTCGTATCTTTTAATGATTTTTCGGTATACATTTAAGGTATTTTTTGCCGCTGATTCCCATGAGAAATTTTCTGCTTTTAACCTTCCCTTTTCACCCATCTTCCTCTGAAGCTCTTTGTTCCCTATAAGACGTAGTGCGGCATCCCTGATCGCTTTCGGATCTCCGGCCGGAATAATTATGCCGCACTGTTCGTCTACAACTTCCTTTAATGCGCCCGCGTCTGTTGTTATAACCGGAGTTTTGCACGCCATTGCTTCAACTGCGGGCAGTCCGAAACCCTCGTAAAGAGAGGGCATAACAAGTATTGTCTTTGTGCTGTAAAGACGGGCAAGCTCCCTGGTTTCTACTTTCCCCGTAAATAGAACTCTTTTTTGGAGATTAAATTTTTTGATCAGTTTTGCTGCTGTGAGTTTTCTTGGAGGTCCGTGATCCACTATGGTCAGAGTAATTCTTTCAGGAAGCATAGTCATTGCTTCAAGAAGATAGATGAGGCCTTTTTTATGGTCTTCGGTGTTTCCCACAAAAAGGAGAGAATTCTCTTCACGGTTTTCCCCTCTGTTTTTAAAAATGTTGATATCCATTCCGTTGTATACAACGGATATTTTTTCCTCTTTCAGCCCGTAGGCTTCATTTAGTTCCTTAACCCCGCCCTGAAATGATGTTATAACATGGTCGATCCTTTTAATAACGAATTTCTGCATATTCAAAGGATAAAAGAGAATAGTTGTCAATTTATCCCGGAGCGTTTTATCCAGCATCAGGTCCGCATTCATGTCCCTTGTAAGGGGATGATGTACTGTTGAAATGACGGGAATACCGAAACCTTTGATCGGTATATTCCCCCACCCCAGAGTATTTATATCATGGATCAGATCATAACTCTTTTTTTTTAACAGTTTATGCAGGAAAAAAAATGCTCTCATACTGAAGGTTTCCATTTCGGGAAAGACGTGCAGTCTTGTAAGGATAAAATCGATAAAGTTCCACGGAGATAATATTCTGATCAGTTTTTCATAAGGAATATCTTTTGTTTTTATAGACCAGATGTTCATGTTTTCCATTTTATAAACGGTTGAAAATGATCCCATCGGTTCGGGGTAGGGAGGCCCCACAATTACCTCAACTTCAACGCCGAGTTTTACAAGTTCTCTGCCAAGGTTGAATAGATATATACCCTGCCCGCCGCAGTAGGGATTTCCTCTGTAAAGCAGTAGAAGTACTTTCATGAGAGAATTTAACTCTGTTTTCCGGCATTTTTACCGTTTAAAGTAGATCTTGTTGTTATGATCGCGATCCCTATCCAGAATATTGATCCCAGTATAACCAGTGTTATAAATGCGGCTGGAATTGCAAGTGCCCAGAAATTTTTAATGCAGATCCCATATAGAAAAAGTATCCCCAGAACCAGTGCTGCGATACAAAGAATAAAAGCTTTAATTTTTGAGTTATCTTTTTTGTCGGCAATTTCCGGCATTGGCGGTACCACCTTTATTGTTAGTATAGTATATCCGATCCAGAAGCCTGTTCCGGTAAGAAATAATGAGATGATTCCGAGAGGTATGGCAACAGCATAATAGGTATAATTATTAATGCTGCTGAGATCGCTGCTGTTAAAATTATTGATCCCGGTATCGGTGATAAATACTGAGTGGACAAATATTGAACCCAGTATTAATGAAAACAGCACTGCGATAAATCCCCATGATCTGGCTCTTGGCATCTGGAATGATCCTTTAATAAATATTGTTATTCAAGCATCTCTTTTGATCATATTTTGTCAACATTTTTAAGATGATTGTCCACATATATTGGAATGACAGGCTTAAGATTTATGGCTCTTTTAATTATTTGGTTTGTAAAATTTATCATTGTGATAAAAACTTGACAAAAAAATAAAATAATGAGTGATAATTTTTGAGTAAACTATTTCTTTAAATGTTGGTCAGACCGTAATGACGCTATGCCATGGATATAGACAGCAATATTAAAAGTAATTATGTTGTACTGAATATCAGCGGCACTATGTCGGTTGAGGGTATTCGTGTTTTTGAGAAAACATTAAATCAGTACTATGAAGCAAAGAAGAATATTATAATTGATCTGAAGAACGTTACCTTTATTGACAGCTCCTCGCTCGGTATAATGGTTTTATACTTTACGCGTCTGGAAAAAAGGAACAGGCATATAGTTCTTATAAATGTAAACGACGAGATCAATGAACTTTTTAATATTTCCGGCATTATAAAACTATTCAGGGTTTTTGATTCTCTTGAAGATGCGCTGGATTTTATCAATAATGGAGGCGACCCATAGGAAAACGCGGCAAATTTGAGTCTATTATTAAAAAAATAATAAGGATTTAAACAATAATGAAAATAGTAGCATGTCTGGGGAATCCTGAAAGAAAATACGCTAAAACAAGGCATAATATAGGTTTTATTATAGGAGCGGGTCTGTCTCAGAGCGCCGGTATAGCAGTAAATAAGAAGTCTTTCTCGTCTGTCTGCGGTATGGGAAGAGTTGACGGAGCGGATTGCCTCGTTATGTTTCCTCAGACTTATATGAATAACAGCGGTACTGCGGTTATGCAGGCTCTTAATTATTATAGAGAGGATCCCGATAATCTTATAATTATACACGACGAGATTGAACTTCCCTTTGGCGAATATAGTTTAAAGTATGGCGGAGGCCACAGAGGGCATAACGGACTCAGGTCAATTAATGATAAGATCGGTACGCTTGATTTTTACAGGTTCAGGTTCGGTGTGGGCAGGCCCCGGAATCCCGATATAACAGTGGCGGATCATGTTCTGTCAAAATTTACATCGGAGGAACTTGACAGGATAGATCTAATGCTGCCTGAAATGATCGACGTTATTTTGTCAGTGATCAAAAAGGAACGCGTAATAAATTAAACCGTAGATATATTCGGATTTTTACCCCCTCTTAGGTATATGATTTTTTGGAGGTTGCCTGAAATGCTAAAGACAATATTTTCAATGATTTCCGCTATTGCTGCATATCTGTTTTTTCGGACATTTATTCCGGTTGCCGGTTTTTCCGGATTTATGTTGTCATTCCTTATCGGTCTTGCTGTTCTGATCATTGTACGCAGAACTTTGAGCCGTATATTTTCTAAAAAAGACGATCATGATGAGATTGTTGACGAGAAGAGCGCACCCCTGCCGGAGCAGGCAAAAAAAGTTTATGACTCGGGGACAAAAGCTCTTATTCGAATGAGAAATAAGACAAGAATGATAAGAAATAACGATGCAGCGCGAAAAATTCAGAATATCTGCAAGGTGGGGATGGAGATATTTGAGGATATTAAGAAGAATCCTTCCGATCTCAGGAAGATCAGGACATTTACAAACTATTATCTTGAATCAACGGAGAAGATAATCAACCGGTACATTGAACTTTCCAACAGAAAAGACAGGACGCGTGAGATTGAAGAATCAATGCAAAAAGTTGAGTCTGTTCTCGATCAGATCAAGGCAACTTTTGACAAACAGCTTGCAAGTCTTCTTGAAGACGATCTTCTTGACCTTGATGTGGAACTGAAAGTATTAAAAAAGACAATGACTTATGAAGGATAGGAAAAATTATATCAGGATTCTTTTATAAAGAGATCAGGGTTTATTCCGAAAAATGCACACATTGCCCTGTCGGGTGAAAGATCATTTCCTGCGCGGAATCTGCATCCCCCGGCGCATTCATTTACTGCGGGACAGTCGCGGCAGAACAGATCATTGAGTTTAATATGCTTTAATTTCAGCCATGCATCAGAGAGGCTCTTTCGCGCGTCGCCGAGATGCCGGTTTTCGTAAAAACCGCATTTAACGGCATTTCCATCGGGCAGAACCGTTAAGAGGTGCCTTCCGCAAGCGAATCCTTCCGAAGACCCGTGATAGCCGCCTCCAAAAGCCGATTTCATAAAGGGAGCCGCTTCCTTATATGGAACTGCAAGATCCCTGTTGTTTTTTAAAGAACCTGCCATGCAGAGTATATCTATTCCCCATTCAATTGCTTCAATATCTTTAATAAAGGATCCCAATTTTTCAAATTCGTCGAGATTTTCTCTGTGTATCATTGTTGCGATTGAGACCGGGATATCTGCCTCTTTTGCAGCCATGATGCCGTTGTAAGTCTGTATGAATGTATTGTCGCCTCTCAGTATGTTGTGGCCTCTCTCCCACCCGTCAAGGCTGAACTGAATTTCTTCCGCGTTCAGCCATGATACTGTTTCTCTGTTTATCTTTGTTCCGTTTGTAAGAAGTACCCTTCTCAGTCTGAGGTTTGATGTTTCTTCAATAAATTCTTTCAGATGAGGGTAAAGCATGGGCTCGCCGCCTGAAATGAGGAGTCTTAAACCGCCCATAGCCGAGAATTCACCGGCAATTTTAAGAGCGTCATGCAGCTGCATTATCTTTCTGCTGGGAGGTCCAAGGTAGCAGTGTCTGCATTTAAGATTGCATTTATCAAGAAGCTGCAGTTCAAGATATCTCAGAGAAGGATGCGGCGCAATACCGATATCTATTTTTATTTTGTCAGGATGAGAAAGAGTTTCAATTAAACCTTCATCAATGCAATATTGAACAAATTCATCATCTGATGTCAAATCCATGCCTTTTGAGGAACCGTCGCATTTTGACAGAAAATTTTCTGCCTTTTTATCAATTTCATAGAGCTCGTCTCTTTGGATGTGGTACAGATATGAATTTTCCAGTCTCTTCAGCGCGGCGGAAGGGTGAAGTCTCAGGTATGCTGAAGTCCGGTTCGGTTCATTCAATTATTGCTTCCTTCAAATCGCTGCTTCTCAGCAGTTTTTTTTCAAACAATAGAGATATCAATATATATCCGCCGCAGGGTTCTGCTTCGTCAGGGGGATTTGTTGACTGGAAATCGCATCCGTCTTTAATAAATTCGCATTTCCTGCATACTTTTTCGAAAATGAGGCGAGATCTCTTTTCCCGGAGTGACGGATCTCTGCCTGTTTTCGGTAAATCTTCCGGCTTTAATATGCCTGTCATAAGGCGTTCAATCACCATTGCGCCTCTGCATTCCATATCCTCCTTTTCGCCTTCACGGAAAAATTTACAGAAGGGACGGCAGATAGAATTTTTAATATCTCTTTTAGACATGTTTTCCTGGAAAAAAAAGGGGTCGATTTTTTAAAACCGGCCCCGTAGTGAGCAAGTTATAAGTTTAGCAGGAGGTGCCGCATTTGCACAGTCCCTTAAGAGACTTTTTTACCTTTTTAATTTTCATATAATTACTCCTTTTTACGTTGATGCTGTATTAATAAAATATAGCTAATAGGGAAAGGGATGTCAAGGATATTTCAGATTTTGAGTGTTACAACAGGATTTATCTGCGGCCTTAATATTTGTACGCAGATATTTGAGAGCTTATCTCAATACAAAACGTTCGATTATTACTGCAGTCCATATAACCGTAAATATGGACAGTCCCACGAAGACCGCTGACGAGCCCAGATCTTTGGCGCGCCCTGAAAGTTCATGGTACTCATGCCCCAGTCTGTCCACAATAGATTCGATGGCGCTGTTTATAACTTCCGCAAGTATCACGATCAGGCATGAAACTATCAGCATGGCAATCTCCAGTGGTCTTTCTCCGACAAAAAAAGATAACGGGATCAGAACAATAGATCCGTATATCTCATATCTGAAGGCTTCTTCATGTATCCATGCGGCTTTAAAGCCCTGAAGGGAATTTATTGTTGCGGAAATTATTCGTTTTATACCTGTTTCGGTTCTTTTCACAGTGCTGCCTCATTAATTAAATGTTATTTATTGTTAATATTGAATTTAATCTCCGGAACTCTTTTTTTATCGGTTTTTTTCAGGGCCAAATCGATTGCTTTCAGAACATCCTCTTCCGAATAGATATCTCTGAGGCATATTGGATCAGTAAATGAATCGCCTCCGGGGAAGACTGCCAGAAAAGGTATTGACCGGCTCTTCAATTGTATCAGCAATTTTCGGGCCTGAGGATTTTTGTTTGTAAGATCCGCGGTCATAAAATCGATATTATTTTCCTCGATCACTTTAAATACCCTCTCTGTTTCAAGGGCAAGTTTTTCAACGAATTTGCAGTTTGGACACCAGTCCGCAGTGAATTTTACAATGGTTACCCTCTTTGCTTTTCCGTTCTTATAAAGTTCATCCATACTGAATACTTTTGACCGGATCAGAGTTACGCTTTCATTTATGTAGAGGTATTTGAATGAAAAGAAATAACCTCCTGCAATCAGAAGCAGCAGCACCATTGCGGATAATCTTCTTGAACTTTTTTTTCTTTCCAGTGATCCGTAGATGCCGTATTGCCAGAATGCAAAGGCAAGAATGGCAAGGAATGTAACTGCCGGCATAATTGATTCTTTATCCAGAATATTAATAAGATAAATAACCGTAAATAGCAGTAAAAATCCCATTGCCTGTTCAAAGGTTTTCATCCATGGGCCCGGTTTAGGTATGAATTTAATAAGATCCGGCTTCATTGTAAGAATTAAGTATGGTATGGCCATTCCGGTTCCAATACTCATAAAAATTATGAAGATGATCAGAGGCCGTTGTGTCAGCGCCCATGCAAGGGTCCCTCCCAGGAAGGGGCCGCTGCACGGAGTTGCCAGTAAAGTTGCGAGAAAACCCTTCATAAAGGCATCGGCATTATGATCTTTCAGTTCTCCTCCCGCTTTTCCTAAAAACGAGGGTATATTTATTGTATATATTTTAAACATTGAAAGAGCAAGAACAAATATTACTGCAGTGAGAGTGATGAGAAAAGCTCTGCTTTGAAACATATCCCCCCAGTTATAACCGAAAAAGGCTGCCAAAGAAGCGAGGATAAGAAAACTGAAGAGTATTCCCAGTGTGAAAAATATCCCCATCTTTTTAAGTTCTCTCCCGCTTTTGCCGGCATGTTTAATAAAGCTCATTACCTTTAAACTGACAACAGGCAGAACGCAGGGCATAAAGTTCAGAATAAAACCTGCAATAATGCCGAAGAGAATTGCCTGTATAATTCCCTTAACATTTGAGGATTGAATAAACCGGGGTTCAAATGATCGGCTTATAAGATCTTCAACAGGTTTTGATGATCTTGAAATTCCGATTTTTCCTTCAATTTTGTCTTTGCCCGGTTTCGTTGCCGGATCTTTAACGGCAGATCCGGATTTCCCGCCCGGAGGGGACGCTTTTTTGAAGAGAGCGGTTATTTTATCGCTCAAAATTGTTCTATCGGAACTGTCATTAATGATTTCAACAGGATATTCAAAGGTATAGTTTTTCGGTATGCAGGTTGTTTCGCTGCATAGAAGCGACTCAAAGCGTATTTTAATATTATAGAGCCCCCTTAGGGAGTTTTTCCTGACATTAAAGGGAAGGAATATTTTTGTTTCATTATAATGGACCCATGTAAAATCCTTCTCGCCCGGCGCTGTGATCTTTTTTGCAGGGAGGAATCTTGCCTTTTCAAAAATAATATACTTATGTTTTTCAGGAATTACTTCAGTTGCTTTTCCTATACCGGGTCCTTTGGGGTTGCCGTAGATATGGTATTTTTCAGGGATCTCAATATTAAATGTTATAAATGAACTCTCTCCCGGCAGGACCCTTATCTTTTCAGGAGTAGTGAAGACCCTGTACTCCTCATAGCTCTTTTGCGAGCATGAAAAAGCGAAGAGGATCGAAAGATATACCAACAATGCTGAGCAGAATTTTTTTGATCTCATAGTTTTTAATATTAAGAAAATTTTTGTGAGCAATTATCAATCTGTCTTTAAAATTATCAATATATAATTCTGGTAATAATAATTATTTTTGTTACATTTTATGTCTTTTTCTTCCCGGAAGATACTTAAGGGGGTTTATCGGTTTACCGGCATGACCGATCTGAAAATGAAATATACTGTTATTCGATTTTATTTTCCCGATCTTTTCCCCTCTGTCGATCCTGTCTCCTCTGGTTACTGTTATCCTGTCAAGGTTGGCATAAACCGTTATAAATCTTTTGTCGTGCTTTACAATTACATATTTGCCGAAACCTCTCATCCTTCCGATTTTTTTAACGATTCCCGGCGCCGAAGAGATCACAGGCGAGCCCGGTTTCCCTTTTATTATAATGCCGATCGGTTTAACTCCTTTTCGTCCGTCTCTTTTATAGCTTACCACCCCTTTTACGGGCCAGATAAAACGAGGAGATATTTTCTTTGGCGAGTTCTTTTTTTTATGCCTTTTTTTCCTTTTTTTTGCGCGTTTATTCGGAGCAAGCTTTATGATCATACCGGATTTAATACGGTTCCTGTTTTTCAGCCTGTTGATCTTTATTATGGTCTCCACAGGGATGGAATATTTTTTTGATATTTTTGTTAAGGTGTCGCCTCTTTTTATTTTATAGCAGATGGTATTCTTTTTTCTTTTTTTTATTTTGATTCTTCTTTTCGGCTTTAGTACACTTCTCTTTCTTTTTACTGTTGTTCTTCTTTCTTTGCGTTTTTTATGATATCTTCTTTTGGTATATCCGTTGTTGTAATTATAGGAGGAGCTGTAATTACGCCGCGTTTTTTTGCCGGTGTGCCGCTTTTTTACACTTTCGGCGTAATTTTCGGATCCGTAGTTTTCTTCATAGATGAAGCTGTCATTTTCGTATGACCAGCTGTGAGTTATTCTGTTCTTTTCTGCTGAAGTATAGTATGTCCTGTCAGCAGACAAAAGTTGAGAGGGCATTATTATGGTTAATAAGCACAACAGTACCCTAAAATTGATTAATACTCCTATTCTATTCACCTTTGACACCGGAAAACAAAAAAGGGAAAGGTTTTATTTTTTTAGCGCAAAATTTCCCTTAATCATCATATCGGAATCCCGGGCTTTATAGTTTAGCACTTTTGATTTTTAATGAAAATTAGATCCGAATCGAAAAAAGCTTGTTATTTTATTCCTGAAAATTATACTGACTGGCGGATTTATTTAAAGAATATGATTCAGAGGTTATAATGGGGTGTACGGTAATAATCGGGTCCCAGTGGGGCGATGAAGGAAAAGCCAAAATGGTTGATTACTTCACCAGGGATACCGACATTGTTGTAAGATATCAGGGCGGGGCTAATGCGGGCCATACCGTTGTAGCGGGCGGGAAAAAGTATATTTTCCATCTGATACCTTCAGGTATTCTTCATAAGGACAAAATATGCGTTATCGGAAACGGAGTTGTTCTTGACCCGCTCCAGTTTATTGAAGAGATGGAGCTTCTCGATAAACAGGGTATTGATTCTGAAAACAGAATCATAATCTCCGACTGTCTGCATCTTATCCTTCCATACCATCTTGCTGTGGACAGCGCGCTGGAAGAGATCAGAACAAAAAAGATAGGCACAACCGTAAGAGGAATAGGTCCCAGCTATTCTGACAAGTGTCTGAGAATAGGCATCCGAGCAGGAGATATATTCGAAGAGGATGTAATAAAAGCCAGAGTTGCAGGGGCTTTGGCAATGAAAAACAGACTTCTGAAAGATGTATTCGGAAAACCTGAATTCACAATTGATGAAATAATGGCTATCATTCATAAATTTAAAGAAAAAGCCGGCAAATTAATAAGAAATACTCAGAATTATCTTCATCAGGCTATTTCCGAAGGGAAAAGGATACTTTTGGAGGGCGCTCAGGGGTATGCTCTTGATATTGACCACGGAACATATCCCTATGTCACTTCATCAAATCCGACTATCGGAGGAGCTCTGCTCGGCACCGGATTGAACGTATCGAATATTGACGAGGTTA
Source organism: Spirochaetota bacterium (assembly GCA_024276015.1). Lineage (GTDB taxonomy): Bacteria > Spirochaetota > UBA4802 > UBA4802 > UBA5550 > JAJRXZ01. Next base: position 19,576 of record JAJRXZ010000042.1, on the reverse strand, counting down.
TCGGGATCTCCAAAGCTTATCTCACCAGAGTAGGCGAGGGTCCCTTCCCTACGGAAGACGGGGGATCCGACGGAGACAGGCTCAGAGTAAACGGAGGAGAGTTCGGGTCAACTACCGGCAGGCCCAGAAGGTGCGGATGGTTTGATACCGAGTTGATCAGGCAGTCGTGCAAAATAAACGGCTTTACCGGAATAGCTTTAACTAAACTGGATGTGCTGGGCGGATTTAAAAAGATAAAAGTAGCTGTGGGATACGAACTGAAGGGGAAGAGACTTGATATGTTTCAAACATATAATCTCCACAGAGTCGAGCCTGTATATGAAGAACTTGACGGGTGGGATGAGAATATTTCCAAATGTAAAAGCGCAGATGACCTTCCTTCAAATGCTAAAGACTACCTTCGCTTCATTGAGCAATGTATCGGCGTTAAAATAAAGGTGGTGTCTGTGGGGCCCGACAGAGAAAATACGTTTATTTATGAATAAATTTAAGTTTTATTCTATTTTTTGTTGACAGTAATTTGCCCTTTAAGTATCTGGTATTTCTACGTTTTTTTGAGGCGCTAGCTCAGTCGGTAGAGCAACTGCCTTTTAAGCAGTGGGTCCAGGGTTCGATTCCCTGGCGCCTCAAAGATATACTTTATTGTATATTTAAAATTTGTCCCCGTCGTCTAGGGGTCTAGGACACCGGGTTTTCATCCCGGCAACAGGGGTTCGAATCCCCTCGGGGATGATCAAGCAAAAAGCTCTTTTCTTGTAAAAGAGCTTTTTTTTTGACGGTTAGATCTTGATCCTTTTATCAGGGTTCAGTTCGTGGTTTTCATAGAGGATCAAAGATGTGGTTTTCTCAAAATCGATATCCACTTCCGCTTTTCGGACATTCAGGACATCTGCAGTGATCTTGCAGAAGAGGTTTGTCATGCCGGTTATATCATTTGTTTCAACCCATTGTATTATGGAAATGAGTTCTTCTCTGTTGAGTGATTCGATGAACCTCTTATTATACTCCTCATCTCTGAGTTTATCATAGTCTTCGGCAAGGGTCGTTTTTATCATCTTGCTGTAAAATGTCTGCCAGTTGTCAAAGGGCGGATTATGCAGAGCAACGGTATAGTTTGCGATTACAAAAAAGTTATACCTGATTGTATAAAAGACCGTACTGAAAAAAGTCATAAAAAAGCCGTAGTACTCTTCATCTTCATCGCTGAAGCGTCCTTTGAGGATAATTATATCCTTAAAATCACCGCTGAGCATTTTTTTTGCCTTCTCAATATTTCCTTTGCAGAATTGTTCGGCAATTTTTAATTTTTCAAAATACTCTTTTGTTCCGTCATTTATCATATCATTTTTCCGTTATGGGATTCTCATCAATTTTTTTAATTGTACATTTATTAATTAAGATGTAATATGACATAGTCCCCGCAATTTTTCAATACTAAAATTTTTGAACATTAATAAAAAACCGAAGAATATTTCCAAAATATAAAGGTTGGAATGATATTTTCCTTGCATTATTTGTTGACCGGACAGATCTGTTATGATGCAGGCTGATAATGTATAATTTATTGAAAAGAGAAAAAATAATTTAACAAAAGTATTGAAAAAATAGGGCATGTAAGTTATATTATATTAGAATATTCGGCTCTTTCCGCAATATTAGGAGTTTCTGGGATCCCCCGCGGGAACGGCCATCGGGAGTGCCTGCGGCAGATCTTAGGGGGTGTTCAAGAATAAGTTAAGGGGCTTGAGAAGATAGTATCTTGGGTCATATTTCCCGCAAATCCGGAATGACCCTAAACCTAAAATTAAAGATGATCTGTTATGAATGTTATGAAAAAAAGTTTTTTTATTCTGTTTATGTTATTGATTCTGTTTTCGTTATACCGCTGTGACGGAGAGGATCTCTATACTTTTTATGCTGATAATGTAAATTATTCGTTATCATTTGATCCGCCGGCGGGCAGGTATTCGTCTGATATTAATGTTTCAATTACAACCGACGTTTCAGGGGCGGAAATTTACTATACTCTGGACGGCTCGGACCCTGACCCTCAGTCCGCACTGTATACTTCGTCGATACCGGTTCTCGGCCACGGGACCTCCGCATATATCAGAGCGGTTCTTATCAAAGACGGGGCTCAATACGGAGAAATACACGAAGCTTCCTACACAATTGATTATTCATCATCCGGAACATTAAGTGCTCCTGTAATGTCTCCTGCTTCAGGCGCATACGATACGGGGACTTTAATAAGCATAAGTGCAGATGCAGGTACCTCCATATATTATACTACCGACGGTTCCGTTCCGGATTCGGGATCAGCGCCGTACGGCGGTTCAATAATAAAGCTTATTTCCCCTTTCACTTTAAAAGCGGTTGCTGTGAGCGGTTCGGATGTAAGCTCTGTATCTCAGGAGAGCTATACTGTGAACAATCTTCTCGGATATTATCCGCTGGACGGAGATTCGGTTGATTACAGTTCCAACGGTTCAAACGGGTCCGATTCGGCAGGTGTAGTGTATGCAGCGGGTCATACCGGGGTTTCCGGTACTGCTTATGATCTAAGCAGTAATGCCTATGTAGAGATCCCTTCAGCTTCATTTAATTCGGGACTTTCAGGAAATTTTACGCTGTGCGCATGGATTTATCTGAATTCAAATGCAAATGAGAATGTTATTATGGCAAAACATACTGATGGTAATTCCGAGATCTCGGCTAATTTTATATTTAAGATCGACATAAGCTCAAAGATAAATTTGGTGATGGGAGACGGTAGTGTAACTTATTTTGTAGTTGGGTCGAATTTTCTCTCTTTAAGCAATTGGTACCATGTTGCGGCAACATTTGACGGAACAACTCTGGAGATATTTCTTAACGATGTCAGCGAGGGCACTGTTGCGTTTGCAGGTACAAGGCAGGCGGGCTCCAATAATTTTCGTATAGGATATTTGCAGACTGCCTCGGCATACTATTTTGACGGAATAATCGACCAGGTGAGAGTTTATGACACTGCCCTTACAGCAAGTCAGATATCGGATATATACCAGTCGGGTCAGTAGCTGTTCTTTCTGTTGTTAAGGATATATCCGGCAGCAGCGGAAAGCGATCCCGAAGTAAAAAAAAATTAGATCAAAACCTATATGCAGCATAACGCGATCTATATAAAACGGAAATCCTGAAGTTATGAAACTGTCAAGAAACGATCTTTGCTGGTGCGGAAGCGGCAAAAAATATAAGAAATGCCATTTAAGCTCCGATATTGAGTCCGGAGCGGGCTCCGATTATCCTGTCCAATTGAACGGGATCAGAATTAAGACCCAAGAGCAGATAGATGGGATAAGAAAGAGCTGCCGGCTTGCTAAAAAAGTTCTTGATGAGGCGGATAAGATCATTAAACCCGGAATTACAACGGATGAGATAAATAAGTGGGCCCATGAATTTATACTGAGCCACAATGCCGTGCCTGCTCCTCTTAACTATAATGGTTTTCCCAAAAGCGTATGCACGTCGCCCAATGATGTTATATGCCACGGCATTCCCGACGACACTCCTTTAAAGGATGGAGATATTTTGAATCTCGATGTCACAACTGTTTTGGACGGATATTACGGCGATTCGGGCAGGATGTATCTTATAGGCGATCCTTCTGAAGAGGCAAGAAAACTTGTTAAGGTGGCAAAGGAATGCCTTTATCTTGGCATTGAAGAGGTGAGACCTAATCGTGATCTTAATGTGATCGGTATTGCGATCGAAAAACATGCCCGTAAGCACGGGTTTTCCGTTGTCAGGGATTACGGAGGCCACGGCATAGGCATTTTGTTTCATGAAGAACCTCACATCCATCACTACAGCAGCAAGAAACGCAATATAATAATGCAGCCCAATATGGTTTTTACAATTGAACCTATGATAAATGAAGGGAAGTTCGGAACAAAACTTCTTGTGGATAACTGGACCGCAGTAACAGTTGACGGAAAACTTTCGGCTCAGTGGGAGCATACCGTCAGAGTAACCGAAAAGGGTTATGAGATATTAACGGGCTGAAGGGGCTCTGTGTGATATTTTATACAGGCTGAGAAGATATCCCGCCTTTTGCCGGCGGCTTTTCTCCGTTCAGAAGGAAGAACCCGTATTGCGCAAAGAGATTGGGAAATATTTTAACGACTTTTGAATCCGAAGAACCGTGAATGTTAAAGTGAAATTTCTTTAGGATAGTGTAATTGTTTTCTGCGCAGAATTCCTCGAAATCTTTTATTGACAGTTGATGAATATTTGGGGATTCGTACCATTCAAAGGGGAAGAGGATATTTTTAGGGATCTTTCCCTGAAAAAGCAGTTGGTATCTCGCATATATATATGCAAAATTGGGAAAACTGATTATGGATTTTTTGCCGATCCTCATGATCTCTTTTAAAACATACCGAGGCCTCTTTGTGCTCTGGATTGTCTGATTCAGTATTACATAATCAAAGGAATTATCCCTGTAATCCATGAGTCCTTCGTCAATATCTCCCTGATAACAGTAGAGCCCCTTTTCAACGCATTTGCTCACCCCTTCTTCGGATATCTCAACTCCGGCGCCCTTTACTTTTTTTATCTTTTGAAGCATAACAAGAAGGTCGCCGCTGCCGCAGCCGAGATCCAGAACCCGCGAGTTCTCAGGTATGAGTTTTACAACAAGATCGTATCCGATTTTTGTGTATGTTTTCATGGAAGGCCGATCTTTTCAAATTCGCTTTTTAAAAAGTTGGATATATTTCTTTCAAGCACGGGATTTTCGATGAGGAATGCATCGTGCCCCAGGTCTGTTTCAATATCGGTATAAATTACATTTTTTCCGTTTCTTCTTAAAGCTCTTACAATATCCTTTGACATTGCGCTGGGATAGAGCCAGTCGCTTGTAAAGCTGATTATAAGAAAGTTGGATCTTACCTTCTCAAAGGCTTTCATCAGGCTCCCGCCGTATTCCGTTTCCAGGTCAAAAAAGTCTATTGCTTTTGTGATGTAGAGGTATGAATTGGCGTCGAACCTTGTGACAAACTTGACGCCCTGATAATGGAGATACGATTCCACCATAAATTCGGTTCTGAAGTCGGCGCTGTTAAATTCAGGGTTCTGAAATCTCCTGCCGAACTTCATGTGCATATGTTTTTCACTGAGATAGGTTATGTGGCCGATCATTCTGGCAAGGGAGAGGCCCGAATCCGGAGGCCATGACCCGTAGTAGTTTCCGGATTTCCAGTTGGGATCGTTAATTATAGCCTGCCTTCCCACTTCGTTAAAGGCGATCCCCTGAGCCGAGAGAAGAGCCGATGTTGCAATGGCAATAACCGATTTTACCATTTGCGGATACGATATGGACCATGCAAGAGCCTGCATGCCTCCCATTGATCCGCCTGTTACTGCAAGGAGGCAGTCGATCCCGAGATGCTTTATCAAATGATACTGGGCGTTCACCATATCCTGTATGGTAATTACCGGGAAATCAAGAGCGTATGGTTTGCCTGTTTCAGGGTTGATCGACGAAGGCCCTGTTGAGCCGCTGCATCCTCCGATCACATTGGAGCAGATGACGAAGTATCTCTTTGTATCAAAGGCCTTGCCCGGACCGATGTAATTGTCCCACCATCCGGGATGTCTGTCTTGGGGCGAATGGCAGCCTGCCGCATGCGCGCTTCCCGACAGAGCGTGGAGTATCAAAATGGCGTTGCTTCGGTCTTTATTCAAGGTGCCGTAAGTTTCATAGGCAAGAGTTATGGGACCCAGTTCCTTTCCTGAGATCAGCTTCAGCCGGTCAGGCGGTTCTGCAAAGGTATAGTATTTTGTTTCAACTAAGCCTACTGAATTTTCCTGTTTCTCTATTGTTTGGGTATCTCTTTTCATAAAAAAAACCGCTATCATGAGATGCGGTTATAAATAACTGACATCTCATCTGCCGGAGATATTTCTCCGCTGGAATTAGCACCTGTTCAATTTCCGAATGGTTGCCGTGGTTTCGCAGGGCCAGTCCCTCCACCACTCTTGATAAGACATTTCATAATAATATTTGTTGTCTGTGATGATTGTTTTATCAGCGTGAATGTGTCAATCAAAAAAATAAATTATTCCTCAGATTTCCTATAAGATTTTGTTATTAATCGATGAATTTAAGTTGACATAATTGTACATTGATTTGAGATAGGTTTTCATAAATTACTATCTGTACATATTATGATTTTACGGTTTTTTATCCTTATGTTTAGTGGAGTATTCCGATGAATCTTATCGAATCTTATAATGTTGCGCCAACCGATGTTACAAGGGAGTTCTTTTTCAATGTGGGCGGTGTCCAGGGGTTTATGAGATGGGGTATTTATATCTTTGCATTTATTGCACTTATTTACTTGATAGTTTCCATATCAAAGAAGTTTAAAATATGGAAAAAAGGAAAAGAGGAATTGAGGTCGGATCACTTTGCAAAGAGACTGAAAGCTGTTATTAAGTACGTGCTGTTCCAATCGAAAATATTAAAAGAGGGTTATGCAGGCATAATGCATGCAGGAATTTTCTTCGGGTTTGCGGGTCTCTTTATAGTAACAATGATCATTGTTGTCCAGGAAGATATTACAGGACTTTTTTTTGATTACCATTTCATCTATGGGAATTTCTATCTCTTTTGGTCCTTCTTCGGAGACTTATTCGGAATAATTGTTTTTTTCTGCCTCCTTATGGCGTTTTACAGAAGATATATTGTAAGACCCTCGCGTTTGGATACAAAACCGACGGATACTTTTGCCCTTGCGATGATCATGCTGCTGGTAGTAACGGGCTTTTTAAATGAAGCTCTCAGAATAGCAATTACGGAATTCCCGGCATTTGAAGTATGGTCTCCTGTCGGTTTTGTTCTGGCAAAACCTTTTACTGTTTTCAGCAAAGGAAGTCTGGAAACGATCCATTTTGTCAGCTGGTGGGTCCATATGCTGGGAGCTTTTGTTTTTATAGGACTTATTGCTTCGGATAAGCTGGGGCATATTGTAATATCTACGCTGAATGTTTTCTATATGAATCTTGAAAATGAGGATCCCCATACAAAATATACCGTGCCCCTGATAAAACCGGAGGAGTTTGAAACGGAAGAATCATGGGGTGTGGGCAATGTTGAGGAATATACCTGGAAGCATTTAATGGACGCTGATGCGTGCACACGGTGCGGAAGGTGTCAGGATGTGTGTCCCGCATATTTGACGGAAAAGCCTTTATCGCCCAAGAAGATCGTTAATGACATCAAAGACAATATGTATGAAAGGATTCCGCAGCTTTCTGCCTCTTCTGACCCTTCAAAAATTGAAACAACGCCCCTTATCGAAGGTTCTGTTAAAGCCGATGAATTCTGGGCCTGCACCAATTGCGGCGCCTGTATGGAAGCGTGTCCCGTTAATATAGAGCATATACCTAAGATGATAGATATGAGAAGATATAATGTTCTCATGGAAGCGAAGATGGCTTCGGAACTTCATACGGCTTTTGTAAATATGGAAAATAATTTCAATCCCTACGGCTTTGCCTTTGCAGCAAGGGGCGACTGGCTGCCGGAAGATCTGGGTATAAAAACTCTTGCCGAAGACCCGGACGTTGATTTCTGTTATTTTGCGGGATGCGCCGCGTCCTATGATAAGAGAAATCAGAAGGTTGCCGTTGCTTTTCTTAGTATAATGAAGAAGGCAGGATACAAAATAGGCATTCTCGGTTCCGAAGAGGGCTGCTGCGGAGATTCGGCTCTTAGGGCCGGCAATGAATACCTGTTCCATGCCCTTGTTACTCAGAATCTTGAAACTTTTAAAAATTACGGCATTAAGAAAATAGTCACTACGTGCCCTCACGGTTATAATATTTTAAAGAAAGAGTATAAGAAATTTGCAGAGGTAGGGCTGGATAGTGAGGAAAAACCTCTGGAACACAATTTTGAGGTGTATCATCATACTGAAGTAATTTACGATATGATCAAAGAGGGTAAAATTAAACTGACAGAGAGCCTCAATGAAAAGATCACATATCATGATTCCTGTTTCCTCGGAAGATATAATGAGATCTATAGCAAACCGAGGGAAATAATCAGATCTATTCCCGGAACAGAATATGTTGAGATGAGCAGAACGCATGAAAGAAGCTTTTGCTGCGGAGCCGGAGGAGGCAGAATGTTTATTGAAGAACATCTGGGGTCGCGGATCAATCACTTCAGGACAAAAGACGCTCATGCTTCGGGCGCAAATAAGATCTGTACAGCGTGCCCCTTCTGCCTTACAATGATGACAGACGGCGCTACGGAACTCGACATATCGAATCTTGAGACTTTTGACCTGGCAGAGCTGGTCTTTAATTCAATGGAAAAATAACGGAGCAGGTATATCCCGTCAGGTCCTATAGATCGGGGATTTTTTATATAAAAAATAAATTATTCAAAATTAAAATATAAAAAGGAGAAATTTTATATGGAGAGTTTATTTTATATTGCGCCGATCGGCTCAATAATCGCCCTCATCTTTGCATGGGTTTTTTATAAAAGCATGATGAGTGCCGACGAGGGCAATGAAACAATGATCGAGATCGCCGGGCATGTCAGACAGGGCGCTATGGCTTATCTTAACAGGCAGTATAAGGTTGTTACAATTGTCTTTGTTGTTCTGTTGATAATTCTTACCATATTGTCATTTCTTGGGGTACAAAATCCCTTTGTGCCTTTTGCATTCCTGACCGGCGGTTTTTTCTCGGGACTTTGCGGTTATCTTGGTATGAGAACCGCAACCAATGCATCTTCAAGAACCGCTCAGGGAGCCTCTCAGTCGCTTAACGCGGGGCTTAAAGTAGCTTTCAGGTCAGGAGCCGTTATGGGACTGGTTGTTGTAGGTTTCGGGCTTCTTGATATTTCAATCTGGTACGTTGCTCTTAATGCTTTATATGACAACAATGTATGGGGTCTGGGACAGGGTCTCATTAACCACCTCCCGGAAGATGTTAAGGCAGGTTTAACGCAGTTTGACGCTTCTGCCCTGACCAATCTGCACTGGGTTAAGGCTAAAATGAGCGAGATAACAACCACAATGCTTACTTTCGGTATGGGAGCTTCGACTCAGGCGCTCTTTGCCCGTGTTGGCGGAGGTATATTCACAAAAGCGGCTGATGTGGGAGCCGACCTGGTCGGTAAGGTCGAAGCCGGAATTCCCGAAGACGACCCGAGAAATCCCGCTACTATTGCGGATAACGTTGGTGATAATGTTGGCGATGTTGCCGGAATGGGAGCTGACCTTTACGAATCCTATTGCGGATCAATTCTTGCCACAGCTGCTCTTGGCGCCGCGCTGCCTCTCAGTGCCGGTTCCACAGTAGTGGACATAATCAAACCCATTATTGCTCCTATGGTTGTCGGCGGGCTTGGGATCGTTTTCTCGGTCATAGGTATATATGCGGTAAGAACGAAAGAAGACTCTTCAATGAAGAATCTGTTGAGATCACTGAATATCGGAGTCTGGGGCAGTTCCTTTTTGATCCTTATTGCCCTTGCGGTTATGGCTAATGCAAATATTATTGCATGGGGTATTTTCGGCGCTGTGATCGTAGGACTGATCGCCGGTCTTATTATCGGACAGGCAACAGAGTACTATACTTCAGATGAGTATAAACCAACACAGCAGATCGCTGAACAGACACAGATGGGACATGCCACAACAATTATTGAAGGTATAGGCGTTGGTATGTTTTCGGCAGGGATACCTGTTGTTACTATTGTGATCGGAATTCTTTTGGCATACGGCGTTTCGGGCGGATTTACAAATATGAATGCCGGACTTTACGGAATCGGATTTGCCGCTGTGGGAATGCTGTCAACGCTTGGAATAACGCTTGCCACCGACGCATACGGTCCCATAGCGGATAATGCGGGCGGAAATGCCGAGATGAGCGGACTTGACCCGTCTGTTCGCGAAAGGACCGACGCACTGGATATGCTGGGAAATACTACTGCCGCAACAGGAAAGGGTTTTGCCATCGGTTCGGCTGCTCTTACGGCAATGGCTCTTCTTTCGGCATATCTCGAAGAGATCAAGATCTGGCTTGGAAAACTGGGCGGTACAGAGGGTTTTCAGGTTGGAAAATATAAATTTTTTGCAATACTTCCCGATGCCGGAACTATTGCTTCGTTAAAAGCGCAGGGTATAACTGCAATGCGCGCTTCTCAATCCGCAATAGCCGATTTTGTTGCGGCATACGATTTGAGCCTTATGAATCCAATGGTCATTTCAGGTATCTTTATAGGAGCTATGATGGCTTTTGTATTCAGCGCCATGACAATGAAAGCCGTTGGACGAGCCGCAGGAGCAATGGTTAATGAAGTTAGAAGGCAGTTCAGGGAAATCCCGGGGATCATGGAAGGGAAAACCACTCCGGAATATGCAAAGTGCGTTGCCATCTCTACTGCCGGAGCGCAGAGAGAGATGATAGTGCCTTCTCTTCTTGCTATAATTGTTCCTGTTGTTACGGGAGTGTTCCTTGGAGTTGCCGGAGTTCTGGGACTTCTTGTGGGCGGCTTAACAGCGGGTTTTTCTCTTGCATGCCTTCTCAACAATTCAGGAGGCGCATGGGACAATGCTAAGAAATATATTGAGAAAGGTCATTACGGCGGAAAAGGATCCGAGGCTCATAAAGCCGCCGTTACAGGAGATACGGTGGGAGACCCCTTTAAAGATACATCGGGTCCTTCGCTGAATATTCTTATCAAGCTTATGTCTATGGTGTCTGTTGTATTTGCAGGGGTAGTTGTTAAGTATTCAAAGGTTTTTGCAGATTTTATCGGTTTTTAAATAAACGGAGCTGATAGAGAAAATAGAAAGATCAAAGGCTGCAGGTTTATACTGCAGCCTTTGATTTATATTATAATTTGTACTTTTACGATTTTCATTTTTCATAAATCCAATAATTCATTTATATCCATCATTAACTTTGTATTAAAATTTACTTCTTTACAGAGTTTTCAGTAATTGAAGTATTATGCAATATATTCGCATTGATAAAATAATTTATGACAGAACTGTTTCGGGAGTAATTCGGAATGAAAAAAATATTTATGTATACCGACGGCGCATGCAGCGGAAATCCCGGCCCCGGAGGGTGGGCCGCTCTTCTCAAGTTTAACGGCAATGAAAAGGAGTTGTCCGGCGGAGAGAAACTGACAACGAACAACCGCATGGAGCTTAGAGCCGTTATTGAAGGACTCAGATCCCTGAAGGAGAATTGCGAAGTTGTTATTACAACGGATTCGGAATATGTAAAGAAAGGTATCACAATATGGATACATAAGTGGCTTAAAAATAACTGGAAAACTTCCAATAAAAAAGATGTTAAGAATAGAGACCTCTGGCAGGATCTGTGGGATCTTGCTGACACACACAAAATTCAGTGGAAGTGGGTAAAAGGCCACTGCGGTCATCCTGAGAATGAAAGGTGCGACCGATTGGCAAGAAGGGAGATTGACAAGTCAAATAAATTTAACATTAAGCCTTGATTTGTATTGTAAATTTCTTACACAAAATTTCTACTTTGTCCTACAAAAAAAATATCCATGGTATTGATCTCCGGCATATACATCCTTACTTTATATCCACTTATATTTTTATAAATACACTATTTTCTAAAGATTCAATTGATCTCAATTGATATGAAGATGAGGAGGGTTTATGAGTTTTAATAATATTAAACTGAAACCGAAACTGGTTTCGCTTTTTTTACTTGTTGGAATAGTTCCGGTTGTAATTGTGGGCTGGACAGCAAGCAATGCGGCTTATGACAGTCTGATGAAAAAATCTTTTCAGAAGTTGAATTATGTCCGTGATGTTAAAAAAGTCCAGGTTGAAAGATATTTTAATAGGATTGCCAGCCAGATAATAACATTTTCCGAAAGTCATATGATCATTGATGCTATGAAGGGATTCAAAGAAGCCTTTGGAAATTTTCGTAAAGAGAATAACATTTCGGATAACGATCTTGCAAGACTAAGATCTGAACTGGAGACATACTATAGCGGTGAATTTGCAGGCGAATACAAAAAACAGAACAATAAGAACATTGATGCGCTGAAGCTTTTATCAAGAGTCGATTGAAGATATAGCATATCAAACTAATCTCCATAGATTGCTTGTTTTAGAAAAGGAGGCCGCTGCATTAGCCGAAGAAAATTAAAGATCGTTTTGATAAGGGAATCCCGATCGATCTTAGAGATCGGGAGTGAATTTTCCTTGACTCATACTTATTAAAATGTTTAATGAGGCAAACATATATTATTACACTATATGTTTGCTTTCACAGGAGGAAATCGGGTGAGAATCCCGTGCTGTCCCGCAACTGTGATGCCGGAGTTTTTCCGGATAAGCCAGATCTTCCTTAACTGGATATTTTCGAGGATTGAGAGCCGGTTACTTTCGGACTGAACTTCAGCAAGGTCTTTTTTCTCGTCCCCGAATATTCAAAAAAATTATTTGTAGGAGAAAGAGAATGACTTTTTTTATGAAAATCGTAGATGACTTAAAACCTGAGATCGTTTCCGATTACACAGCATGGTATATCCAAAAGTTGATGATGCGGTATTCCGATGCCCGGAAAAACCATATGTGGAGGACACTGGAAGGTTAAAATTATATTTCTCGGCGGTAAATTCATATAAAGCGCTGCCCCCTCATTATTGAATAAATGAGACATAAATAACATATTTTTGTAACGTAAAGACTTTAATTAACCGAAATTATTACTGTTATAGTATTTTATTATATATGATATGGTCTCGGGCATAATATGAAGGCAATAATAAAAGCAGTCTTTGTAGTTACTATCGCAGGTACGGCTTTATTTCCCGGTACTGTTAGATCAGGGGATTTTCTGGTTTATCTGCGTCTTGATAAAGAGAAGTACTATGAAAATGAAGATATAGTTTTGAAGATGTGCATCAGAAATAGATCGGTCGGAATAATATCCTTTACCGTATTCGAAGACAACAGAAGAGATTTGCCGGACTACACAACATTTCAGCCCGTAGTTTTTGACAATTTCGGAAGAGAGGCGGAAATTATTATTCCCTACAGGATGAAGAATCTTAAAGCAGAACAAGTTGTGAAGAGAATGAAAAAGAGAATAATAGAACTTGCGCCGGGTGAGGAATTCATTCATTCTGTAAATTTGAGAAATGTCTATGATCTTATTCCGGAAAAAAAATACAGGGTGAGAGGATATTTTTTTAAGAATTTTTCGGAAAACAGTATCATAAAAAGCAATAATGTATTATATTTTAGAACAGCAGGCAGAAAAAAAGAACCTCCAAGATATCTTGCGAAGAGGTATATACATGAAGTGTCTCCGTCGGAAGTTGTTACGCTTGCATTGAATGCGGAAAGGGATAAAGATCCCGAGCGGATGATAAAGTACTTTAAAGTTGAGAAGTATATAAATTCATATTCCGATTTTGTGAGGAAGTATAATATTGCAGACAACATCGAAAGAAAGATTATTATAAATGACTTCATAAAGTTCTTGTCCAGAGAGAGGGATGATTATATATTAAATTATAGGATCTTAAAAGATGAGATTGAAAGCAGCGGAAAAATAGCTTATGTTGATGTTATTGTGGAGAGATATTTTCCAAAGAGGCCATACAGGTATCTCTACAGATATACGCTTGAAAAGTATAAGAATTTATGGCTTATTATTGATCTTGAAGCCACTGTAAAGAAAATCAGAGGATTACGGCAATGACAGAAATATTATCGCAGGATGAAATTGATGCCTTATTAACCGCCATATCTACAGGAGAGGTGGATGCAACGGATTATTCTGCTGCCAAAGAGCAGAAAAAGGTTAAAATATACGATTTCAGGCGTCCTGATAAGTTTTCAAAGGATCATATCAGAACTCTGCAGATGATGCATGAAACCTTTGCCCGTTTGACTACAACGGCTCTCTCTGCGCAGTTGAGAGCTCTGGTAAGCGTTCATGTAGCTTCAGTTGACCAGCTGACCTATGAAGAGTTTATACGATCAATTCCGAATCCTACGACTCTTGCTGTTATAAATATGGATCCTCTGAAGGGTTCCGCTGTTCTTGAGATCGACCCCTCAATTACCTTTACAATAATTGATAAGCTCTTTGGCGGCATGGGTGAAGTGTCCAAGATCAGCCGCGAATTAACCGACATTGAGTTGTCCGTTATGGAAGGGATCATAGTGAGGATCCTCGGGAATCTCAGAGAAGCCTGGTCCAATGTTATTGATTTAAGGCCGAGGCTCGGCAATATTGAAACGAATCCGCAGTTTGCCCAGATCGTACCTCCCAATGATATGGTCGTTCTTATCACACTTGAGACTAAGGTGGGGGATGTGGAAGGTATGACAAACCTCTGTATTCCATATATTTCCATTGAGCCCATCATTTCCAAGCTCTCTGCCCAGTATATGTATTCCAGTATCAGGAAGGGCGCAACGGACGAGAATGCCAATATTATTCAGAAAAGGCTTGAATCTGTGGGGCTTCCGGTGATTGCGGAGATCGGAGAGGCCGAGATAAATGTTCAGGAAGTTCTGAACCTTAAGGTTGGCGACGTAATTAAGCTGCCCAATACTAAAATAGGCTCTGACATGGTATTGAGAATCAGCGGCAGAAAAAAATACAAATGCAGACCGGGTCTGGTTGCAAACAGGCTTGCCGTGAAAGTGGGCGAACAGATTGAAGATATCCCGGATGAACTGCTCACAACCAGTCGAAGGGAAGATGAATTCTAAATGGTTTTCCTCTGTTAAAATCGGTAAAATTATCGGAATGATTCGGAGAGGGATTGAAGGCGTAAGATCTCTTGGAAAGATATTATGTATGGATTAAGGAAACCGCTTAATATGCTGTTGCGTGTGGGAAAACAGTAGAGGATGCTCTGAATGAATTTACAAGAATTTAAACGAAAATTTCAACTTTTGAAAAATAAAGGATTTGTGAAATCTCTTAGAAAAGGACCGACAGGAATTGGATGAAAATAATTTAGCTTTACCAGATATAGAACACATTGAAATAAAAGCACATAGGGATAATTCCAAAAGTATGATTACTTTATTTACTTTTAATAGAAAAGCATGGCAAATAAATCCATTGGACGCAATTAAAAAATACGGAAGCTATGACGAGAATGGACGTTTAGGCATGTATTATACAATGTCATTAACACCCAATAGTGCCGGCTTATTTTTGACTGTAAACAATGAAACAATATCTGTTCAGCATACTTCCGGAGAGATTATAGCAGCATGGCAATTATCGACACTCGCAGAAAGATTTTCACAAAAAATACCTGCTTTATTATTTATTTCTGCGCACACAGAAGAAAGAGCTGGTATAGAGTATTTTCATTTTTATAGAGGGCAATTGATGCGAGATACGACAAAAGAGTTGTTATCAGAGCTCTTTAAAACAGGTAATTTATTAGTTGATTTAAGATTGCATGACAAAAAAACAATGGCAAGAAATCATGGGACGGGCTTTAGAACATTTGAGGACAAATTACCATTATTATTTAAAAGAATAGAGGACATATAAAATATGGTCTTGTCAAAAAAATATATTGATGTAACTTGGGATTTTGCTGCTGCCGATACTAAAGAATATACACATTGTTATCATAATTATCCTGCTATGATGATACCTCAAATTGCACGTCGGCTTATTGACCGGTATAGTAAAAAGGCCGAAACACTTTTTGACCCGTATTGCGGGACAGGCACATCTCTTGTAGAAGCAAATTTGAAAGGAATTAATGCTTTTGGAACTGATTTAAACCCAATGGCAAGATTGATAGCAGAGGCTAAAACAACATTGATCGAATTACAAATATTGGATCTATATTTAAAAGAATTTAATGATTTTTTATTTTCTTTGATGTTTAATATCAACAAACCCAATATAATTGCGCCTAATTTTAATAATATTGATTTTTGGTTTAAGGAAGAAGTAAAAGAAAAACTCGCAATTATAAAAAGCTTTATAAGTAATATCAAAGATGAAAAAATTAAAAAATTTTTCTTAGTAGCATTTAGTGAGACGGTAAGAGAATGCAGTTTAACGAGAAATAGTGAATTTAAGTTATATAGAATATCCGAAAAACAAAGAGAAAAGTTTGATCCTGATGTTTATGTAATGATCAATTCCAAACTGGCTCGTAATAGAAAAGGCTTGAAAGAATATATTGAACAAAAGAAGAATAATTCCAAAACCGTTATCTATGATTTTGATTCGTCAGAGCATATCGGCAAAATAGAAAAAGAATCTATTGATATTGTTGTAACATCGCCGCCTTATGGGGATAGCAGAACTACAGTTGCTTACGGTCAGTTTTCAAGATTATCAAATCAATGGCTTGATGTGGAGGATGCAAGCCAAATTGATAATCAATTAATGGGAGGAAAATCAAAAACGATCAAAAAAACCGGCATATCTATTATAGATAAAACCATAGAAAAAATAGCTGTTAAAGATGAAAAAAGAGCAAAAGAAGTTTATGGTTTTTTTGACGATTACAATAGATCAATTGCCAATGTTTCTGAAATCATAAAAAAGAAAGGATATGCTTGTTATGTTGTTGGCAACAGAAGAGTAAAAGATACAACATTGCCAACGGATGAAATAACAAAAAATCTGTTTCAAGAATATGGATTTATACATAAGAATACTTTTATTAGAAATATACCGAACAAAAGAATGCCAAGTAAAAACAGTCCCACAAATAAGACAGGGCAAAAATCAACAACAATGAATAATGAATACATAGTTATAATGCAAAAACAATAAAAACACGTAACGAGGCGCAACTTAGTCGTTAAACTTGTAAGAAAAAACCTACATAACAGATAGTCTGTATCCTACAAATAAAAAGAACAACCCCTTACAAACAAATCAGATTTTATCCTATTGATATGATCTTGTCGTGGTGCTATAATGTATCTGTGCCATAATTAATTGCGTCACAGGAGGCAGAAAATATTAAGGGGAAGACGTACTGAATGCTTATATGAAAGTATATATTGTTGAAGATTCTCCTATGATCAGAAATAAGACAATTACAATGTTATCCGCAATAAAAGGGGTGGAAATTGCAGGTGTTTCTGACGGATCCGAAGAGGCATTGAAAGAGATTCTCAAATGTAATCCCGATATTGTTATCCTTGATATAAGATTAAAAGGGGGCAGCGGAATCGATCTTCTGGAGACAGTAAAAGAGAGATATCCTGAGATCATGGTGGTGATGTTCACCAATTATAATTATCCTCAGTATTTAAAAAGATGCAGAGAATTGGGCGCTGATTACTTTTTCGATAAATCGAAAGACTTTGATCAGGTTTACAATGTTGTTCTTGAAAAGTGCAGCAGTAATTTGGGGGGCGCTTTTAAGGAAAAATAATTGTCGCTTGACAATCCATCTGTTTTTTTATTGCGCAGGGGGTTTATAACAATGGGATCGACATTGCAAGTGGAGAAAAAGAAGATACTTATTGTTGACGACGAATATATAACGGCAATGAATTTAATGGATATTCTGAACAAATCAGGATATTCCGTTGTAGACACAGTAGGTTCCGGTAAAGATGCGATTGAAAGAACGGCGGAATTGGATCCCGATTTGATCCTGCTTGATATTGTTCTCAATGACAAAATGGACGGGATAGAATGTGCAGTTAAGATACATGAGTTCAATAAAGTCCCTATTATTTTTATTACGGCCTATTCGGATGATGAAATAGTATCAAGAGCAAAAATGGCGGAACCTTACGGGTATATCATTAAGCCTTTTAATAAAAGCGAATTGCGCACAATAGTAACCCTGGCTCTTCATAGATATTCTCTTGAGAAAAGATTAACCGACAGTCTGGCAGATCTGAAGAAAACTTTGAACGGAACGGTGCAGGCAATTGCCAAGATCATTGAAGTGCGCGATCCATATACTGCTGGGCATCAGAGACGGGTAGGCTTTTTAGCAAGAGCAATTGCAAGCGAACTTGATCTGGATGATAATATTGTTGAATCCGTTTTTATCGGGGGCTCCATCCACGACATCGGCAAGATATCGATCCCTGCCGAAATAT
This sequence comes from Spirochaetota bacterium, assembly GCA_024276015.1. Lineage (GTDB taxonomy): Bacteria > Spirochaetota > UBA4802 > UBA4802 > UBA5550 > JAJRXZ01. The sequence goes on along the minus strand of JAJRXZ010000042.1, from coordinate 1,442 downwards.
TAAGCAAGCCTTCAAAGCTGAACAATTCGGAATTTCAATTGATAATGAATCACCCAAATACGGGATTTGAGATCTTAAATGAAATTGAATTCCCTCAATTGATCGTTGATATTGTGTATAACCACCATGAAAGATTAGACGGGTCCGGATACCCCAGAGGCCTGACGGGAAAGAATATGGATCTGGGAGCAAAAATAGTCTCAATTGCAGATGTTGTTGAAGCAATGGGTTCGCATCGTCCCTACAGAGCCTCTCTCGGAGTTGATGCCGCTTTGAATGAAATTTTGACAAATCCGCAAAAATATGACAGCGGATTGAGCAGAGTCTGTTCTGATCTTTTCAGAGAAGGCGGTTTCAGCCTAAGCAGTTATAATTAACGGCTCTTTCCGTTAGGCCGGCAAATTAGGAATGTCCCCTATTCCTTATGTAAGAGAAAGTTTACATTTTATGATCGCAGTTTCCTACATAAAAAAAATCTAAAACTTACAAAAAAAAGCTATTATGTCTGATCGTCTTGCCAAGGAACAGAGTATATATTAGTAAAATATGAAAAAGAGAGTGGAACAAGAAAGTAAAAGTTTATTTAACTATATGGGAATTAAGATGAATTATGCAATAGCAGTTAATGACAACTCAACAACAGGAGGAGCTTTCCAAGATGCCGCCGGCAGCGGGGCTTACCCTGTTATTATTGAGCTGTTAAAAAAAACAGAAGGATTAAACAAACTTATTGAACTAAAATATAAAGACAGGGATATTTTCTTTTATGTGAATGATCTGCGGTTCAATAATGTTGACGGCGCGAATATCCTGAATAGAGTAAAAAAAGAAAAAAACTCGGGATTCGTTGTACTGACTTCGGAGCACTTTAACAGCTGTATTCCGCACAGCAGAGAAATAGGAGTATCCTGCTGGTTTTCAGATTCAACGGATCTGAAGAAATGATTTGGAGATAGAACTGATTTGCACGCTCTTTTAAGAGATTTTCGGTATTTTTCAGATTATTAATCTATTATATTTTGCCCTCATTTCCCTCCTTGCTTTATTTTTTTACTCTTGCTTGCACACATTTTAAAAGCAAGGGGGGTTCCTCCCCTATTTTATGTTGTAAAGTAAAAGATCATAAGGCTTTCCGATTTTCTATGGAAAAAAATTAGCTTACCTCTCTTTAATTCTATATCGATAAATATATCAGAAGGCATCGATTTTGTTCCTTGGCAAATGGCAATATCCCGATCAGGTCATTTATTGATCCGTTAAATATAAAATTTTCAATGATGATCGGTATAAATAGAGGTTTCCTGGTCGCCGTCTGATTTATAGAAGCGGTTGTTGTATATGCAATAATATTCCGGAGTTTTTTATGAAAAGAGTAGTAATAATTTTTATCATAGTTTTTATTTTTTTTGGAAGTAAAACCGAAGCGGGCATTAAGGGAAGAT
>JAJRXZ010000041.1 GCA_024276015.1 Spirochaetota bacterium | reverse complement strand
CTTAAGGGACCCATGCGGTCTTCACTGTCGGCTCCCTTAATAAAATCAAAATAGTCGTTGGAATAGTTTGCGCCGATTTGAAGCATAACAGCACAGAAAAGGCACGCAGCAACGGCAAACCAGTTTGCTTTACCATCGCTGACGGCAATAGCAGTACCCATAAGAACAGGAGCTATTGCCGCTCCGAGAGTTTTGGGTCTGCTTGCAAGTATCCATACGTTTTTAACCGTTTCAGCCATCTTATTCTCTTCCTGAAACATCAGAATTCAGCTTCCTTTCTATCTGGTTGCCATATATATATATGCAATTCCGAAGGAGAGCCTGTATGTTTTTACATCGGAAAAACCGTTATTCAATATCATCCTGGAAAATTTATCTACCGGTATAAATTTATCTACTGATCTCGGTAAATATTTATATGCCCTGAAATTACCTGAAATAAGTCCGCCAATGAAGGGCAAAAAATTGAAAAAATAAATTTTATAGAGAGTTCGGATCATCAAGTTTTCCGGCATTGAAAATTCTATTATCATCAATTGTCCTTTATTTCTGAGCACTCTTGATATCTCTCTAAGAGCCTTTTCTCTGTTCTGAAAATTCCTTATTGCAAAGGCGATACAGCAGGAGCTGAAAAGAGAATTCTTAAAAGGGAGGTTTTCAGCATCGGAATTGCACAGCATAATATCAGGAAACTTTTTATTCTTGCGGGCGCCCCTTACGAGCATTTCCATACTGAAATCTGCGCCTACAACATTTTTAAAATCATAATTATAGGACAATCTCGAAAGATCGCCTGTCCCGCATCCCAGATCGAGAAGTAATTCCTTATTGGATTCTGCAAAGAGAGATAAACCTCTTTTCCTCCATAGATTATCAACGCCAAAGCTGAGAATTCTGTTTAAAAGGTCGTAATTCCCTGCAATGCTGTCAAACATTTCCTTAATAAGTTTTCTGTTGGGGCCTGATGTTGTATAGCTCTTCATTCGGTTTATATAAATTATTAAATCTCTCTGCATTGCAGCACTTTGACTGCAGGTGTCAATATTCAAAAAGTTCTTTGAATAATCAATAAATTATTTACAAAATAGCAGGCATTAAAGATAATTTATAATTAAGTGATAGTAATTCTATGAAAAAAAGTACGATCTATTTGCCGGCAATACTAATATTGCTGAATTTTTCCTGCAGCAAAAAGGACGCTGAAGAACCTGCACGCAAAGCAATATCCTTTAAGGCTGCCACATACAATGTACACTATTTTGCCGGAAGCGTAGGTTCCATAGCTGAAACCATAAAAAGAATCAATCCTCAGGTCATTGCCCTTCAGGAAGTGAAAGTCTTTGGCAGGAAAGACCTGTCAAAAATAATAGCCCGAAGATTAAAATACTACCACACATCAAGCTATCCCTATGTCAGCTTTGGCAAAACGAAATGGGTACTGGCATTTTTGAGCAGATACCCCATCATAAAATCCGACCAGATAAAACTGGGATATTACAGACGAGCATTAAGAATTTTTATAAAAATTGAAGATATTGACATCTCGCTGATAACTCTTCACCTGACGCCCTTTGTAATGACAAAAAAAGATCCGATCTCTGCCAACAGAAAAAGATCAAGGATCAGAAAACTGGAAATAGCAGACCTGATCAAATGGCTTGACAAAAGAAAATATCCTACTATTATTATGGGGGATTTTAACAGTATCCCTTTGATGGGCGAGCTGGCTCCGCTGTATAAGATCGGATTCAGGAATGCGGACCATTTGACCGGAAGAAGTGTCAAGGGGACTTACAGAGTAAAAGAGGGGATACTGGCAAAGGCGGAAAAGATACTATCCGGTTTTCCTATCCCAAAAAAAATTACGCTGGACTATATCCTTCTTTCAGAAAAAATTGCTGCCGAAACAACAGAAACTTACAGGTCAGACGCATCTGACCACCTGCCGCTGGTATCGAAACTTATTATTAATAAAGATATTTCACCCCCTTAAAAGAAATATGAGGAAATATATGGAAGATAAAATATCAAGGATAATCTGCGAAGAAGTTAATTTAAGAATATACACCGTTACATCCCTTAATACTGTGAGAGAAATAACCGAGATCCACGGAACAACTCCCAATGCCGCATATGCCCTGGGAAGGGCAATAAATGCCGCGGCATTGCTCAGTTCAACGCTGAAACCCGGCTCTCATCAGAATATTACAATAAAATTTAAAGGAAGCGGCCCCATCAGAGAAGTCCACGTACAGGCAGATGCAAAGGGAAACCTGAGAGGATATATTGCCAACCCTCATGTGGACCTGACCGACAATATAGGAGAGATCAATTTTTCAAAATTGATCGGAGCAGGGTTCCTTACTGTTACAAAAGATATGGGGCTGAAAGAACCTTACAACAGTATAATACCGTTGCAGAGCGGTGAAATAGCGGGAGATATTGCCTATTATTTGACCGCATCCGAACAAATACCCTCCGCATTGATCCTGGGATTAAAAATCGGGAAGGAGGGCATAATTACATCATCGGGAGGAATACTGATCCAATCCCTTCCGAATACAGATGAAAGGGTACTTAAAAAAGTTGAAAATAATATTATGAATATGAACCAAAGCCTCAGCGATGCTCTTGATAAGAATAACGACATAATTGAAATTGTATCAAAACTGCTGAACAATAAGATATTGAAAATTCTTGATACATACGATCTGAAACATTCCTGCAGATGCAGCAGAGAACTCATAGCCAGTATTTTAAAAGGTTTACATAATGACGAACTGGAAGATATGATCGAAAAGGACGGCGGCGCTGAAATTTCATGCACTTTCTGTAAAAAAAGATACAAATTCAGCAAAGGCGACCTTAAACTCCTAATAAAAAAAACTCACTGAAAACATTCTATCTTCAGACAATAAGCCTCTGAAGCGACATGGTTTTGCCTTTCTGATCTATTTTCATTATTATGCCGTTGATTTTCGGATTACCTGAGGCCACCTCATACTTTACTTTTACCTGAGTTAAAAATCTCTGGATAGACTGTTCTTTATTCATACCGATCACCGAATTAAATGCGCCGGTCATACCTATATCGGTAATATAGCCTGTCCCTTCAGGCAATATCTCTTCATCGGATGTCTGTACATGCGTATGTGTCCCGAAAACAGCAGATACTCTGCCGTCTGCATACCAGCCGAACGCTTTTTTTTCCGATGTTGCCTCTGCATGGAAATCAACAATTATTATATCCGATATATCTTTTACTTCATTATAGATCTCATCGAATTTTCGGAAAGGGCAGTCAATTGGCGCCATCATTGAACGCCCCTGAAGGTTTATTACGCAGACTTTCACTCCCCTGCAATTATCGATTTTGTAACCATTACCCGAATTGCCTTCGGGAAAATTTGCGGGCCTTAACAATGAAGGTTCATTATTGATAATTTTTAAAACTTCCTTTTTGTCCCAGATATGGTTGCCGGAAGTAATAACATTTATACCCATTGATAACAATTCCGATACAATTGCCGGCGTTATTGACATCCCTCCGGCTGCATTTTCACCGTTGGCAATAACATAATCTATAGCGTACAGGTCAACAAGCCCCTGCAGCCTGTTGTGCAGAATTTTTCTTCCGGCCCGGCCCACTATGTCGCCAATGGCAAGAATATTTAAAATATTTTCCGAATTCATAAAGATAAGACCGTATAATTTATTATATATCAAAAAGCATCTATTTTGTCCTTGGTAAAGGACAAAATCCCGATCAGATCATATACCGATCCATTTAATATGAAAATTTTCAATGATGATCGGTATAAACCGATAATCCCGGCCCCCGGGCTTTATGCTTCAATCTATCTTCTATCTTGCATAGTCAATAATCCTGGTCTCTCTGATCAATGTTACTCTTACTATGCCTGGATACTTCAGTTCCGATTCAATTCTTACGGCAATTTCTCTTGCCATCTCCTCAGCTCTTTCATCGCTAACAAGATCGTTATCAACAATCACTCTTAACTCTCTGCCTGCCTGTATTGCATAGCATCTTTCAACGCCTTTAAAATCAGCGGCTATATTTTCAAGATTAGAGAGCCTCTTGAGATAAGTATCAAGGGATTCCCTTCTTGCTCCCGGCCTTGATGCGGATATTGCATCGGCCACCTGAACAAGAACCGCTTCAAACGATTCGGGTTCCCTGTCGTTATGATGCGATGCAATAATATTTACGCAAATATCGCTCTCGCCGAACTTCTTCGCCATTTCAGCTCCGATTATTGCATGAGAGCCTTCGCCTTCGACAACACTGCCCTTTCCGATATCGTGAAGGAGACCCGCCCTCTTTGAAAGCTGAACATCAAGTTTCAATTCACCGGCCATTATTCCGGCAAGATTAGCAACATCCTTGCTGTGGGACAGAACATTCTGGCCGTAACTTGACCTGAATTTAAGTTTGCCTATGTTGTTCAAAGTCTCCTTGCTCAGCCCCGGGATCCCAAGTTCATAAGCGGCTTTCTCGCCTTCCTCCAGCATAACCTCGTTTATCTCTCTGGTTACTCTTGCAACGACTTCCTCGATTCTGGCAGGATGTATTCTGCCGTTCTGAATGAGGCGCTCAAGAGACAGCCTTGCAATCTCCCTTCTTACCGGATCAAAACCGGATATGACAACAACTTCCGGAGTATCGTCAATTATCATATCCACACCTGTCAGGTTTTCAAGTGTCCTGATATTTCTTCCTTCACGGCCGATAATTCTGCCTTTCATCTCATCAGAGGGAAGCGATACGGTCGTAATTGTGGTTTCGGAAGTATAATCGGATGCATTTCTCTGAATAGCAGATATAATTATCTCCTTGGATTTTTTATCTGCGATCCTTCTGGCATCTTCTTCAATCTTGTTGATTATTCTTGAAGCATCAAGTTTTACTTCATTTTCAATGTTTTTCAACAGAAGCTTTTTAGCTTCTTCAGACGTCATTCCGGAAATCCTTTCAAGTTCCTGTTTATGACGTTCAAACTCTTTTCTTAATTCTTCATCTTTTTCCTGAATTTCCTGCTCTCTAAGCTGTAATATCTTTTCCTGTTTTTCAATCTGCTCCAGCTTTTTATCAATAGATTCTTCTTTCTGGAAAAGCCGTTTTTCAGCAGCCTGAAGCTCCTGACGCCTTTCTCTGATCTCCTTTTCAAGAAGATTTTTCTCCTTTAGCAGTTGATCCTTTGCTTCAATTAATAGTTCTTTTCTCTTATTTTCAGCTTCTTTCAAAGCATCGTTTAAAATTCTATGTGATTTAGCCTCTGCAGAATTTAATTTTATTCTTCCAAGATACGCACGAACAAAATATCCCAGAATTCCAGCTATTGGGAGAGCAATTAAAAGGATTATGTTTAATAGTGACATTTCCACCTCCCATCTCCCAAATTCTTTGCATGAGATAATTAAAATTAACAGACAAACCGATCTCAATTATCAGTTTGCAGATCAAGTAATAGATTTAGTAAAAAAATCTGTTACTCAGCGCTGGAGATCTTTTCCTGAATTTTTTTTACAACGAATTGGGGTACCAGAGAGGATATATCGCCATGATAACCGGCAATTTCCCGAACAAGGTTAGATGAAATAAAATAATTTTCATCTCTTGCCATCAGGAATATTGTTTCAATTTTTGGCGCTAATCTTCTGTTTATTGAAGCCATCGATTTTTCATATTCAAAATCTGTAACGGATCTGATACCTCTTACAATAAATGAGATATCATTTTCTTTACAGAAATCAACAAGCAATCCGTTAAAAGAAACAACATCCAGATTATTATTAATATCTTTACAGCAATTTGTAATAATATCTATTCTCTCATCTACAGCAAACAATGCTTTTTTTGCACTATTCTTCGCTACGGCAACAATTAATTTATCGCCAAGCGTTCTGGCTCTCTCAATTATATCGAGATGCCCATATGTCAATGGATCAAAAGATCCCGGATATATGCCAATTCGCATAAAATTCTAACATTCTCCAGACTAACCTAATATAACAATAATCCGATTCCTGTCAAGAATATTATAAATATAAATAAAAAACTATCTTGACAACTGTATATTTTAAAATCATCATAATTCATATTTTAATTATCGGCTGAATATTTTAAAAATATAATAATTCAGCCGTAATCTTTCAATTTATACCGATCATCATTGAGAATTTCCATATTAAATGGATCGGGATATGATCTGATCGGGATTTTGCCCTTTGCCAAGGACAAAATCGATGCTTTTTGATATATATTGCATATTACAATTTCAGTTAATATTCAGAGGAGGAACAGGTGAAATCTCAAACAGAATATCTGACTTTTAACACTAAATCCAGACGCGACTATATAAATATAACAGGAAAGATTGAAGAGATAGTAAGAAAAAGCGGGATACAGGAAGGTATCTGTCTTGTAAATGCAATGCATATTACGTCCTCAGTCTATATAAATGACGCTGAAAGCGGATTAATTCAGGATTTTGATGATTTTCTTGAAGAATTAGCGCCTCACGAACCGATTAGTAAATACAGGCACAACCGGACAGGCGAGGATAACGGAGATGCACATATTAAAAGGACTATCATGGGAAGAGAGGTTGTTGTTGCTGTTACAAAGGGAAGGCTCGATTTCGGCCCATGGGAACAGATATACTATGCGGAGTTTGACGGAAGAAGGCCCAAAAGAGTGCTGGTTAAAGTTATCGGAGAATAGCAATTTTTTATACAGGACGCACACTATATGAAAATAATAGACGCCCATTGCCATCTGGAAAGTGAAGAATTTGAAAACAACCTTGACGAAATAATCCGAAACGCAAGAGATGCGGGGATATGCAAATTGATCACATCGTCCATAACTCCGGGGCAGTGGGAAAAATCAAAATCAATAGCAGAAAAATATAAAGAAGTCGAATTTGCGCTGGGCGTACATCCCTGGTATGCAACCCCCTCCGATCTTGATATGCTGGAAAATCTTAAAGATGCTAAAACAAAGGGCGCTGCTGCAATCGGTGAAATCGGCTTAGATGAAAAAATCGAAAATCCCTCAATAGAGATTCAGACTAAGATCTTTGAAATTCAACTGTCAATTGCAAAAGAGATCAATCTGCCGGTTATTGTCCACTGCAGAGGAGCTTTTGACGAACTTATAAGTTCAATAAAAAAGATCGGAGTACCGGAGGCAGGAGGCATTATTCATTCTTTCTCAGGCAGCGCAGGTCTGGCTGATTCATTGATAAAATTGGGCTTAAGCTTCTCAATCGGCGGCATACTGACCTACAAAAAAAATAAAAAAAGAATCGAACTTTTGGAAAGAATTTACCCAAATCATTTCCTGCTGGAAACCGACAGTCCCGACATCCCGCCGATCCATCTTAACGGAAAACCGAATGTTCCGTCAAATATACTCTTTAACCTGAAAGCCGCTTCAGACCTGCTTGGAATTAAACAAGAAGATATTGCCGAAACTACAACAGCCAATGCAGTGAGAATTTTTAATCTGGTCATTTAAACGTGTTTGAAGATAAGATCTACACTTCGCGAACCGAACTTCTCGCAGGCCGCGGCGGAGTTGACGAATTAAAGAAAAGCTGCGCTGCAGTTTTCGGCCTGGGCGGCGTAGGAGGTTATGCCCTCGAAGCGCTGGTTCGGGCCGGTATCGGTAAAATCATAATTGTTGATTTTGACGTTATTGTTGAATCCAATTTTAACAGACAAATTCTCGCTCTAAAATCAGACCTGAATAATACAAAAACCGGCGCTGCTATAAAAAGAATCGAAGATATAAATCCTGATGCAGAGGTCATTGCAATAAACAAACGTATAACCCCCGAAAACGTTTCTTCAATAGTGACAGAGGACATTGACTGGGCCGTTGACGCAATAGATGAAATCGATCCGAAAGTCCATTTAATAATGGAGCTCTGCAAAAAAAAAATCGACTTTATTTCATCAATGGGCGCAGGGAGAAAACTCAATCCGGAATGGATCAAAATATCCGATATAAGTAAAACTTCACACTGCGCCCTGGCCCGAAAGATCAGGAAAAAACTGAAAACAAAAGGCATTACCGAAGGAGTAAAGTGCATCTATTCGGAAGAAAAGAGAGATGATGTAAAAAAATCAGACTATAATGAAAAGAGTATAGGCAGTATTTCATATATTCCCGGCATTTTCGGTCTCTATGCAGCAGGATACATAATAAAGAACATTCTGGAAAAACAATAGCTGCTCCGGTCATACTCCCAATACAATTTTTGCAACTGTAAAATATATTGTGATCCCGCCCATATCAACAAATGTTGTCAGCAGAGGACTCGATACAACAGCGGGGTCGAACTTGAGCCATGTTGCAAAAAGAGGCACAATCGCCCCGAAAATCGTTGCCCACAAAACCTGCAGCGTCAGGGACAGCGATATTACAACAGCTACACTGAAAACCGAAATATTCGGAGGAAAACTTTCAGGATTGGAAAAAATATAAACTCTTGCAAAAATTATAGCTCCCAGGCAGAGAGACAGGAAAAAACTGACAAAGAGCTCTTTCTTTATTACCTTTAATATATCTCCTGGGAGAAGCTCCTTTAAGGCAAGAGACCTCAATACAACAGTTGCAGATTGAGACCCTGTATTGCCCCCTGCAGAATTAAGCATAGGCATATAAAACGTTAATATTATTAATGACTGTAAAGTATCCTTAAAATGCTGAATAACAAGCCCCGTAACCAGCGCGAAGAGCCCCAGTATAACCACCCAGAAGGCTCTTTTCTTAAAATGAACAAAGGCAGGAACATCAAGGTATGCTTTTTCTTCTACGCCGCCGCTTATGGCCATCAGTTTTTCAAGGTCTTCGGTCTCCTCCTCTCTGATGATATCAATGGCATCGTCATGTGTTATAATACCCACAAGTTTCTCATTTGCATCAACAATCGGGAGAGCAATAAGGTCATAATCCTCAATTAACCGGGCAACCATCTCCTTATCATCGTCAACCCTGGCAAATAACACTTCCTTCTTCATAATATTTCCGATCTTTTGTCCCGGTTTTGACAGGATCAATTTTCTTAAAGAAACAAAACCGATCAGTTTCCCCTCATCATCCGTTACATAGATATAATATATGGTTTCCTTTGAGGGAGCAAATTTTCTTATCAGCTTAATTGACTTCTCAACAGTATCATTTTCATTGAGAGTCATATAGTTTGTTGACATAAGTGAGCCGGCCGTTTCCTCGCTGTAAGAGGTTAACTTAATTACTTCGGCTCTGTCATGGATCGGAAGCAGCAGTAAAAAGCGGTTGGCCGTTTCTCTGTCAAGATGATGAAAAAAATTTGTTCTTTCATCCGAAGACATTGACATTAAGAGTTCCGAAAGATCTTTGTTGGATAGTTCAAGAGCAAGGTTGATCTGACATTCCATATCCAGGTAGGAGAATATTTCACTTCTGCGGTATTTATCAACAAGGCTGATTATATCCCAGATCTCATCGGTATTGAGCATACAGAGAAACTCGGCAACCTCTTTTGAATGGCCGTCCTCCAGAAAAGATCTAAGCACTCTCTTTTTCTTCTTTTGCAGTAATTCTCTTAATTCCGGGACAAGGATAGGATTCTTCATATCCGCCCTCCTCAATACAGTATCTTAACAGTCAACAATAACTACTTTTGCACTCTGCCTACACAGAAATAGGTAAACCCCTTCTCCTTCATTTTAGCAGGTTCATACTGATTCCTCCCGTCAAAAATGATGGGAGTTTTCATCAGCATTTTAATTTTTTCAAAATCGGGTTTCCTGAAATGATGCCATTCGGTCAAAAGCAGCAGAGCATCGGCATCTTTTAGAACATCGTAATACTGCATCTCATATTCGATCCTCTCATCGCCCAGCACTTCCTTTGCCGTTTCTATTGCGATGGGATCGTACGCTTTAAATGAAGCTCCTCTCTCCCTGAGACCATTAATAATATCGATGGATGGCGCCTCTCTAATATCATCGGTATTAGGCTTAAAGGCAAGCCCCCACACTGCAAAAACCCTGCCCTCCAGATCTTCTCCCATATGCTTAACTACCTTTTTTACAAAGAGAATTCTCTGTTGTTTGTTAACATCCTCCACGGACTGCAGTATTTTTGATTCGCTGCCATGTTCTCTGGCAGTCTGGATTAATGCTTTAACATCCTTTGGGAAACATGACCCCCCATAACCTATGCCTGCATAGAGAAAGTCCTTCCCGATCCTGCTGTCGGATCCGATACCTCTTCTGACATTCTGAATATCCGCCCCTGCTGCCTCGCATAAAACCGACAGTTCGTTCATAAAACTTATTCTTGTAGCCAGCATCGCATTTGCCGCATATTTGGTCAACTCCGCGGAAGGAATATCCATGGCAATAACCTTATCGTCCTTTCTATAAAAAGAAGAGTAGAGTTCATTCATCAATTCTGCGGTTCGAACATTGTCGGTTCCTATTATGATCCTGTCGGGTCTCATAAAATCCTTAATGGCGTCTCCTTCCTTTAAGAATTCCGGATTTGACACCACATCAAACTCAACCTCGTTAAGACCTCTTGCATCAAGTTCCTTCTGTATTTCCTGCTTCACTCTTTCGGCAGTCCCCACCGGAACAGTCGATTTGTTTACTATGATCTTATAATTATCAATATTTTTTCCTATTTCAGAAGCCACATTCAGCACGTGCTGCAGATCGGCCGATCCATCCTCGCCCGGAGGAGTTCCAACAGCTATGAAGATAAAAAGGGCCTTTTCAATTCCTTCCTTTAAATCTGTTGTGAATCTCAACCTGCCTTCTCTGTAATTCCTTCTCACAAGTTCTTCCAGACCCGGTTCATATATAGGCATAATCCCCTTTTTAAGGTTTTCAATTTTATCCCTGTCTATATCTATACACCAGACATCGTTACCCATATCCGCAAAACATGTTCCGGTAACCAGCCCCACATAACCCGTACCAATAACAGCAACTTTCATGAAATCCTCCCAAAATAATCTAAGTTATTAGACAACAATAGTCCCTTCCAATACGCTATTGCAGGTTTAATATATAACTTTTTTTAACGAATAAATTATGTCAATTTAAAATAATATACGGCAATATAATTAAAGTATAATGCCGGTTTATTCAAAGTTATTATGTAAATCTAAATACAGTAAAGAATTTGTTTACAGCAGATCCGGATCATATATACAATAAACAACCAAGAGGGCTCTGATCTATTAATTAATACAGATCAATATCTTGTCGATTTTTTAAGAAATTCAGACATATATAAATCGGAATCCTTTAAGGACTTGTAATAAGATGAAGCAATAAAAAGCAGAGAATTATAAAATATATTTAGATGCGGGACAAGAAAGGTCTGCTTTATCTCATTCCTTACCGGATTGGCTGTGGTATTTTTTACATCGCCCAATCTCTTGCCATTAACAATGGTTTTACCGAGATATTTATGCGTAAAAATAATATCGTCGGTTGATACTGTTCCTGGTGACGGGTCAGTAATGAAAACCTCGTTTATTTCTCCGGAATCAAAATTCTTTTCAAAAATCAACGATTCTATTTTAGATATGGTCTCACCGTTTGTGTAAATCTTGATCCTCTTCTTTTTTATTCCGGTAATTTTTCTGCCGTAGAGCTTATCCTTGGTGAAAAGATGTTTTTCAATTTCAATATAGTTGTCTCCAAGATTATAAGTTGTCTGGTAAGGCAAAATTCTAATGTCCTTAGTTTTCAGCAGATTATACTTTTTAATTACCGCGGCAATTTTCTTATTAAGATTAAGTATCTCCTCGTCGAGCGAATTGCCCTGTTTATCAAGCTTTTCAGATGTAAGTTTGTATTTATCTCCCACCTGTGCAAATATCAATACCGGTACAAATATAATTGCTGCTGCAAATAATCTATTCATTTTGGTCTCCTGAAAATATCCTCTCCAATAACTTATAAATAATAGTTTAAACCGAATAACCTGATGTTTTATATATTGCAATTCTACAATAATTGTCGATGTAAGTCAATTATATAATTATGAAAGGTGCGATTTTTTATTGAAATTTTTTTTATCAAATGGATAATATACTCTATATCACTATTTAACCGAGGCTGCAATAATGTATAACATTTTAATTGTTGATATATCTATTTATAAAGACTCCATTGCAAAAATATTTTTATCAAAAGGCTGCAACGTCGAAGTATGCGGATCCGCATTCGACGCTATGGCGAAATTAAAAGCATACGATTTTGACCTTATTGTTTCAGAGATTGAACTGCCGGGGGACAACGCCTTCGATCTATACAATTATATAAACAAAAACTATCCCTATATACCTATGATAATGACAACCGATAAGAATATCGATAATTTTTTTAACAATATTTTTCAGGAAGGGATCGGCAATATTCTGTGCAAACCGATAAAAAAAGATGAACTTCTGAATCTGTCTGAGAAACTTATTACAAAGAAAAATATTTTCGGTTTAAGCAACTATATTAAAGATATCAGCGAAACAAAAAAAATCAGAATAACTAATTCAAAACAGATCCCCAAAGCCATACCCTTAATCATCGGAGAAATTGAAAAATGGGGATTCAGAATTGAAGATAAAATGGCATTTAACCTGATTCTCAGTGAAATGGCGATCAATGCAGTATACCATTCCCACGGCTTAACAAAAGAAAAAATTAAAAGAGAATCAGTACAACTCAAAGAGGGAGATCATGTTGATATCTTCTTCGGCAAAGGCAAAGACAGTTACGGAATTGCAATTGACGATTATAACGGTAATCTTACAAAATTGAGAATACTTGAAAGCATAAACAATGTAATAGAGCAGGATCATATCCTTGAAAATGCCGATGGAACACCGGAAGATATTTCCGCTTTGATTTCCGAAACCGGGCGCGGGATAGATTTCCTTCGAAAACTTACCGGGCAATTCTACTTTATAATAAAAAAAGATATCCGCACAGAAATAATAATAATTTTTGATAGGCATTTTTTCGAAGATGACCTTCATAATTATTCATCACTGAAAATTATTGAAGATGTACAGACGGAATAACTATTTTTTATTAAAACTTAACAGGTCTTTCATAGAAAGGGAAGAACTTTTTTTATCCTTCTCAGCCTGCATCCGTTTCATTTTAGCCGGCAGGTACGCATCATTATAAAACCTTGCGAGTCTGTAAATTTCCTGATCCGAATATTCATCTTTTATTTTGATCTGAAGATTATAGTTCTTCTTCCTGAATCCCTTATTCATAATATGGATCAAATCGCTGATATTCTGGACAAAATGGCGGGTATAAACCAGCATAAAGGATAGAACAACGCTTACAATAATAACAAAATTCTTAATATGATCAACGGCAATATCTCTGTGTATATCCACAATGGAAATATATCCAGAAAAATTACCGCTTTTGACCCGAAAATAATCTTCCATGTCAAAATACTTCTTAAAACGGTCATCCGTAACATTAAGTAAAACAAGTTCATCATTATAAAAAAGTTTAATCATCCTGCCGTCACGCTTAAAAAATCTCTTTGCCGTTTTAATCTGTTCATTCATCGAGCTGTAATTTAACGAGGATATTCCTGCCAAATAATTCTCGTATTCGCTTTTTCTGTTCCTGATTTTTTCAATGCCCGAACTGTCTGTGAAAACAGAAAAAATAACAAGAGCGCACACAATTGTAAAAACAGCGGTTGTTGCGATCGTAGACGTATGGTGCTGCGCCATTTTGGATTCGGCGTTATGTATCTTGCCGAATATCTTAATTATTCTCACAAGTCTCAGTATTCTTGTAACTCTCACTGCTTTAACAACTTTTAATACGTTTAACACTCCCATTGCGGAACCGCTTTCATGGATCCCTCCTGCCAGGAGAAGATATACCGAAGGACCCGAATCGAGAAGCAGCAGAGGGAAGGAGCTTATAAAATCCACCCACCCTCTTTCAAAAAACCAGTATCTGAATAATTGTTTTTTACTCTTACCCGCTACAATACTCCTGACTGTAAATTCAATAGAAAATAAAAAATCGAAAAATAACCCGCAATAGATCAGAAAATTGCGTGAAGATATGCTCCACTGACTATAAAGACTGACTTCCGAAAGGAAGGTCTGTATCAGTACAAGAACTATAGCTATTAAAATAAAATTTTCTAAAAAATTTTTTATCTTCATATAAATTACTCTTACCAGTTATTGTCGCCTGCTATCCTGTAAAGTTCCTCAAGCATCCTTTTGTCAAAGCCATAATGTTCGGCATTTTTTCTGGCAATGGCATACCAGCTCTTATCGGGCGATTCGGCTCCGCGATCGACTCTCGATACCGGTTTATAATTATGATACCTGGTGCAGAGGATGTAGAGAAGACGCGAACTTGCTTCCTCTACTTCCGTCATCTTATCCTGCAGATTCGATTTAATTGCCAGTCTGATGGTTTTATCGGAAAGATTGGGCAGATTTGACCGAATGTACCCTGTCATTTCATTCAGAAAACCGCTGAACTTCCCTCTCATTTTAAGGGCTTCATTGAGTCCGATCTTTTTAACGGTTCCAATGGTCTGGCAGTCGATTTTCATAAAAGCAGCGCTTCTCAGTATCATAAGAATTTTAAGAAAAACAATATATTCGTCAACTTCGAGATTAGTTCTCTGGACTCTGACAATCTCATTATACAAAAATCCCCTCTGTTCAAAAATCTCGTTAACATATTTGTCTATGATCTCATAATTAAGCATTGTAACTGCGCTGTTCAGATTATATCTTACATCTCTGTTCTTAAAGATCATCCGTAGAAAAGCGATGGATTTTTCCTTCTGAAAATTCCGGGGGAGAGGAGAACCTGCGTTTAACTTATTCAGCACATCATAATTAATATTTTCAAAAAATTCCGTTAGGAGGGGCAGCACTTCAGCCGAGATCCTTTCATAAAGATCGGATATAATTATCTGCAGCACCTCATTCCAGCTTAAGTGAGGGAAAAACTGCGGCGTCTTAAAAGTCAATTTAAGCTGCTCCGTATTCTGGACAATAAAGTTGAGCAGCAGCCCTTCGGCGATCAATGGAGGCTCATCTTTTATATTCGGATTCCTGAACAGATGACTGACAAAATCCCTGGCTCTTTTTCTATCTTCCTCATTCATAATGTATATTAATTTTCCGGTGCCTCTTTAATTGAATATATTCGGCTGATTATTTATTTTTGTCAATCAGTATTAATATCGCCAGATTTCCGGTAAATTTCCAACAATTTATTAATTGCAGCGCCTGAAATAAATGAAACTGAAAAACCTATTGGAATAAACCATGGCCAGAATATATTTAATGTTTTTGCAGTTATTAAAACCGCGGCAATACTCACTATTACTCCTGAAACAGCAGCTCTGTCGCTGATCTTTTTCAAAAGAATCCCCTGCATGAATATACCGAGCATTCCTCCATAAGTAATGGATGCTATCCCAAGCCCTAATTCCACAAGCGGACTTTTATTATCGGATAAGGCAGTTGATATAAGCACTATTATGCCGGTCCAAAAAAGGGATATGTACCGCGAAATTTTGACTTTCTTTCTGTCTGTAAATTTCTTCCTATCAATTCCAAGCAGGTCAATGGAAGTTGATGCCGAAAGGGAATTTATTGACGAACTTAAAGTTGACATGGCTGCTGCAAAAATACCTGCAAGCATTAATCCGCGAAGACCCGGAGGCATGTAATTTATTATAAAGTAGGGCATTATCTCATCAGGCTTTGCAAAAATACGATTTTTCAGAAGAACCATGATCAAAAGCCCCAGAAACAGAAATACAAAAAACTGAAATATTACAAGCACCCCGCTTGTGATAATTGCTTTTCTTGCAGAAGATAAGTCCCTGCAGGAGAGAATCCTCTGGAC
The DNA here is from genome assembly GCA_024276015.1 of Spirochaetota bacterium. Classification (GTDB taxonomy): domain Bacteria; phylum Spirochaetota; class UBA4802; order UBA4802; family UBA5550; genus JAJRXZ01. The sequence goes on along the minus strand of JAJRXZ010000041.1, from coordinate 6,290 downwards.
TATTAAATGATCGGTACCATGGGAAGCAAAGGAGAGAAAAGCCCCGCCGATCAATCCTGAAAAAATATTATAGGAAGTGAAGATCCCGCCAATACCATTTTCAAAACCGGAACTGAAAAGCCGAATGCGCTCATGAGGGATCAAAGCAATTATATTATCAAACGGCAGATCAATGATCTTAACAGCCATATAAATCCCTATAAAAGCGCTGATAATATAGAGGAACAACTGAACCGAATCCACTATTACGACCGATGCAATACCTCCGTAATAAGTATAGAAAAATGTTGCAGCGCCTATTATCAGAATTGACAGCCTGTAATCAATGCCCGTCAATATTGACAGAGGGATTGCAGCTGCAAAGAGCCTCACACTGTCAGCAAGAAGACGCGTAATATGAAAAACAATTGAAATAGCTCTTCTGGATGATATTCCGAATCTCTTTTGAAGAAATTCATAGGTTGTTTCAATATTCCCTTTAAAGTATTGGGGCAATAAAATAACAGCCACAAGTATTCTTCCTATAAGATATCCGAAAGTAATCTGTATAAACCCCATCCCTTTTATATAGGCAAGACCCGGAACTGAAATAAAAGTGAGAGTGCTTGTTTCCGTTGCCACTATTGAAAAACATGCAGCGATCCAGGGGATTCTCCTGTTGCCGAGAAAATAGTCTTTCAAATTACCGGCCTTTGAAAATCTGATCCCCAGATAATTAATTAAGATAAAATAGAGTAGTATAATTACCGCATCAACAGACACTGTTTCACTCTGGAATCTTTATGATTTAACGCTGTATTAATATAAATGATATTTTTCTTTTTTTCCGCCATACTCCTCTTCTTCAACGCGCCATGATCCTGCCAGCTCCTCTGCCGAAGCTCCATTCATAATGCCGGTACGGATACCGGAATTCCCGGCTAACAGATCAAAGGTCGGATGCCGTGAATTAAATTCATACACGTCTTCCAGGAATTTCAGCTCCTCATATAAATCGAAAAAAGCTTTTACTAAGGTCACTCCATTGAGAAACGCTTTAAAGACCGCCGGCTTATTAACATGTACAAAAATCCCGCCCACAGTTCTGCTGCAATATTTATGGAATGTGGGAATAAAATAAAGAGGCCTGTAATAGACACTATCTTCACACTGCGAATTTAAAATATCGGCGAGCCTGTAAGGATCAACAAAAGGAGCTCCTGCCATTTCAAAAGGAACTGTGGTGCCTCTTCCTTCGGAAATATTCAATCCTGCAAGGAGACACATTCCCGGATATACCAGAGCGGTATTGAATGAAGGTATGTTAGGCGACGGCATCACCCATGGAAGCCCTGTTTCAGGGAAAAACATATTCCTGCTCCATCCTTCCATTTTAATTATTTTAAGATCTATATCAAGGCCGTAGATATCCTTAGCCATAAGGGCAAGTTCCCCCGATGTCAAAGCGTGCCTTGCGGCCACAGGCAGCACGCCGACAAACGATTCATATCCCTTTTTTAAAACCGGGCCTTCGGCCCGAACTCCGTTTAAGGGATTAGGTCTGTCAAGAACTATAAATTCAATATCTGTTCCGGATATTGATCTCATAAAATATACCATTGTGTTAACGTATGTATAATACCTTGCTCCAGCGTCCTGAATATCGTAAAGTACCGTGTCTATATCTTGAAGAAGCGATCTATCGGGAGTAAGCGATTCAACCGTATCGCCGTAGAGACTCTTAACATCAAAATCCGGAAAAGGCTGATCTTTTACAGGAACCTGGTCCTGTTCCGTACCAAAGAGACCATGCTCCGGAGAAAAAATCCGCTTAATGTTGAAACCGTTTTTTTTTAAGAAATCCCATATATAAATAAAATCAGATGTAACCGATGACTGGTTGGCGATCAATGCGATTTTTCGATCTTTATAAGAATTAAATCGCTGCGCAAATATTTCCAAACCGATCTTTACCATTCTGATAAACCTAAAAAAACGACCCGCTGCCGGCCGTTTGTAAAATAGTGAAATATCCGATAATTAAATCAAAACCATGCCGATATGCCTATTGTGGGCTCAATAATATTCTGAAAACCCGTAACTCTGTCTCCTGCATTATCAAAGACGATCATAAGTCCCAGATTCATTATAACTCCGCTTGTAAGGATAAACTTAAAACCCACTTCATTGCCGTATCTGTATCCGAATGAGTCGTTGAGAGCCGTATTAACGCTTACCCCAAGAAAAATTGTTGCATAAAAACATATCTCATCCGTCGGATCTATGCCGAAAATAAACTGAGGTCCCATGCCGACATTATAGCTTCTAGTATCATTTGTCAGATTGATATCGGCTGCGCCCTTTAGTGTAATGCCAGCATTTCCGGTAAGAAAAAATGTCATCATTGGAAAAACTTTGATCACTGTATTATTGTCGTTCTCGTCGCTCTCAATGCCTTTGGACCTGTATGATAAAAATCCTCCCACTTCAAATGTACCGTAGGATAAATAACTCTTCTCTTTTATTTTAATTGCATCTTCAATCTCTTCTCTGACAATCTGCCTGATATTCATAATAAACTTGTTCTTGTCAATTTTTCTTTTGCTGGCTTTACGTTCTTTATTAATAGTGCCGTCTATCTCTTCACGCACAGCCCCGCGAATATCGTCCAGTATATCGCTGTTGTCGCCGGTTCTTATCTCCGACAAGGGCCTGTCCCGTTTTATATTTTTTTCTCTCATATACATATAATCTTCGTAACTCTCCTGAGCCTGTAAGCTCACGCATATTAATGAAATAATACAAAAGAGAGCGCAACTTCGGATTAACATTTTCGGAAGCCTCATTAAAAAATTCCTCCTGACAGTACATAGACTATTATCGTCATTAGTCATAAAAAATATTATTAAAAACTGTAGAATTGCCCTGTAAATAACGATTATATATATAGTTGTCTGCTTTAAGAAAAATATTTTATTGACCATTAATATCTTCATATAATATATAATATAATTATGCAATAGTTTGCTCAACAGAGATTATAATAAAAAAAATGATTAAAATAAACAAATATTACAGATACTTTATAATTCTGATAATCGCAGCAATTTTTTCATCGGTATTGCATAATTTAAACGGGTCAATAAAAAATCCTCTGGAAACCTTTAAGCTGATAAATCTTAAATTTCCGGTTAACAGTTCCGGCGACGATTTTTCTCCATCCCTCACGGCAGACGGAAAAACCATGGTTTTCAATTCAAAACTGCCCAAAGAATTTTCCCACAATATATATATCAGCTATTTTGAAAAGGGCAGATGGCACGCTCCCGAATATATAACCGCTATAAATTCAAAATTTGATAATGACGAAACACCTTTTATTACGCCCGACGGGACAATGATCATATTCGCATCGGACAGAAAGGGGAGCCTCAGACCCAAACCTGCCTATGATGGAAGAGAGAGAGTTACATTTGACCTCTATTATTCAAGAAAAACAGACGGCAAATGGAGCGAACCTGAGAAGATACCGGGCGAAGTTAATACAATAGAAAACGAACGATCGCCATGTCTGAGCCCCGACATGAAAACTCTCTATTTTACAAGATGGCCCTTCAAAAATATGAAAAAAGCGGTAATTATGGCAGCAACATTTAAAAAGGGCTTATACAGAGACGTAAAGGCGCTTCCTCCTCCTGTTAATACAGGTAATTACGAAATTGCTTTTACTCCGTCCAGACTGCGTTCAGGTTTCTATTTCTCGTCAAGAAGACCGGGAGGATTCGGAGGCTGGGATATCTACTTCGTTCACTACGTTAACGGCCAGTTTACCCGGGTTATAAATCTGGGCCCCGAAATAAATTCCGACAGCAATGAATTATTCTTTTCGGAAATCGGTAAAAATATATTCTTCTGCTCCAACAGGGAAGGAGGATTCGGACGTTACGACATATATTTTACGAAAATTATCCAGATCAACATTCCTGAAATCAGAGAGAAACCCTTTTATGAGACAGAACCCCCGAAAAAAAGGGTTAAAAAGACTCATATAAAAAAAGAACAGCCTGTTAATGATAAAAAAAAGCCCCCGAAAAAAACCAAAGAAAAAAAAGAAAAAACCGTAAAGAAAGATACCTTTAAAAAAGAGAACAAAATAGTAAAAATATCCCCTCACATAAAAAAGAATGCCGAACAGATCGGTCCGGAAAACAGAATACAAAAAACCAAACCCACAAAATTAAGAATTAAAGTAATAAAAAAACAGCGTGAGATCCCTCTTTCAGCCAGATTCAAAATATTTCTGAAAGACAGCAACGCCCCCGGCAGAAAACCTTTAAGATCTATAGTCAAGAGAAGCAACCGAAAAGGGATATTCTATATTGTGCCCAAACCGGATGTAAAGTGGATCGAAATTACCATAAACCAAAAAGGCTATAAGCCCTATAAAAAAACCGTAAAAGTGGAAAGAGGAAAAATCAAAAATGTCCGTCTTGAGATATCTCCTGTCAGTGTAAGAAAAAGAAAACCGCGGGCACTTGCTAAGAAGACTTCTTCGGGCAGCTCAAAAGAATTTGTTTTTAAACCGATTTATTTCGGAGTAAACTCAACAAAGATCAAACTCGAATTCTATCCTTATATTCACAGACTGATCAATTATCTGAGACACAATAAGGATATACGCATTGAAATAACAGGCCATTCCGACCCTTCCGGCACCCCTGAATATAATAACAGAATAAGCTATAAAAGAGCAAAAGTAATAAGAGATTACTTTGTAAAGCTTGGCCTTGATCCAGGGAGATTTGTGATCAAAGGTCTGGGAGAAAAAAATCCGGTTTTTGTAAACCACGGCAGAAAATATTCCGATTACAACAGACGAGTTGAATTCAGAGTTATTGAAGAATATGAAATTGATTGATCATTGCAGTCCTGTTAAGCGGCAAACTTTTTTTTTCAGACTTTTCCCATATATAGAAAGATATTCCTCTGCTCTTTTCAGCGATTCGAAAGTGCCTATATCGAATCGTATGCCTCTGTGAATATAATAATTGAGCCCATGATCCTTTATTAACGGGATGAAACCGGTTGAAACAATATCTGAAAATTCATTCTTAAGGTATTTGAATATCAGAGCAGGCAGAACAGATATCCCTGAAAAATCGTATTCCATTTTAATATCTTTTTTAAGGATATTATTAAAATCTGCAGCTTTATCTCCTATAACAGAAGTTGTATGTCCGGTTCCGTCTTCATTTCTGTGGAGCATAACCGTTCCCCGGGCTCTCTTTTGGCGGTGTTCATTTATTATATCAATAAGCTTTACATCGGTAATAATATCGCTGTTTATCATAACAAAGCTCTCGCCCGACAGCAGTTTCTCGCATCTCTTCAATCCCCCGCCGGTGCCAAGAATTTCTTCCTCTATGGAAAATTCAATGCGTAAACCGAAATTCTTATTTTCGGCAAAAAATCCGATAATATCATCATGCCTGTAGTGGAGGTTGCAGACTACATGTTCGATACCGGCTTCCTTTATCAGAGATATGGCATAACAGATTGAAGGAACGCCTGCCACCTTGATCAACGGCTTCGGTATTTTTTCAGTAAGAGGTTTTAATCTTTCGCCGAAACCGGCAGCTAACAAAAATGCCTTCATAGACCCGATGCTCATTTACTCTAAGCCGTGCCTGTTATAAAATCATAGAGCCTCATCAATGAATTAACATAACCGAACTCATTGTCATACCAGAAATTAAGGTCAAACATTGTATAACAGCGGTCTTCCCGCTTAGCCGTTCTGTGATGAGTAAAGAAGGAATCGTAAATCGCGGAATACCGGCAGCCCACAATATCGGAACTCACAAGCTGTTCATCGGAAAACTTCATTATATCGGGATTTTTTCCCGAGTAATCTCTGAAAATATTGTGGATATGATCATTGTCATATTCGCCAAGTACGGTTACATCGAGCACAACAATAGAACCGGTATTCACCGGAACCCTGATGGCCGAGGCCTGCGACCCTATGCCGAGATCGCGAATTTCAGGGATCACCTCCAGCACGGCATTAGCGGCTCCCGTTGATGTGGGGATCATATTGCTGAAAACGCTTCTGCATCTTCTTGTGTCCTTTTCGCCGGCTTTAGGAACCGTATCAAGAACATTCTGAGTATTGGTGGCTGCGTGAACCGTTGTCATAGCATAGGAGATCATCTTTTCGCCGAAATGATCCACCAGCGCTTTAATGGGAGGGGCGCAGCAGTTTGTTGTACAGGAAGCATTTGATATGATATTATGAACCGTATCGTCAT